>JAFGWC010000156.1 GCA_016937695.1 Bacteroidales bacterium
TACCCGGGGCCGGGATCGAACCGGCACGACCGCAATGGTCACTGGATTTTAAGTCCAGCGCGTCTACCAATTCCGCCACCTGGGCATTCATTTAAAAACATAAAAAAGAGCGAGAAACGGGACTCGGACCCGCGACCCCGACCTTGGCAAGGTCGTGCTCTACCAACTGAGCTATTCTCGCTTTTGGTGCGACAAAATTAAATTAAAATTTCTTTTTGCAAAAATAAATCGCATAAAAATTTACATTTTTTTTGTTTTATTTTGATTTTTGTGTGTAAAATATTGATTTCCAGCTTTTTTAATTAAATATGATAAAGAATAATACGTAGATTTTAATATTTTATTAGTTATTCTTTAATGCTTTTTAATAAGGTATAAATTCAAAAGGTAAGTCAATTGTGTCTGAAAAATCTTCACCAACTTCTAGCATGTCTTCATCGTATTTTTCATAAAACCATAGGATTTTAATTTTAGCAAAACCTTTGTATAGTTTTTCAAGTTCAATTAAAATTTCATATATCATTTTATGAGAGGCTGAACTTATAACTTTAAATTTAAACTTACATTCAAGTCCACTCACAAATTTGCTTTCTGTGTTTTTTATCCATTCCAAAACGGTTGTATAAACAGTAAAAGCATCTTCAGGATATGAAGGACCTTCAATTGAAAAAATTGATTTTCTTTCATCAAGTATAATTCTTGGTGTATCTTCGGTCATTTGAATATCTACAACCTTCTTTTGCAAATTATTTTCCATAGAAAACTCAAATTTTTTATGCTAAAATTAATATTAAATTAAAAATAAACTTTTAAAAGTATATAATTTATGCTTAAAATAAAAATACAAAATATTATTTTGCTAAATGTTTTTAATTATTTATTATTTTTGATTATCTAAATAAAATAAATAATGTTTTTGTAAGTTTAAGTTTTATAAATATTAAATAAAATAATAAAATCATGAATATGCTTAAAAAGTTGAATGTCAGACTTATAGTTCTCTCATTTTTTGTTTTTAATATAGGCATAGCTAATGCTCAATATTATGAAAATGTAAATGTAAATAAAAAGTCATCAGTAAAAGATAAACTTTATTTCGGTGGAGGAATAGGTTTGCAGTTTGGTACATTAACAATTATAGATTTAAAGCCGTTAATTGGTTATAGAATAACTCCAAAATTTAATGTGGGTATGCAATTTACATATAGTTACATTCAAAATAATACCACCCAATTTTCAACAGATGTATACGGAGGGAGTATTTTTACAGAATATTATATTTATGAGGGGATTTTCGCTCATGCCGAAATTGAAGCTTTAAATATGGAGTATTATGATAGTAATTGGGAATTACAACGCAAATGGTTTGATAATTATCTTGTTGGAGGTGGATATTTTCAAAAAATGGGACAAAGAGGTGGAGTTTATTTTATGATATTATGGAATTTAAACCAAAATGAACTTTCGCCATATTCAAACCCATTACTGACAATTGGTTTTACTTTTTAGTGATATTATTTGATTTAATTTAAAAAATCACCTTTCCTATAGGATAATTCTATTTTTAAGGTGATTTTTTATTTTAGGATTCAAAAAAATTATAATAAGATTTCAAATTGATCAGAATCTTTATTAAAAGGTAAATTATTTCTTGTTTTTGTTAAATTATCTTTATCTAAAACAATGGTTTCAACAGATTGAATCCCTGCTTTTGTAAAACTTATTTTATTACCCATAGAATCATATACTGCTGAATAGCCAGAGTGAGCTATATCGTTACCATCTTTCCCAATTCTATTAACTCCAACTGTATATGACTGATTTTCAATAGCTCTGGCTTTTAGAAGTGTTTTCCAGTGTTTTATTCTTTTGTCTGGCCAGTTTGCAATATAAATTAAAAGGTCATAGTTTTCATCGTTTCTACTCCAAACAGGGAAACGTAAATCATAACAAATTAGAGCCTTAATTTTCCAATTTTTGTAATCAAATAAATTTCTTTTATCTCCTGCTTTATAAAATATATCTTCACCGGCCATTCCAAACAGATGTCTTTTGTCGTAAAAATCTAATTTAGAGTTTGGCTTCGCAAAAATAAGTCGGTTGAAATAATTATTATTTTCTTTAATAATTAAGCTTCCTATAATTGCAGAATTGCTTTCGTCAGCCATTTTTTGCATCCAGTTCAAGGTAAGTCCATCCATTTTTTCTGCAAATTTATTAGGATGCATAGAAAATCCGGTAGTAAACATTTCTGGTAAAACTATCAGTTCTGTTTTATCTTTAAGATTTTCAATTATTTGCTGAAAATGCGTTATGTTTTTTTCTTTATTCTCCCAAAAAAGATTTGATTGAATGATAGTTATAGCTAGATTTTTACTCATGGAATTTATTAAAAATATGTTTTTAAGTTGCAAACTTATCTCTATGATATCCTTTCATATCTTTGAAAAAGTCTTTAATTTCTTTAATGTCTTTTTCAAAATCGCCGGTTGGATCAAATCTTTTATCCATTCCCATAGTTTTGGTTGCAAAGTCAATATAAGCAAAATATATAGGAACTTTAGCACCAACAGCAATTCGGTAAAAACCAGTTTTCCATTCAGGATTTTTTTTTCTTGTCCCTTCAGGTGTAATTGCTAGAATAAATTCATCTTTTTCGTTAAATAATTTAATAATATCTTCAACTACTGTTCCAGTATCTGATCTGTCAAGCGGAACACCGCCCCACATGCGAATAAAAGGGCCTTGAAAAAAAGTAAATGCTTCTTTTTTTACAATTATTTGAGTTTTTGTTCCGGCTATCCAACTGGCAAGTTTGCCTAAAAATACATCTAAATTACTCGTATGTGGAGCAATTGCTAAAACAAGTTTTTTTGCATCTGGAGCACCTCCAATAAACTTCCAACCGAAAATCCAAAGAATAAACCTTGATATTAATTTTAAAATCATAATTTTAGTATATTGGTAATTAGTATATTGGTAATTAGCTTATTAGCCATTAGTTTATAGTAATTACCAATGACTAATACACTAATGACTAATTTAAAATTAATGTGTTGTAAGAGGAAAATCTTTCATCATTTTATTAACTTTTGCTTTAACTTGATTAACAATATTTTCATCTTCTGTATTCATTATAACTTTGTCAATTAAGTCAACAATTTTAAGCATATGTTCTTCTTTTAAGCCTCTAGTTGTAACAGCAGGAGTTCCAACTCTTAAACCAGAAGTTTGAAATGGTGAACGAGAATCAAAAGGAACCATGTTCTTATTAACAGTAATATCGGCTCTTTCAAGAGTTTTTTCTACAATTTTACCTGTAATTTCAGGAACTTTTGTTCTTAAATCAATAAGCATTGAATGATTATCGGTTCCCCCGGAAATAACTTTATATCCTTTTTCTACAAATGCTTTAGCCATAACTACAGCATTTTTAAGTACTTGTTTTTGATATTCTTTAAATTCATCGGTTAAAGCTTCGCCAAAAGCAACAGCTTTAGCTGCAATAACATGCTCTAAAGGCCCGCCTTGAGTGCCTGGAAAAACACCAGAATCAAGCAAAGAAGACATCATTCTGACTTCTCCTTTAGGTGTTTTTTTACCATAGGGATTCTCAAAATCTTCACCCATCATAATTACGCCACCTCTTGGACCTCTTAATGTTTTATGAGTAGTTGTTGTTACAATATGAGCATAAGGTAATGGGTTTTTTAATAATCCGGTTGCAATTAGCCCTGCAGGATGTGAAATATCAAACATAAGTAATGCGCCAACTTTATCTGCAATTTCTCGCATTCTCTTATAATCCCAGTCTCTTGAATAAGCAGAAGCACCACCAATAATAAGTTTAGGTTTTTCTGTTAATGCTAATTCTTCCATTTCGTCATAATCAACCATACCTGTTTCTTCTTTTACATTATAAGAAACTGCTCTATAAAGTATCCCTGAAAAATTAACGAATGATCCATGAGTTAAATGACCACCATGTGAAAGATTTAAACCTAAAAAAGTATCTCCTGGTTTTAAGCAAGCTAACATAACAGCAGCATTCGCTTGAGCGCCAGAGTGAGGTTGTACATTTGCCCATTTTGCACCAAAAAGCTCTTTTAATCTGTCAATTGCAAGTTGCTCTGTTTGATCAACAATTTGGCAGCCACCATAATATCTGTTTCCAGGATAACCTTCGGCATATTTATTTGTCAACCAAGAGCCCATTGCTTTCATAACTTGTTCACTAACAAAGTTTTCAGATGCAATTAATTCAATCCCATTTAATTGACGTTGATGTTCTTTTTCAATTAAATCAAAAACTAATTTATCTCTTTCCATATTTGTTTATTTTATAAATTCTTTATGTTTTGGCAAATTTATATAATATTGTTTGAAGTTCCATAATATGAATTATGAATTGCAAATTTAAAGATAAAAGTTTTAATAATTTAAGAGTGATTTTATTGAAGTATACTTATGAAAAAAAACTCAGTAAAGCAGATTTCTCTTCATTTTACTGAGTCTTCATTTGTTTTAATAATTCTTAACTATTATAAAACAGCTTGGTATGCGTCTATATTTCCATAACCAAAGCTAGAACTAGGATTATTGTATAATTCGGCAGATTGTTTCATTTTGTCAAAAACTTGTGCTCTTGTCCAACTTGGATGTCTAGCCCAAATTAAAGCGGCAATACCTGCTGTTGTTGATGTGGCAACTGAAGAACCACCAACATAATCTTTAGTGTTATTGTAATATCCTAGACAAACAGAGTTTCTATTTTCATCCCAATATCTTGACATCACAACAGTAAAATCAATTTGGCTGCCTTCATGACAAACATCGCATTCGTTATATGAGTTATCGCTTGTAATTCCCGTAACAGCAACAGTTTCATTCATGTTTGCTGGGAAAATTACTCCTACAAAGTTTGTGAAAGTAGTAGATGTTCCACCGGCAGCTATTATCATTTTGCCTTTTGCATAAGCATATTTAACAGCATCTTCAATTCTACCAACTGTGAAAATGTGACCAATAGACATTGAAATTACTTTAACGCTTGAATTATTTGCAAGTCCTGTTAAAGCATTTGCAACACCCTTTTGTTCCTGATATCCGTCTAAAACAACATCTGAAGTTCCTCTGTAAGAAACTAAGTTACAGTTATATGCAACTCCAACAGGCATTCCGTTATCATTTCTAGGGCTTGCAATTGTAGCTGCCATTGAAGTACCATGTCCACATTTATCATGATAACCATCAGTTGTTGTTGACCACCATTTCCAAGAATCGACATATGATCCATATTTTTGAATATATCTACCAGAAGAATAACCATCGTTAAAGCCTGAACCTAATAAAGATTGATAATCAGAAACGCCTGTGTCAATAAGACCAACAGTAATGCCTTGACCTGTACTTAAAGTCCAAGCTTGTGTTATATTATGCTCATCGTAAGTCCATGAAACAAGGCAATTTGGACTAATTGTTCTATAATCACCTGAATTAACAGCGTCGGCAGTTGTTGTACATCCGCTTGAACTTTTCATTTGGGTTTCATAGGCAAAAAATTGATAACCAGCTGGTTCGATATAACGAACATTTTTATCTGTTCTTAGTTCTTTGATTGTTTCAATGCTTTTAACTTCAATATCGATGAAATTTAAATCTTCATCTTCGTAAAGAAGAATTGCATTTCCAGACTTATTTTTAGAATTGCTGATGTTTTCTAAGTCTGAGATTTTTTGAATTAATTGACTTTTAATTGCTTCGTTTTCAGTGCTTTTAGTTTCTGAGAATGAAGAATTTCCATATCCCACAGTAACTACGTTTTGACCATGTACAGATGCACTCCAAAGCATATAATCGCTTGCATCATTCCAATTAAAATTACCTGTTTCTTTTAGAAATGTTTTGATTTCCTGATTTATTTCAGCAGGATCCATTGGAACTAAATTCTCAATGTTTTGATTGTCTGATTTAATAACAAAATCATCATTTTTAGAACATGCGCCAATTATAAGCAGCACAAAAAAAATTGCAAAATTTTTTTTCATTTTAAATTAGTTTATAGGTTAGTAAATATGTTATCAAACATAATGAATAATAATTAAATAAGCAAACATATAAATATTTATATTTTTATAATTTAGATCTAAGCCTTATAAAATAACAGAACGTAAAAGAATTTTTTTATATAAAAAAAACAGGCTTGAATATTAAACTCAAACCTGTTGTCCCCAAATGAATATATGTAAGTTTTTATGTTGAAATTTTTAATTGTTTATTTGAAATTCATATAATTAATGTTTTTTTGATTAGATTTTCCATAAATTTGTGTTATACATCCAGTTTTCAATTTGTAATTGATTTTCAGTTTCAAAATTATCGTTAGTTGAATATTTCTTCCAAAAGCTTGTGTTATTCATCCAATTTTCAATTTTTAGTGAATTTTCAATTTCTAAATTATGTTGATAATTCCAGAAATTTGTTTCATTCATCCAACTTTCTATTTGAAGAGAAGTTTCTGTTTCGTTATTTATTAAATTGTCTTTTAGCCAAAAGTTTTTATTTATCATCCAGCTTTCAATTTCAAGTTCTTCTTCGATTTCAATATTCTTTTTTTTATTCCAAAAATTTTGATCAAACATCCAATTTTCAATGTTTAAACTTTTTTCATCATCAAAAGAAACAGGATTGTTAGTGTTTTGCTTATATAATAATGAAACTTGGTTTGATTTAGTAGATTTTGAAATCATAGTTAAATAGTTTTCTTGAGCATGCAAAAAACTATATGAAAAAAACATCATTAAGCTTAAAGCTATAGTTTCGATTAGAACTTTTTTATTTGTAATATTTGTTTTCATTTTTTGGTCCTCCAAATTTGTTTATTAGTTGTTTTACAGAATTTGTGCCAATTGATTTAAAGTCTTGTTGTAGAGACAGTTATTGAATATTAACCTTATGTCGTTTAATTAAATACTTGAACGTTTTTGAAACAATTGGTGTTCGCAATTGAACAAACTATCCTTAAAAAATGTTAATATTTTTTATTCGTCTCGAAGAGCTTTAACCGGATTTGAATTTGAAACTTTGAAAGCTTGAAGCCAAACAATAAGAAGAGTTTGGAAAAGCATTAACAGAGCAGCCAATAGAAAAATAAAAAAGTTTATTTCGACCCGATATGCAAAAATGCTAAGCCATTTATTAATTAAAAAGTAGGCAATCGGCCATGCAAATATGTTTGCAATTAGAATCATTTTAATAAAATCTTTAGAAAAAAGATTAATAATATCAAAAACAGAAGCGCCAATAGCTTTTCTAATTCCAATTTCTTTGGTTCTTTGCACAGAAAGGAAATATGTTACGGCCCAAATTCCTAATCCGCTAATTATTATAACAAGTAAAGATTGCATCCAGAGGAAAAAATTCAGTAAATCTTCATTTTTGTATTGTTTATTTAAAATTTCAGATAAAAACTTGATTTCAAATGGTCGTTTTTTTTCAAATCTCCTCCAAACTTTATATATGTATTTTAAATCATTGTTTGTAAAGTTTTCGTTCAGTTTAATTGCTAAGTATTTTGTGTTTTCAATTGCATCATTTTCATTATTGTCAACTCTTATAACAAGAGGACTAAGTGGATTGTGTAAGGAATTTGTATTGAAATCTTTAATTACGGCTGCAATTTTTTCATTTCCTTGAAAACGAAATAATTTTTTATTAATAACATTTTTGATATGTGAATTATTAAAAGAGGAAGCTAAAGTTTTATTTATTATAATTTTATCGTTAACAATAGTATCTGAAAAAAAATTTTGATTATTATCAAAATCATTACCTTCTAAAATTTTGATATTAAAAGTTTGTAAAAAATTATCTCTAACAGTTATTTCAGGGAAAAACTGTACTTTTTTTTCATTATTTAGATAATAAAAGTATCTTTTGTGAAAGCACTTAGTGCCTATAATATTATCCATTGCTGTTGCACTAACAATATTTTTATTTTTTAAAAGTAGAGATTTAACTTTTTTGTAATTTTCGCTAAGAGAAGTATTTCCTACAGGAATAACAACTATATTTTTTTCGTTAAATCCAAGGTCTGAGTTTTTTAAAAACAGAAGTTGGTTAAAATTTATTAAAACTAATATCAGTAAAATTAGTGATATGGTGTATTGCAAAAGAATTAGGAATTTACCGGAAATCCATTTTAAATTACCCATTCGTGTTTTATTTCTGATGATTTTTAGCAATGAAAATCCAGACGTGTAAAGTCCTGTATTTAAACCAACAATAATACTTGTAAATACAATAATTGAAAACAAGACAGTGAAAGCATTATAATTAAAGACTAAGCCTATATTGAATTGATTATCAGTGATTTTACCTGCTACAGATATTGATGTTTCAACAAAAAACAAAGCAATTAGTAAAGAAAAAAAGCTTAATAAAAAAGCTTCTGTCATAAAAAGAAGAATTAGTTGGAATTTGTTTGCTCCAAGTACTTTTCTAACGCTGATTTCCTTTATTCTTGATACAGAGCCTACTATTGAAAGATTTATGAAATTTATCATCGCTATTAAAAGCAAAAAAATTGAGGTGCCAAGAATAACATAAATATAAATTGATCTGTTATTCTCTTCAATTTCATCTTCTAATTCAGATTTTAAATGTATATCAGAGAGTTTTTGTAGATAAAGTGAAGAATAGTTTCTGATATCTTTATCAAAATACTTATTAACAAAAGCCGGAAGTTGCTTTTCAAGTTTTTCTTTATTGATGTTCGGTTTTGTTAAAACGTATGTCCAGCAAGCATTCCAAAGCCAAGTTTGAGGTTCGTTTCCAATAATATTTGATAATGTAGAAATTGGTGTAATAAAATCGAAATGTAAATGAGATTGTTTAGGATAATCTTTAAAAACGCCTGTAACTTTAAGTCTAATCCCTTCATTTACAGTTATTTCTTTGCCTAAAGGATTATATTTTCCAAAATATTTTTCTTTTGCAGATTCTGAAATGATAACAGAATTAGAGATAAAAAATGATTCTTTTTTACTTTGTTGAACAAATTTAAAATCAAAAACTTCTAGAATACTTGAATCAGCAAAAAAGAAATTTTTTTCGTTGAAATTTCTATTGTTATATTCTACAAGTTGGAATGGCTCTTGAAAATTAAAAATCCGAAAAGAAGATTCAATAAATTCAGGATATTCATTTAATAAAGATTTTGAAAGTGGAAAAGGTGTTGTTGCATATTTGTTTAAAGTGCTGTCTTTTTCATAAATATTTGCTATACGATAAATTCTGTTTGATTTATGGTGGAATTTATCAAATGATAAGCTGTTACAAGTATAAATATATGCAAGTAAAAAAGCGGATAAACCAATAGAAAAGCCTAAAATATTTATAATTGAATAAAATTTATATCTAAACAAATTACGATAAGCAATTTTAAGGAAATTTTTAAGCATTTTGTGGCAAATTACAATTTGCATTTAACAAATTACAAATTAAATTATTAAATGAGACTGAATTAATTAGCAAGTTACAAATTATGTTAATCATAATTAATTTCTATCAAAATAAATGGATTAAGCTTTTCTAATGCTTTCAGTAACTATATGACCATCAAATAATTGTACAATTCTATGCGCCTTATCAGCATCAATAGGAGAGTGAGTTACCATTACTATTGTAGTACCGTTATTATTAAGTTGTGTTAGTAATTTCATAACCTCTTCGCCATTAGCAGAATCCAAATTACCAGTAGGTTCATCAGCAAGAATTAGTTTTGGATTTGTAACAACAGCTCTTGCAACAGCAACTCTTTGTTGTTGTCCTCCAGATAATTGCTGTGGGAAATGTTTTTTTCTGTGAGCAATTTGCATATAATCTAAAACCTCCATTACTTTTTGTTTTCTTTCAGCTTTTGAATTCTTTAGATATAAAAGAGGAAGTTCAACATTCTCATAAACAGATAGTTCGTCGATTAAATTAAAGCTTTGAAAAACAAATCCTACATTGTTTTTTCTAAGTTTGGTTCTATTTCTTTCAGAAAAGTATGAAACATCAGTGCCATTAAAAAATAGTTCGCCGCTTGTAGGATTATCAAGAAGTCCTAGAATATTTAATAATGTAGATTTCCCACAACCGGAAGGTCCCATAATAGCAACAAATTCTCCTTCAGAGATATCGAGATTTATATTATTTAGCGCCATTGTTTCAACTTCGTCGCTGCGAAATATTTTAACAAGCTTTTTTGTTTTAAGCATATTTATTAATTTAAATTTTTTAGATAAAATAGGTTCACTAAAAAACAATCACAATATAAAAAAAAATCAAATATTTACTTTATAAATAATAAAATTGAATTTATTAAGTATTTCAAATCTATTTTTTCCGTCTTAATTTTCTATATAAAACTCTTATTCTATTATTATTTTCAATAGGTGCAAAAATTTGAACTAAGTCCCAATTTTTATCATATTCTTCAATTGATTTTTTTAATCTTGTAATTCTAGCTAAAGATATAGAAGTATTGTCTCTTATTTTTGAAAGTTCGTCATCAGTTTCCCAGAGAAAAGATTCTAAGCGAAATTCATATTTCTTTTTATCAAGTCCAACAAATAATTCAATATCAATAATTTCATCTTCATTATTAGCGGGTAAAGGTATCGTTAAAGTTTTCATTTAAAAATATTTCAAATTTGTAAAATCAGAAGATTTAGACCAAAGGATATGCCATAAACTATAATATATAGATAATCAGATGTTTGTGATATTTTTATCTTGAAAATATGTTCGCAAATGCACAAAATATGTACGAAAATGAACATTCTAAAATTAAATAATAAATATCAAGAATTTTATTAAATATTAATAAAGAATATTATTAAATTGTAAATTTTGTTTAGTAAATTTTAATATTGAATTATTGTATAGAAATCACTTTTTTGGTATTATAATTGTCCAAAAAACACATGTGCTTTATTTTTTTGAACAAAAAAATGTATCTGTGAAAAACTCATTTTATATCATAGCAATAATTATTTTTATTGCTTCTTCTTGTAATAGTAATGATCTGATTAATAATGGATTATTAAATGTAAATAAATTTTCTGATGAAACTTTTAGAGAAATTTATAATTTTCAGGATGAAAGAAATACTAAAGAGTTATTAAAATTTTTAACTAATAGAAAGGATAAATATCGCGAAGCTGCTGCTCTGGCTTTTGCTTCTGTACAAGACAGTAATGCAATTGAACAGCTATTTGAGTTATTATTTAATGATGATAGTGAAAATGTTAGAATTGCCGCTGCTTTTGCAATTGGACAAATAAATTCGCAAATATCAGAAAATCAATTAATTAAGGCTTTTGATAATGAAAAATCTGATATTGTTAAAAAATATATTCTTAAGGCTTTAGGCAAAACAGGAAGTAATAAATCTTTAAGCTTTGTTAATAATTTATTTAAAGAAAAAAGTAATGAAATAATTGAGCAAGCTAAATTATTGTCTATCAGCAGATTTGCGATAAAAGGAATTTCAGACAGCATTTGTGTTGAAAATATAATAAAAATTATTTCAGACAGTAAAAGTTCAGATACATGTAATTATTTGGCTTCCATAGCATTAGGCAGAATAAAAAATCAGAATTTCGATAAGTATTCAGATAAAATTACTAATTGCTTAAAACACACAAAAAATATATTTACACAAAGCAATTTGTGTTTGGCTTTGGCAAATTCAACAATAAAAAATAGTTTTAATTTTTTAGACTCAATTATTAAAAGTGATATAGATTATCGTGTAAAAATAAGTGCAATACGTGCAATATCAAATTATGAAAATGAAAATACAGAAAAGAGCGTATATAGTTCATTATCAGATAGTAATGTAAATGTTGCAATTTCAGCTTCAGAATATTTTATTTTAAAGGGGAAAGAAGAAAATGCTACTAATTATTTTAAATGGGCTAAAAAGCAAAAAAACTGGCGTGTTAGAACTAATTTATTATCTGCTGCAATTAAATATTCAAAAAACAAAAAAGAGATAACAAATGCAATAATTTCCGGTTATAATATTTCTGAAAATATATATGAAAAAGCAAATTTGTTAAAAGCACTTGGAGGAAATCCAAATGAATATGTTTTTGTGAGCAAGGAAGTGTATAATGCTGATAATGTAGTGATTAGTACTTATGGAATGGAAGCTTTGGCTGAAATGAGAAGGAATAAGGATTTCGAACAATTTAATAATATCAGCATAAAGCACAATAAAATAAATTTAGAAGAAGAATTTGCAATTATTTTTAAAAGAGCAATATTATCAGGCGATGTGGCTATGATATCGATAGCTGCAGAAATAATTAGAGATCCGGAATTAAATTTTATAAATCAGTATAAAAACACATATTTTTTAACTCAAGCAATGAATAATTGTATTTTGCCAAAAGAAATTGAAGCATATATTGAGATAAAAAAAACTGTTTCGTATATAAACGGAACTGAAGAAAAAGAAAATCCAAAATTTACTGAATATAAACTTGATTGGAAATATATAGCCAAAATTAATAAAAATCAGAAAGTAATAATTCAAACATCGAAAGGAAATATTGAGCTGGAATTATGTGTAGAAAAAGCGCCATTAACGGTTTCTACATTTTTGAAATTAATAGACCAAGGTTTTTATAAAAACAAGAAAATACACAGAGTTGTTCCTAATTTTGTAATTCAGGATGGTTGTCCAAGAGGTGATGGTTGGGGAAGTCCCGATTTTTCAATTCGCTCAGAGTTTTCGATGATAAATTATGAAGAAGGCTCAATAGGAATGGCGTCTGCAGGAAAAGATACAGAATCGAGTCAATGGTTTATAACTCATTCGCCAACACCACATTTAGATGGCAGATATACAAATTTCGGGAAAGTTATTTCAGGAATTGGAATAGTTCATCAAATTGAAGTTGGTGATGAAATATTAGATATGGAAATTGTTGAATAACAGTTAATTATACAATTAATCAATGGTTTAATGGTTCAATATTTTTTAATTGCAAATTACGAACTTTCAATCTATAATTTTAATTCTTAATTTCTAATTTTAAAATCGATTGCTGGCGATAAATCTACCACTAGCAATCGATTCAATTTCTCAATTTGTTTTATTATTCCTTTAATCTAATTTTGTCTAAAAGACGATTCATGTCTTCAACTTCAGTCTGTGTTAAATTATTAAGCAAAGTGTCTACTTCCAGTTCACATTTAAGCATCTTATCAAGCAAATCTAATCCCTTTTCAGTAATTTCAATTGATTTTTGACGTCTGTCGTTAGGATTTTCTATGCGGCTAACAAGTCCTTTTTCAAAAAGCCGATCAATAATTCTACTTACATCAGAGTCTTTGTCAAGCATACGCTCTTTAATAAAACCAATTGAAAGTGGAGCTTCATAACTAAATCCTCTTAGTATTCTTAGTACATTGTATTGAGGTTCAGCAAGTCCATGTTCTTTAAGAGATTTATTAAACTCATAACTTAGTTGCCTTGTTGTATATTTCAGATTTATTAATCCTTTGTGATATTCATTCCTAAATCTTCCTTTTATTTCGTCTTCAATTCTCATACAATTTTAAAAAAATCAGGATTTCTTAGATATAAAACTATCCAAACTACAATAAGAACCACACTTGGTACTAAAATACTTATGCCGGTAGTCATATGAATAATTATAGCGCCGCCCATATACGAACTAAGCAATAAGGTTCCAATTCTATTTGTTTTTGTGAATAAAAATAACAAAGCGGAAGCAATTTCACCTAATGCAATGATTATTCTCCAATCTCCTAACTTCATTTGCGCCATTTGTTCTGGATGTAAGAATAGTTTTCCTGTTGCACTGAATAAAAAAAGAGCTGTCAATAAACCAGCTAATATCCAGGCTACAATTTTTCTAGTGTTCGAAATTTCTGTGTTCATAATTTTGTTAAAATTAAATGATTGTTGTAATTTCTTTATATAAACGTCGTGGTCTTCGAGGATAAAGTTGTTTTGAAGCATCAAAATATCCTAAGCAAATTAACATAACTACTGTTTCACTATTTTTTAAACCAAACTCTTTGTGTATTCCATCGAAATCTATACCGCTCATAGGATGTGAATCAACTCCGTACTCTTTTGCAGCAATCATTAGTGACATAGCTAGTAAACCAACATTGCTTTCGGCAAATTTAAGCTTTCGCTCTTCGCTTGAACCATAAAGAAAAGCAGCGGCTTGTTTTGCGCCTTCAACCATTTCATTATTTCCACTTACACTTTTTAACATTTCATTCCATACCGGATTACTCTCGGCATATCCATCTTTATCTCCGATTAGTATTAAAGTAACCGAAGCATCCGAAATTTTTTCCTGCTTATTTGCTAGGTTTAAAAGTTTCTGTTTGCTAGAATCAGTTTTTACCGCTAATATTCTCCAAGGTTGTAGATTAAAAGCTGATGGAGCAATAACAGCCATATCTATTATTTCTTTTAAAAGCGTTTCATCAATAGATTTTTTATTGTCAAAAAAATTGACGGAACGACGCTCGTTAAATATTTTTTTTGTAGCCATAACATAATTATATTAATTTTTTTGCAAATATAAGTATAAACATAATATGTTGCAACACATAAATAGATGTTTTTTTTAATATTTTAATATACATCAAATTAGTAATAATAAATTCTAAAAATTTTTAATGTTTTAGACTTTTTTATGCTAAGTAGGAAAGGGAAAGTAAATTTAACATGTTTCACATAAAATATTATTTTAAGAAAAGTTTTAGAAGAATTAAATTTAATTTATTGAACACTTTTTGAGAAAAGACAAACTAAACTGAAGGTACAGATTTAAAATTACATGGTATTTAAGTTGCTGCAATATCATTTGCTGAGCATTTGCGTCAAACGTTCAACTTAATATTGAAACTGCTGCAATAATTTTAAAAAAAAGCCTTAACCGGTTTTAAAACCAGTCAAGTCTACTGAAATTGAACAATTGCTCAATCACCTACTTCAATTTCAAATTCAATGTTTACATCTTGGTTAAACCATGAACGTATAATTTCCTGTTCTTCTTTACTAAACCTATTAGTACCGAGATATAAAGACTTTAATTTTTTAAGTTTCTTTATTTCTATAGGAAGATCTTCCAATTGATTGCCTTCCATGTTTAACATTTCAAGATTACTTAACCTTTCAATATCAGCCGGAATATCGTATATCTGCCCAAAACTCAAACTTAATTCTGTTAATGCGCTAAGTTCGAAAATACAAGGCGGAATTTCTTGGAAAGAATTACTTGATCCGCCTCCGCTGTATCCTGAACCAATATACAAATGTTTCAATTTTTTTAATTGCCCTAGTTCATTTGGTAAAGAAACTATTCCGGGAGATGATTGATCGCTAATATATAGATTTTCAAGATTAACTAATTTGCTTATTTCTGCAGGTATAGTTGATAAATCATTTCCGCTTAATGCAATAGTTTTAAGATTAGTTAATGCACATAGTTCAACCGGAATTTCGGTTAAATAATTATTGAACAACCAAATTTCTTTAAGATTTTTCATTCTAAAAATCACATCATCTAATTTTGTGATTTGATTATCGCTTAAATATAGAATTTCAAGGTCTTTCAAATACTCTAATCCTGTCGGACATTTATCTAACATGTTATTTCCCATATCTAAACTTTTTAATTTAGATAAAAATTCAGGAATATGCCTAATTCTGTTTCTTCTGGCATCAATGTTTCGTAAATAATGTGCTTTTGCTAATTCTTCGGGAAACTCTGTAAGCCTATATTCTTCTTCGCCTAATAAAGCAACCGAACAAAAACTATCGGGCGTTGCAATAAGTTCTTTTAAACTCCATGCTTTTGGACAATTATCGAAATTAAAATCAGGATTAGGAACAAATGTTGCTTCAGTTTCAACAATAGTGTCTTCAATTGATTCAGATTTTGATTTATTTGCATTTGAACAAGATAAAACCACAAACTGCAAACTTATTAAGATGATTAGTAATTTGAAATTTTCTTTTTTTGCCATTTCTTTCAATTTTAGGATATTAATGTATTGATTAATTTCAAATATAATTCTTTAATATATAATATTTAAACTTTTAAAAAGAGAATTAAAACTTATAATAATATTTGTTAATTTATTAGATTTTTTATTACTGATTTTTTTTAATTAAAATATGATTTAGTTTGCTCATTTTCAACAAATACGTTCTCATTTTTTACTTGCAAAATAAGCCAAGAATAGTGCTATCAAAAACAAAATGAATGTAATCAGTCCATAAACAAAAACCGATTGTGCATGATATACAATTGTAGTAGTTTTATCAAAATAGTTTCCGTTTGAATTATAGGGTAATGCAAATCTGTTTTTAAATTCTAATCCTACAATAGCTGTTAAAAATGTGAAGATTAAAGCAATTATTATCCAAATTGTTTTTTTCATTTTGCTTTATTCATTTTTGGCTTCTGTTCAATCTGCTTTAAAATCTTCTTAACTAACTTTTGCACTTCTGCCTTTTTAACTTGGTTGTAGAAATTATTACCTAAAGTGTAATTTGTTTTTTCAGGAACAAAATGTTTGTAAATCAATTCCTGCAAATCTAATTGGTTCTCTTTTCCTTTATAATTGCTGTACTTTATATTTTTCAACTGTTCTTTAGGCAAATTAATAATATCTGCTAAAGCTTTAACAATATTTTGTTCTTGCATTTTTCCTTCATATTGTAATTCTGCATTATTCAAATAATTAAAAACTGCATTCTCATTTATTTTACAAGCTATTATTGTACTTATAAAAACTAATATTGTTATAAAAATAATGTTTATTTTTTCTTTCATCGTCAAACAATTTATCTGTTTTTCAGTAATTATTTTATAAAAGTAAAAGTACCTCTAAAATAGTAAATCAAAAAATTAATTTTTTATGTTAATATTCAAAACAAAAATTACGTAAATTACTGATTTATAATTTGCTGCAATAAATTTCAAAAAAAAGACTTAACAGATTTTATCGTCTGTTAAGTCTAAAGCTAGAATATTTTAAATATAAAATATCTTAACTAATTAATTATTAAATCTAACCTGTATATTCTTCGTCCTGCACAATTGATGCAAGTATCCACGAAAAATCTCCATTGCTTATTTTTGTGTTGCAATATTCACAAACAGCAGCTTGTCCCATTTTATCGGCAGGCGCACCGCAGTTTGGGCAGTTATGTAGGCTAAATTCTTGTTTTTTATTTTCAACACCGGTTCTTCTTATAAATGTCCAGTATTCGCTAAACAATCGCGGATTTTTCTTAGAGCCTCCAATTACTTTGCCTTCTTTATTAACTACATAATCCATGCACGAAGCATAAATTCTAACTGTAAACGATTCATAGAATTTATCAACATCAATTGCCGACATGTCTATTCGCTTAATTTGTATATTGTCTAGTTTATTTGTTAGATTTTCTTTTTGATATGCGCTTAACCAAAAGCTGTACGATTCGTATAATCTGTCTGAAACCAAATGTCTGATATTATTCCATTGCTTAGAAGACCAAGCTTTATAAATTTCAGTAAAGTAATTAACAGCAATATTATCAGTAAAATCAGTCCAAAAGGTATCCCAGTTTACAAGATTATGATTAGATGTGAATTTTGCAATGTAGTTTCCAATTGCAGGCTGAATTATTGTAGGATAATCTGTTCCAATTTCCTGTTCGTAATGTGCTAGTCCCTTTGTGCTAAATGTTTCTTGAGCCAAAATACTAATATTATTAACCGACCATTGCATTGTACCGGCTTCGATAAAAGTTTCGCAATATTCACATTTTCCGGCATCAGTAAAATTACTTGCAGCACCACAATTAGGGCATTTTAAATCTCTCATACTGTCGGGTTCTAAAGAAAAAATGCCTTTTTTTCGGCTAAACTGCCAACGCTCTGTTAAAATGTGACGAGTGCTTTTACCGGCAATTGATTTTGTATAATTAGATTTTATATCAACAGCAATAGAAGTGTAATCGCCACCTTCAAAAACAGAAATAATGTTAATATTACCAATAACTATTTCGTTAATACTGCTTTGCTGATTAATGTTTTTTGTAGAATTATCCCAAATATTCTTAAAAAGAAATGGCTTAATGTTTTTGAACTCTGATTTACCAAAATATGTATAATATTTATTATATAATGATGAAACAAAATCAAGAAATAGAGTTTTTGAAAAGTTTGGGTCGCTGTTTTTTAAATTATCAATTTGATTTTCGGCGCGTTGATATTCGTTGCTTTTATTTTGATAAGTTGGTGAAGAACTGATAGTTTGTTTGCTGCCTGATTTTCTTTTGTTTTTGTAATAATATACCACAATAATTAAAATAACCAGAGGAATAGAAATTTCGGGTGATAATGATAGAAGTATCCAAATAATAAGGTTTGCAATACCATCGCCACCGCCACTGTTTCCGCTGCTTCCGCTCGAATATGAATGTCCGCCTCCCGGGCGCGAGTACATTAAATCAGGAATAAACAAAAATGCAATTAAAAATATTACTGATATTACTACAGAATATGATAAAAACTTAATTGTTTTTTTATTGTTTTCGATAAATTTTTTATTTAAAAAAGGATATTTTCTCATGATATTTTTATTTTATCAGTTAATAAAACTGTAAAAATTAGTTTTTAATGTAAAATTTCTGATATTATTATAAATTAACATCTAAATCGTCCGGCAATTCATTTATATCGTTTTCAACAGGAGGAATATATTTCGAGAATATGTCTTTGCATTTTTCTAATTGCACAACAAGTTCATCAGCAATATTGTTTGATTTAAAAACAGCATTAAAATTTTCGTTGATATTTTCCCATTCTTCTTCAGGAACAGATGTTTTTGCGCCTCTGTCTGGCAAAATATAAATTTGTTTTTCAAACTCAGATAAGTAGATTAAAGTACCAATTCTGTTATTTGTAAATCTTATTCCGCCTTTTTGAAAAGTTGCTCTTGCTGCAATTTCAACAGCTTTAACTTTTCGTGATTTTTTTATTAGTAAAGCATGTAAAAAAGGAACAGAAGCAAATAAACCAAAAACAGCAAAAAAACTAAGAATAGTAAAAGCATAAATACTATAAACTCCAAATTCTAAAGGCGAAAACATAAAAAAAGTATATAACAAAAAGGAAAAAATAATTCCTGCCAAAAGCGGAATGTCTTTATACTTATCAGATTGAGCTTTTATAATAACAACAATTTCAATAAACGAGTTGTTTTCAATATCTTCAATAGTTTCGTATAATTTAGTTCTGAAATCTTCATTAAATTGTTTCATTATTATATATTTAAGTTGAGGTTTTTAATTATCAGAATCCTAAATACTGAATTCTGCTTTTATTATTTTAGATTTTATGCAAATTACTTATTACATAATTGTATTTTATCTATTATTACAGTTTTGGATTTATTTTCATTATATCCTTGATTAATAATTCTAAAGATTCTCTTTTATACTTAGGGATTTTTCTATTATCCGCATTAATAACTATTACTATATCTAATTCAGGAATTATATTTATTATTTGTCCTCCATTTCCCGGAATAAACCACGAATTAAAACCATACTCTGTTTTCACCATTTGCCACTGATAACAACTATAAAAAGGATGTTTAATTTCAATATAAGGACTAAATATTTCTTCAATCCATTTTTCTGAAACAATTTCTTTCTTATTCCATTTTCCTTTATTCAAATGTAAAAGTCCATATTTAGCTATATCTCTTGATTTTAGAAATAATCCGCCGCCACTGTCGTAAACTCCGTTTTTCTCAAGCCAATTATATTTGTTTATTCCAAGCGGTTCAAAAAGATATTTTTCTGCAAAATCAGCAATATTTTGTCCCGTTTCCCTTTTTATAATTTCACTTAAAATAATATTGTTTGGTCCACTATACACATATTTAGTTCCCGGAATTGTTTCCATAGGTAACATTATGGCTGATTTTAACCAATCATCAGTTAAATCCATTTTTCTGCCCATATTATTTGAATCAATAAGAGGTAAAGATTGTTCATCCCATTTAAAACCGGAAGTCATTGTCAACAAATCTTTTATGGTTATTTTGCTTTTTAGTGTGTCTCTTTTGAGATTTTGAAATTCGGGAAAGAAGTCTAACATTTTTTGGTCAACGTTTTTGATATAACCTTTCTCTATTGCCACACCAATTAACAAAGAATTAAAACTTTTAGTATTTGATGCTAAAAAATGAAGTTGGTCCTTTTCCCATCCATTATAATATTGTTCTATTACAAGTTTGTTGTTTACAATCACAAGCAAACTGTGAATGTTCCCATATTTGCCTGAACAAATATCTTTGTTTGTTTTAATAAAGGCATTCGTGTCAAGATTTTGTATCTCAAGACTAGAAACTTGTATACCATCATTAATATCAATTGGTTGTTGATAAGAGCAATCATTTTTTGTATTGCAAGATATTAAAGCTAAAATAATTAAACCACCTATTATTTTTTTCATATTAATTGGTTCGATTTTTCAATGATACCTTCAGAGATAAATATATTTTTTCGGCTATATTGAAAATATAATCTTTTTCACCCGACATAATTTCAATCTTTTTATCATGCAAAACCATGAAAAGTTTGTAAACATCGTTCGTTTCTATTCTGCTTATAGAAAGAACATTCATTCTTTGTGTTTCTCTAGTTTTTATTATTTGAAGATTAAGTATAGATTTTATACTATCCCATTTTCCTTTCTTAATTTCAAAAAAAGAAGTATAAATTTTTAATCTTCTATTATCAGTATCTATTATTATACCAGCTCTTATAAAAAGCAATAGCAATGATATCAAGAAAAATAATATTCCTGCCCAGTCCAAGACTAACATTCGCCAGATACTAATAACGAATAACATTATTCCTAAATAAATAAAATTTAGAGGCAGTTTGTTTGTTTTGTAATTCAAAATCATTTTGAGGTTTTTTATTATGTTGTTGATTTTTCTTTCAATAAACTTTAAATTATATCAACATTAATTATTAAAATTTTTATTTTCAACAATTAAAATAATTAATAAATATACAAAAATTATTATAAAACTAAGTTTAGATTTTCAATTAACATTTACTTTTTATCTTTGTGTATAAAAAAATATTTAAAATGGGTAAATTAATAATATTTTCAGCACCTTCTGGCTCAGGAAAAACAACAATTGTAAAAAAAGTATTGCAGCATTTTAATAATTTAGAGTTTTCAATATCAGCATGTAGTAGATTGCCGCGCGGAAACGAAAAAAACGGAATAGATTATTATTTTTTATCTGCAGAAGAATTTAGAAACAGCATACAAAGCAATAAATTTGTTGAATGGGAAGAAGTTTATGAAAATCAGTATTACGGAACTTTAATTTCGGAATTAGACAGAATTTGGAAAAAAGGAAATAGTGTTGTTTTTGACGTTGATGTTGTTGGCGGATTAAATATTAAGAAAAAATATCAGCAAAATTCATTAGCAATTTTTATACAACCACCTTCAATTGATGAGTTAGAAAAAAGGCTAAGAAAGAGAGCAACCGACAATGAAGAGCAAATAAAAAAACGAATTAATAAAGCAGAAAAAGAACTGCTTTATTCAAAAGATTTTGATAAAGTTATATTAAATGATGATTTAGATATAGCTGTTAATCAAACAATTAAGCTTATTGAGAATTTTATATCTATTTAAACAATGAAAGCTAAGATAGGATTATATTTCGGTT
The DNA here is from genome assembly GCA_016937695.1 of Bacteroidales bacterium. Taxonomy (GTDB): domain Bacteria; phylum Bacteroidota; class Bacteroidia; order Bacteroidales; family NBLH01; genus NBLH01. Next base: position 21,811 of record JAFGWC010000156.1, read on the forward strand.
CGTTTAATCCAATACACAACGGACATTTGGCTATAGCAAATTACATGCTCGAATTTACTGATATTGAGCAAATTTGGTTTGTTGTTAGTCCACAAAATCCGTTTAAACAAAAACAAAATATATTGCCTGATTATCAGCGACTTGAAATGGTAAATTTAGCAATAGAAGATAAGAATGGATATTATGCTTCAAATATTGAATTTAATTTGCCAAAGCCATCATTTACAATAGATACGTTAACATATTTATACGATAAATATCCTGATAAAGAATTTGTTTTAATAATGGGAACAGATAATTTAATAAATTTCCATAAATGGAAGAATTTTAATGAGATTTTGAGATATTATCACATATATGTTTATCCAAGACCCGGAAGCGTAAATACAGAATTAATGAAACATCCGCAAGTAAAACTTGTTGATGCGCCTCTTATGGAAATTTCATCGAGTTTTTTGCGTAATTCGATAAAAGAGAAAAAAAATGTGCAGTTTTTTATGCCGCAAAAAGTATATGATTTTATTAAAGAAATGCATTTTTATGAATAAAAGTATCAAATTATACAATTAAACTGCAAAAATATGGGAACAGAAAAAATCAGATGTGCTTGGACAGGCAACAATGAATTTAATAATGTATATCATGATAAAGAATGGGGAGTTCCGATACATGACGATAAAAAATTGTTTGAGTTTTTGATTTTGGATGCTTTTCAGGCAGGTTTAAGCTGGTTAACGATATTAAAAAAGAGAGAAAACTTCAGGAAAGCTTTTGATGGTTTTAATGCAGAAAAAATTGCAAAATATAATCAGACTAAAATAGATGAATTGCTTAATAATGAGGGAATTATTAGAAATAAATTGAAAATAAATGCTGCTGTAACAAATGCAAAAGCTTTTTTAGAAGTAAAAAAGGAATTTGGCAGTTTTGATAAATACATTTGGCAATTTGTTGATTATAATACAATTACAAACAAATGGAAAACCATAAAAGAGGTACCTGCAAGTAGAAAAGAATCAGATTCAATGAGTAAAGATTTGAAAAAGCGAGGTTTTAAATTTGTGGGAACAACAATCTGTTATGCATTTATGCAAGCAGCCGGACTGGTAAACGACCATACAACCGACTGCTTTAGATATTCTGAAATTGACTTTGATTGATTGTTCTATTTATCAAGTTCATAAAATTTAAATTATTTTACTTCAAAATCAAGCATAAGATTGTTTTCAATGCTTGCCGAAAGTTTGTCGCCAACTTTTACTTGACCAACACCGGCTGGAGTGCCTGTAAAAATTAAATCGCCAATTTTTAATGTTACAAACCTTGAAACATATGCAATTAAAGTGTCAAAATTGAAAATCAGATCTTTAGTATTTCCATTTTGCACAGTATTTCCATTAATATCTAAATTAAAATTAATATTGTTTAAATCCGGAAAATTTGTTTTTGGAACAAATTCGCTTATTGGAGCGGCGCCGTCAAAAGCTTTTGCAATTTCCCACGGTTGTCCTTTTTCTTTGCAGATATTTTGTAAATCACGAGCAGTAAAATCAATTCCAATACCAATTTCATCATAATATCTGTTTGCGAATTTTTCTTCAATATTTTTACCAACTTTACAGATTTTTATTACAATTTCTGTTTCGTAATGTACATCTTTAGAAAAATCAGGATAAAAGAAAGGATTATTATTTCTAATTATTGAAGTTTCTGGCTTCATAAAAAACATTGGTGCTTTAGGAACAGGATTATTAAGTTCCTTTGCGTGTTCAATGTAATTTCTTCCAATTGCTATTATTTTCATATTTTGATTTTTTATTGTCTGATTATTAAATGATTAGTGTGCTTTTTTTTATTTGACACTATCGCCGAAACTCATTCTAAGTTTAACTGAAGTAAGAACTTTTTTTGTATAAAGAGGAAAATCGGCGTTCATTATCCAACTATAATATCCAGGTTCTTTGTTGAAAATTTCTTCTACAGTTTTACCTTTATGCTTTCCAAAATTAAAAGTTTCTTGTTTTTTATCATTAAAAATAATCATTCCAGCAAAATCGGCACTTTTAACTTGATGAGAAAATTTTGAAACTTGGTTAATGTCGTTAGTTAATTCTTCATATTTTTCAATTTGAGCTTTTAATACTTCATATGTAGCATTAACATCAGCTTCAGCAGTATGTGCATTTTCAAGATCTTTTCCACAATAAAATTTATATGCTGCCGATAAAGTTCTGGGTTCCATTTTAAAGAAAATAACTTGAGAATCTACTAATTTTCTTTTTTTGATATCAAAATCTATATCTGCTCTTAAAAATTCTTCTAAAAGCAAAGGAACATCGAACTTATTAGAGTTGTAGCCTCCCAAATCACAATTCTCTAAAAATGAATTAATTTCTCTTCCAACATCAGCAAATGTTGGTTTGTCTTTTACATCCTTATCGTAAATACCATGAATTTTCGAAACTTTTTCTGGAATTGGAATTGTTGGGTTAATTACCCATGTTTTTGATTCTTTTTTTCCTTCAGGCATAATCCTTAGAATTGAAATTTCAACAATTCTGTCTTTGGCAATATTAATTCCTGTAGTTTCTAAATCAAAAAAAGCTATAGGTTTTGATAAGTTTAATTCCATAAATTTAATTTTAAGATATTTATTGTTCGGGCAATAATTTTATAGTAAGTTTTCTTCTTTTGTCTTTATAATGATTTTCATTAATTGTAATTTTTTTGTTATAAGTTTTATATCCATCAGCTTCAACTTCAATGATATATTCTCCTGGAATTAAAGCCATTATGAAAGAATTTTTAAGTCTGTCGTACGAATAAAGTCCGTAAATTACATCATCATTATATACAGAAACATTTACTGGAATATTTAAATCACAAAATGGAGTATTTTTTTCATTGTCTATAAAAATACTTGATGTAACTATTAAATAATCAGGCTCTTCATTTAAAAATATTGCTTTATAAATATCAAAATCACCAAATCCTTTTTTTAGAAAAGAAGAAATATAAGCATATCTTGGACTATCTGTAAATGTAATAGTTTTGTTGTCGTAAACATTATTTAGCGGATATCCAATATTTGTGATATTTTGCCATTTTTCATTTACATCATCGTATTCAGCTTTGAAAATATCATAACCACCAATAGATTGATGTCCTTTTGACGAAAAATATAGTGCTTTTCCATCTATTGATAAATTAGGATAATTTTCGTCAAATTCTGTATTAATCTCAGGACCAAGATTTTGAGCTTCGCCCCATTGTCCGTTTGGTAATTTTAGTGAATAATACAAATCGAAGCCACCAAATCCACCAATTCTGTCGCTGGCTATAAATAGTGTGTCGCCGCTTACTGAAATACAAGCACCTTCCTCTTTATAAGGAGAATTTACTTTATTTCCAAGATTTCCCAATTCGTTATAAATACCTTTAACTCTTTGGCTTGTATTAATATCTATAAATTCGTTTGTTTGATTATAATGCACAAGTAAATCATTTCCGTCTAAAGATAACCCAGATACAAATTCATCAACTTTTGTGTTAACGTAATTTCCTGCAGATATTGGTGTTTCCCAGGCTGTTTTGTAATTCTTTTTTTTACTGACGAATATATTAAAATCATTAATTCTGTTTGAGCTGAAAACTAATAAATCTTCCTCGAAAGAAACGAATGGCGTAACTTCTGCAAATTGGCTGTTAATATTTTTACCAAGATTTAATAGTTGGATATTTAAAGATTTTTCAAAAATATTTTTAGCATTTTCATAAATAATTAAATCATCTTTTGCTTCTTTTTTTAGTTTTATGTTTTTAGTATTTTCAATAAACTTATTAATTATTTCAATTGCAAAATCAAATTGTTCGATAAAATAATATGCTTTTGCAAGCAAAATTTCAATGTTTTCTTTTTTATATCCTTCCTTATTAACGATATATTCCAGATATGGAATTGCTTTAGATTCTTCATGTTCTTTTTCCAATAACTTTTGCGCTATGCTAAAGCTTTCGTTAATGCTAATACCTTGATTTACAATGTGTTTGAAGTTTTTTTCTGATGGTGTGTAGGAGTTTCGGTTTAGTGTACTTGTTAGCATTTTTTGATCTTGAGCAATTGAAAGTAAATTGATAAATGTAATAATCAATAATGGCCCAATAATTTTTTTTGCTATCATAAAGATATGTTCAAATTAAATTAAAAATCCCGAAACCTTTTAAGTTCGCAAAAGTATAAAAAATATTACATTTATTGCAATAAAAAAACGCCGTCAAATCAATTGACGACGTTAAAAATTCTTAATAATCTTATTAGTTAATTGTCATTGGCATTAAAAGCATAAGTTCATCTTCTGAATCATTATTTTTATCGACAGGTAAAATAAGACCTGCTCTTACTGCATCTAAAAGTTCAAAAACTACATCAGTAGATCCTAAATTTGAAAGTATTTCATTTAAAAATACAGATTTAAAACCTATTTCTAATTCGTCGCCATCATATTGACATTTAATTTTTTCGTATGCCGATATAGAGAAATCAATATCTTGAGCAGAAATAACCATTTCATTAGTTGACAGTTTTAATTTTATCAAATTGCTTGCTTGATTTGAGAAAACAGCAACTCTTTTTATAGTATTGTAAATACTAACTCTGTCAACTATAATTTTATTTGGACTGTCGTTAGGAATAACTGTGCTATAGTTAGGATACTCGCCTTCAACTAATCTACTTATAAGTTGATATCCATTAATTGAGAAAAACGCATTGTTCTTGTCTGTATGTATCTCAATTTCAGTATTATCACTTGGTAAAATAGCTTTTAAGAGCGATGCCGGTTTTTTTGGCAAAATAAATTTAACATTGATATCTGTATTTATATCAGTTCTTCTGTATCTCACAAGTTTATGAGAATCTGAAGCAACAAATGTTATGTTTTCAGGAGAAATTTCAACGAAAATGCCGTTCATAACAGGTCTTAATTCATCATCGGCAGTTGCAAAAATGGTTTTGCTAATTCCTAATGAAAGTATTGATGCTGTCAACTTTATTGATTTGCTTTCTTCTTCCTTAATTTCAGGTAATTGTGGAAAATCATCGCCTTGCTGACCAACAATACTGAATTTTCCATTCTCAGTAAGAATATCAACATTTAAATTATCCATATTCGCATCAAAAGTAAGAGGCTGTTCAGGAAATTCTTTAAGCATGTTTGTTAATCTTCTTGCTTCAAGTGCTAAAGTACCTTCACCTTCAGCATTATCCAATTCAATTTTAGTAATCATTGTTGTTTCCAAATCTGTACCGGTAATGGTTAATTCATTACCTTCTAATTTGAATAAAAAGTTATCTAAAATAGGTAAAGTATGTTTTCCACTTATAACTTTACTTACCGATGATAGGTGTCCTAAAAGCTCTGTACTTGATATTACGAATTTCATGAGTTTATGTTTTTGTCGTTTTAATTGCAATTTTTATTTCAAGCTAAAATAATTATTTTTCTAATTGACAGTAACTTAGCTTTTGTTTTTGACAATTAATTCTAGTAATTATTTTCAACTTGCTTCTTTTTATAATTGATTGATAATCAAATTTATATGTTTTCTAATTTATCAAATATTATTTTTTAAGAATGACAAAAATAATTAATTTTTTGTAGTATTCTTAGTATAAAATAATAATTGTTAATAACTTTTTCTATTTTTTAAAATAATCCGGTTCTTTTAAAATAGCGTCAATATTAAAGTACTGTATTATCAGTAAATTAGAGTCGTTATTATACAAAGCATAAATATTATTTAGGTCGTATTTATATTCAGATTTAGAATCGTTATTTGGTTTGAAAATTAGTTTTAACTTATAATTAATATTATTAATATCAGTTACAGTAATATCAAAGGCTTTATTTGTTTTTATAATCGAATCTTTTTCAGATTTTGAAATATTATTTTCAATTGCAGAAAAATTAATATTTTTAAAATAGCTTAAATACCTCATAATCTGATTATTATCTGTTTCAAATTTTTCGTGTTTACTATTTTTTACTGTATATGAATCAGTTTCTTTTTTTATATAAAATGATTTTTTATTATTGCTGAAATTATGGAACTCAATGTTTTTTATTTGTTCAATATTTAAATTAAAGATGCTTTTGTTTCGCCAGAATAAGCTATTTGTTGAAATTATTTTTGAAATATCATTAGTAATACCAGGCGCATTAATAATTACCGGTTCAGAATCTTTTTTTTTAACATAAGTTCCTGTTGCATAATTATTTGCAAGCCCAATATAAAATTTGTTTATTTCTTTATTTTTTGATTTTAAAATAAGTTTTATTGCGTTTTTTTCTAAATCATCAGAAATACTGTCTTTTAAATTTTCATCAACGGTGCTCACAAATTCTAAATTGCTGAAAATTCTTAAAAATAATTTTATTGCATCTTTATTAGCATAAAAGTTGTTGTTAAGCATCCAAACATTGTCTGTTTTACTTAAAATCAATTTGTTATGTTTATTCTCAAGTATTATTAAATCAATTTTACTTGTGTCTTTTATTTCAAAATCATATTTATTAAATGCAGAATTATTTCCTTTAAAAAACGCAAAATATACAGCAATTACAACTAATACAGCGCTAATTATAAAAATAAATTTTAATTTCATTTATTCACAATTTGTTAAATTACAGATTTACACATTGTTACCAATCTTTTGTGTATTTTCTTTTTCTTAAAAAATAAGCAATTAAACCAAAAAATATAATAGCAAAAATTGGAAGTATTGTATTCAGCGATTTCCAGAATAATTTTTCGTGTACTAGTTTATCTTTATTCAATAATCTTAATTTAATTTCTCTAAGTCTAATGCTCATAAGTCCTTCATCATCACATAAATAGTTAATTGAATTTAGAATAAACTCTTTATTTCCATTAAATGTTTTTTTTGTGTGCAAATCGAAACCAATTGGGTAAATTTCACCTTTTGCAGAAATATTATTTTTAAGAATATCGCCACTTGAAACAATTATCATTTTAGTATTGCTGCTTTGTTTTAAAAATGTATCAGGATTTACTGATATTCCATCAATAGTTCTGTTTTTAAAATTTGAATCAAATTTACCTTCCAAAAGAACAGCAATTGCAATGTTTTTTTGTGTAAATCCTGATTCATCTATTTGATTTTGAACGTTTTCGATACTAACCATGGTTGGCGAGTAATCAAACTTTGATTTTACAGAGCTGTGTAATAAAACGGTTTTTTTTACATAATCCGAATTACCAACAGTATCGATTGATGCCGGAAATTCTAGTCTGATTATGCTTAGGTATTTATTAATTTCGTGATTGTTATCGGATAAAATTACAGGAAAATAAGTCCATGGAAACAAATCTATTCTAGTTTGTCCGGAATTGTCTTGTCTTGTCATCCCAATTGCAGAACATTGCAAATCCTGAACTAATCCTTGATTTATTCTAACACCATATCTAAAGAGCTGATCTTCAAGATTTAAGTTTAAAGGCATCGCAACATTAACCGGAGTCGATTTCAAACTATCTAAAATAATGTTTGCACCATCAATAAGCCACAAAACTTTACCGCCTTTCATAATATATTGGTCAATAACTAGCTTGTCTTGTTCCGTAAACTCTTTAATTGGCTGAGCAATAATTATTGCAGAAAATGCATCAAGAATTCCAATTGTTCCATTAATAAATCCTCTTTTTACGTCGTAATACTCTGAAAGAGTGTTGCTTATGTCCATTACACTATATTCATCAAGTTCGCCGTGGCCTTCTATAAAAGCAATTTCTTGTTTTTTATCATTACTAAGCTTTTTTATAGCGTTTGTAAATTCATATTCAAGAGATTGTATCGAATTATTAATATTTTCTTCACTGTCGGCTCGATATCTTGGATCGTTTTTCAATAAGCTAATACCAAGCTCTTTACCTTTGTAAACTACAATAGCGCCGGGAAAAATCATTTTTTGCATCGATTTTCCTTCGTCTGTTGTTTCATGAGATTCGATAGGGACAATGCCTTTATCGAAAAGCTGTTTGTATAAACCGAATCTCGCTTTTTTATCTGGGTTTTCGCTAGGATTAATAAACTGATAATCAATGTTTTTATTTGCATATATCTGAAATTCTTCTAATAAATCGTTAATTGCTCGACGCATTTTTTTAAAAGAAATAGGAAGATCATCTCCTTCGAGATAAATTTTTATGTAAACTTCATTATTTAGATTTGATAAAAATTCTTTAGAATGATTTGATAATGAGTATTTTCGCTCCGAAGTAAGGTCTATTCTGTAAAGGAAAAAAGAGCTTATGTAATTTACTAAAATTATTATTATAAAAACAAATAATAAATTTGTTAAACTTTGCTTTTTAAGATTTTTTTTACTCATGGTTGAGTTTATTTTAAATAGTTTATTGTAGCTAAAAAAGAGTGTTTTATTATTTCACCTCCATTTTCTACTTTCTAAAACAGTTTTTGTAGAATATAGAAAAAGAAAAATCACAGAAATAAAGTAAATCAAATCTCTAAAATCAATAACACCTCTGCTCATAGATTTATAATGTTCGTTAATTCCCAAATTTATAACTATATCAGAAATTATTTCGAAAAAAGGAATTGAGCTGATTGATTCAAAACCAATGTATAAAAAGAATGATAAAATCATGGCAATTAAAAATGCAATTATCTGATTTTCAGTTATTGATGAAGCAAAAATGCCGATAGAAACATAAATTGCCGAAAGAAAAAATAAGCCGAAATAAGATCCCCATGTTCCGCCTAAATCAACATTTCCTATCGGATTTGCTAAAAGATATATTGATAAAAAATATATTAAAGTTGGTAATAATGAAAACAGAACTAATAATAGTCCTGCAAAATATTTTGCAAGAATTATTTGAATATCTGTAAATGGTTTTGTTAATAAAAATTCAATTGTTCCGCTTTTTTTTTCATCTGCAAATAATCGCATTGTTATTGCAGGAACTAAAAAAAGAAAAACCCAAGGCGATAAAATAAATAAAGAATCCAGACTTGCGTATGAATTTTCAATAATATTGAACTGACCCGGGAAAAACCATAAAAATATGCCATTTGCCAATAAAAAAACGATTATAACGATATATCCGATTAATGAACTAAAAAATCCATTTAATTCTTTTTTTAATAAATTTAGCATTTTATTAATTTTTGTTGGAAGGCAAATTTATCTTAAATTTTAAAATAAAGCAAAAGCAAATTTTTAATTTCTATTTGCGAATTTTAATGCAAATTAAAAATCAAACCTCCGTTTGCAGCCCAAATGTCATGTGCAGAATAATAATTTTGATAAATACCGCCTATTCTAATATAAACATCAGCAAAATTAAAATTGATAATTCTTGTATTATAACTGATTGCGCCTTCGAAAAACGGTAATTTATTTGATGCGTAATCCATTGATAATCTGGTATCTGCCTCGATATAGTCTCTTCCTTCAAAAGTTCCGATTTTGAAACCCAAATAATGCTGATTATAAAATTTATCAGTAAATTCTTCCTTTTGTATTCCTGTCCCAAAAGTAATTCTAAATGTTTCAACTGGTTCTATATTCAATAAAAAAAGCCATTCCCACGAAGTAAAAGAATTAGGCATATCATCAGTATTTTCAGTTAAAATATTAAATCTGAAATCGCTTGCAAAAACACCAGCATTAGCTCTAATACCAGGCAAATAATTAACATAAATGTAATTTTTATCTAAGCTGTGATGCAATCCTAAAGCAAAATTAAATTTTAGTTCTAATGATAAAACTGATGGATCTACATTTCTTAAATCCAAAATTTCTTTATGATGCTCTATAATAAAAGCTGTAAACATCTGAAATCCAACATCCCAGCAACAACTGAAAGCTGAACATCCTGCGTCAATAACATCAGGCGAGATATCAGAAATAACGTCTTTGCTGCTGTCGGCTAAGTCTTTTATTACATCAATTTGTGCATTTAAATTTATATTTATTAAAATGTAGATAAATGTAACTGCAATTTTATTTAATGTCTTCATTATTAATGATTTAATGTTTTATCTAAGATTTTATATGTAGCTAAAATGATTATTTTCATAGCTTTATTCTAAAAATATTATTTTATCAAAATTAGTATAAATTTGTTGAAAAATAATCAGACAACTTACAATATGTTAACTAAACTATGCAATGTTAATAACTAAATTACTAAAAATTTAATGATATTTATATTTCTATTTAAATTTGTAGAATCATAGTTGATTTATTAATTAAAATTTACATTAATGATTAAAAAGAGTGATTTTAGAAAAACGTTGATTTTTACATCAATATTATTGCTAAGTATAGTTATGATAGTTGTATTGTATTTTTATAATATCATTTATGCTAATAACACAAATCTAAAAAAGGGACAAAATTTTAATTTATATATATCAACAGGCTCAAATTTCGGATCAGTAATAGACTCATTATCAGCAAATAAGGTTTTAATTGATACCGCCGGTTTTATTTGGGTTGCAAATAAAAAATCTTATATTACAAAAGTTAAAGCCGGAAGATTTTTGATAAAAAGCAGTATGAGCAATAATGAAATTGTAAATATGCTTAGAATTGGTGCTCAAGAGCCAATTAATTTGACTTTTAATAATATAAGAACTAAAGAAGAATTAGCTTCTGCTGTTTCCAAAAAAATAGAATTGGATTCAATAGATTTAATTAATTTACTTAATGATGATGACTTTTTAAAAGAATATCATTTAAATAAAAAAAATGTGCTAAGTATGTTTATTCCAAATACTTACCAATTTTATTGGAATACCTCGGCAGATTATTTTTTAAAAAAAATGAATGCCGAGTACAAAATGTTTTGGACAAAATCAAGATTGGAAAAAGCCAAGAAATTAAAAATGAATTTAGTCGAAATATCAACTTTGGCTTCAATTGTTCAGGCAGAGCAGTCTGTTCATAACAGCGAAAAAGCAAAAGTAGCAGGATTATATATTAATCGTTTGAAAAAAGGAATGTTGCTTCAATCAGACCCAACAGTTGTTTATGCAATTGGCGATTTTTCGATAAGGCGAGTTTTAAACAGAGATAAAGAGATAGATTCGCCTTATAATACATACAAATATGTTGGTTTACCACCAGCACCAATCAATTTACCCGAAATTAGTTCAATTGATGCAGTTTTAAATTATGAAAAGCATAATTATATTTTCATGTGTGCTAAAGATGATTTTTCCGGTTATCACTACTTTTCAACAAATACAACACAGCATAATTTATATGCACGTTTATATCAAAATGCTTTAAATAAAAGAGGAATTAAGCGATAAAACCACATTAAGTTGGGTCTGCGAATTATCTGTGAATTTTTCAATAAGGGAAATAACTAATAACTAATTTCGTCAATTATTTGTTTTGTTACATTTAAAAATTCTACTTCTGCCAGTTTGATTGTTACCGGATTTTTTAAATTCCATTTTGCAATTACTTTTTCAATAAAATTTTCCCTAACAACAATTAATAAATGATTTTTGTTAAATTTTAATAGCTCGTCTAAGCTTTTTGCCCAGCCTTTCTCCGAAAGTTCAAAATTCCCTACTTCATCTATTATAAGAAGCTGATTTTCTATGTTATTATCAGGACTTAAACTTTCAACACCAAGTTCAATAGCTTTTGGAAATAGGCAAAAAGCACCTATTTTTTGATGATTACCAATGATGTTCTTTCTTAAAAACGGTTCCGATTTATTGGTATTGATATCTACCAAATCGTAACCCACCCGTTTGTGGTTCTCAATAATTTTTTGCGAATAAATTCCACCGATTTTTATATTTTTTACTTTCAGATTTTCAATTAAGTTCTTAACAAAAGTTGTTTTACCACTATCAATTTTACCTGTAATCAGTATTGTTTTTTGAACAAAGTTTTGTTCTTTTTTTAGTTCTAAAAATCGGTGTTCTGAGTAGGCAATTAATTGAGAAACTACCGAAACCGGATTTTTGATAATTGTTTTAAAATCTGGAATATTGGCAATAACTAAAGGTAAACTTTCTACTGAAAGTTCCAATGCCAAAGGTAATTGCTTGAATCGTGTTTTATTAAAAAAATTTCTGATTTTGGGGTTATATAATTCTGTTCCCAAAACCGAAAATCCTAAGATTAAAACTGTTGCTCTAAAATTCATTTCCAGTCCGATTAAAACAGCATCTAATATTGGTTTTGATTGTAATTTTGTGAACACAAATGCTGTAAGCATAGTAATTACAACAAAATAAATCCAAAACCTAGGCTTTGATAATTGGCGTAATGCACGTTTATACCTAAAAATCCAAATAGATACAATAACAAATACTGAAATGCTCCAAATTTTCCAATCAGACAAGCTTATTAGAATTATTGATGTTATAATAAATAAAATGTTGGATATAAGCCAAAGTATTGAATAGTTAAAACCGTTTTTTGAATTCGATGAGTTTAAAAAACGTTGATTGTTATACTGCTGTGGCTTGTATTCAAGCGGTTGCAAAATAAGTTTTTTACCGGTTTTTATTCCGATTATGGCTGAAATTAGGCCTATTAAAACATAACCCGAAAACAAAATTAAAATCGGTATCCAAAGTGTATTAAGTTGTATATTAAGCTGTTTTTCTGTAAATTTCATTAAGCTTTTATACAATTCAACAATATTAAATCCATAAAAAATTAAATAATTAATAATTTTCTGAATAAAACTCCAAGAAACGGCTAAAATAGAACCAATGATAAAGCCCAGATAATTCTTGCCCAATGTTTTTACAGAAATTTCAAGCAATAGGCTTTCTGTAAAAATGGCAATCATAGGTCCAAAAATCACTGCACTTGGCGACATAGTTTTCATTAAAGCACAAATTAAACCTGCTCGCCAAAAAATCCCTTTGTCTTTCCAAACATGACTAGCCGAAATTAAAATAATTACACCTATTGAAGTTAGTATACTTCCGGAAAAAGGAACTTTTAAATTATGCAAAAAACTTCCGAGTACAATTTCAGAAGAAGCCCAAACTGTTCCTATTATTGCTGATTTTAACCAAGTTTCGCTTAATTCGGTTTTATTACTCATATACGATACATATTTTTTCGGCACAATATTTATACAAATGATAACCTGCGCCGGCTTGACTAACAACTTTTAACATCAATTCCGGATTTGTTGCTTTTACAGCACCAATTATATTTACATTATTAGAAAATAAAACATCAGGAATAAAGCTGCTTGATGGACCAGTTACAATTATTTGTGTTTTAGGTTTTATTGATTTTAATAAATTTTCAAAAGTATTATTTACCAGCGTGAGTCCGGTAATAATTACAATATCTGAAATTGGTAAAACTGTTTTATAATCTTTAGCAGGAACAAAAAACTTTTTGTCGTCTCCAATGAGTGCGTTCTCATTAAATTCCAACACAAACAATTTGTTGTCGGTTTTAGAAATTCTATCTATATACGATTGAAATGCACCTACCATGGTAATTGTTTTTCTTGAATGTAAGTCTATTAAATCTATCGGATCGCTATTTTCTAAGATTTTATAATCTGAATTTTCTAAAAGTTTTGAAGAAATGGCATTTAGAACGGCAATTTTCAGGCTTTGAATAATGGAATTTTTATTTGGAAACTCGATTAATTCCAAAACACTTTTCCCTGTGATATTCAATGGACTAAAATCACCAAAATCACGATTGGATTTTTTGCAATGTACATCGGATTCTTCAGGCATAGCTACGCTTGAAACACCAACTGTTCCGTCTGAAAGTTGTATGGCTGTCATAAAAAGTCCAATTCTGACATCAGAAATGGATAAGGTTTCAATGTAGTCTTTATATTTGTTTTTCAACAAATTAATAGTCTCTTGTAAAATCATATTTCTTTTGATTCTGATAATTTATTTTATACTTTAATTTATTCTTGATGCCAGAGACTCTGTTTACAAAATCACTGTTTTGTTTTTGGTTTCTTTATTTACGATATATTCTGCTAGTGCTTTTTTATTTTAAAACGGGTACAAAAATAGATAATATTTTTAATTACGCAGGAATATTAAATATTTTCAATAAGTTATAATAATATTATTGTTTCACGCTGCAGAGAGGAATGATACTTTACTGCTTATTAAAAAAAAATCATTCAAAATATTATCATTCAAAAAAGGCTTAACAGATTTTTAGAACCTGTTAAGCCTTTTAAATATTATGCCATCGTCAATTGACATGGCAGCGTTTAATATAATAATGATAGTAAAACCTATAAATAATTTATTTTATTATTCAATTATAATTTTAGATTTATAAGCTTTACCATTATTGCTAAATTCAATAAAGTATATACCTTTTGATTTATCAGATAAATTTATTTCATTTGTTTTAGAGAATATTACTTTATCTAAAACTGTTTTACCTGTTATATCTTTTATTGTAACTTTTGCATTTGTTATTTTACCATCAAAAACAAGTTTAAAAACACCGTTTGAAGGATTTGGATATACATTAAAGCAATCAGTTTCAACTTCAACAACATCTTTAACATCAGTAGTAGAAGCTTCGGTAATATTTAATGTATAATCTTCAACTTCGCCGTAAGATGTTTCGCCGCAAGATCTTCCGCAATCATCATCATTATATTTTATTCTAATTCTCATTCTGTGCTCTCCAAGTGTTGCATTTGACGGTATAGTTAAGTTAAAAATTCCGTTTGCATTGCCTGAATAACTACAAATAACATCTTCATCAAAATCATCAAAACTATAATTATCATTAAAATCAACCCAAATACCTAAATCATCGCCTGTATATGCATTTCCGTTTGTAATAGTGATAGCATAAGTTTTGCCTGCAGCTAAATCTGTTGATAAATCAGTATGGTTTTCGTAGCCATTATCGCCTGTTCCTGAAGTTGAAATATCGCCTATAGAAACACCGCCAATAAATTCATCGCCGCCGCCTGATGCTGCACAATATCCTGTAGTAGATGCATTTCCTGTTGCCGGCGAAACGGTATTATAGCACATTTCGGCATCATTGTATTTATAAATTGCAAAATAATAATCAGTACCTTCGTTTAAATTAGTAATTGTAATGCTTTGATTTGTTCCACTGTAAACTGCAATACAGTTAGAACCGATGTTTTCGCCAAGGGTAAAATTAGCATTTGCAGAATATGTATCTCCGCTATTTGGACTATAATCAACAGCACTACCTTGTTTAGCTAAAACTAAAACATATTCGCCATCGCTTGTCCAATTAATTGAAACATCATTATCGTTAATATCTGATGCCGAAAATTCAGTTGCTTGTGTAGTAGGTGAAATACAATCAGTATCAAAATTTATTTCGTTAGAATATGCAATGCCATTTGCATTAATAGCATAAGCTCTGTAATAATACGAAGAGCTTGAGTTTAATCCTGTAATATCTTCAGAATAAGTACCTGATGTAATTGTTGGCGATGTTTGTACTTGAATTACTCCGCTGCCGCCAATTGCAGGTGCTTGTGTTGTAGCATATACAAAGCCGCTTTCTGTAACAGCAGCACCATTATCGCTTAAAATTTCTGCATTAAAAGTTGCCGAAGTTGCAGTAATCTGTTCAGCAATATAGCTTTCAACTATTGGCGAATAATTACAAGAGCCTGTTTGAGAAAGTTCTACAACATAAGGCTTGCAATTATGCTTAGATACAGTTAAAATTATATTTTCATTTGATGATAAAGAATAGTTTAAACTGCCGTTTCCTGAGCCATCTAAAACAGCCTCTGCAATTAATTTGTTGTTTTGAACAAGAGTTGCAGTAGCATAGGGCATTGAGCTTATAATTGCAAATGCAGAAGCAGAACAATCAATATTAGCAGAATGGCTAGCTGTAATTACATTATCATTTGGATTTGAGGTGTAAATTTTCATTGCAGGATCGCCAAAGTAATGAAATAACTCGTGAGTGTATTTGTTATCACCAATGTTTTGTATCATAGCATTAAGCCCCTGATTAACAATATCTCCCATTGTATAAATATTATTACCTGCACCAATTGTGTAATTAGTACCTGTTCCATAATTGCCAAACACAGGAAAAAGTCCAGGGTCAGACCAAATAGCATCTATCATCCCTTCAGAAAGGGCATCGTTATATCCGCTATAACTATAATAAGCAGCAGCAATAACACCAACAGCACCTTTGTTTTCCATTCGTAAAAACTTCTCGGCAAAACAATTGCTTAATTGAAACTCGCCTGTGTGGCAGTTCATACTAAAAACAACAGGTAAATTAGAGCCATTGCTCAAACTTTCCATTGATGTTGTTGTAAAATAAGGATGTGCCCAACCGCTACCGCCAACATAACCATGATCTCTATGAAATACCATAAATTTACCTTCGTTAATTTCATTAGTGATATCAGTTGCACCGCCACTCCAATTAAAACCAGGGCTTCTTAATTCTTCGGGCAATAATTGGCCGTTTGAAAAACCTGTGTTATTATATTTTAAAATTGAAACATCGGCAGTTCCGCTACCTGTTTCTCTGTAATACACCCTTGTAGAAGTGTAATTATTTGGTGCAGCTTGTAAATAATCTCTTATATCTTCACTGGTATGGCAAAATCTTCTATCAGCATATCCGTCGTTATTATCAGTATCTTGCCACTGCGCACAACTTAGCATATTTGTATAGTAAGAAGCATCAGTAGGAGGGTTTTTTTCATAATTTATAATTTTATTAATAACCACAGTAGCTTCCGCAGATGAAGAAACAGAAATTCTACCGTGAGCCATATCAGGATAGTAATCGTCTTGGCTATCTATACAAGCATAATAAAGGTCAGTAGCAAAATCATCGCCGGCATCAGGGTCTTGATGCATTTCACCCGGAACAGCGTAACTACCAGTATGATCACCAATTATCAAAAAATAGTCGGGCTTTGTTGTCCATACATCATATCTGTCGTGTATTTCTTTTTTTACATCAAAAGAAGTCCAAGTGCTTTTAGAAACAACCTCTACCGTATAGCCTAGTTGTCTTTTCCAATTAGCCAGAGCTTCGGCTTGAGCTAAATATTCAGAATGTGTAATAATGATATAATTTTTGGCATCAGTACTTAAACTTTTATACTCGTTTAATATTGAGCTGCTAGGGATACTTTCTGAATTTATAACACCACGTTTTAGTAATTGTATAAATCTGGTAGAATTTTCTTTTGTAATATAATCAAATGAAGATTCGCCGCCTACAAAATCAACTTTATACTTAATGTTTGTGTAAACTCTAACTACACCTGTAACCGGATTAAATTGTACAGGTCTTAATTGTACATTTGCTAATGGCGTTCCTCTTTTTACACCAACACTGGTAATTTGAACAATATCTTTAGGAAAAAAAGCATTGTTTGAATATATTTTTTGATCTTTTTTAAACTTAGGTGGTTTAGCTCCTTCAGTATCACGTGCAGGCTCAAGTGCCGGATGTATCATGAAGCCGCTATATTCTTTATAATCGGCAGAAATAATTACAATTTTGCCTTTAGAGCCTTTAGGCATTGCAATTATTTCATTTTTAGCAGGTAGGGCAGGTGCACCTATTTGTGTCATCTTTGAAAGTCCTGTAATATTCAAGAAATTATAAATATAACCATCAACTTTTTTTTCTGCGATATAAGCGCCGTCAAAAGAGTAACTTAACTCAACACCGTTTGCATAATAATTATTAAAATCTCTTGTAGGTAAAATCTCTTTTTCGACTAAGGATTTTTTTTCACCGGAGTTAAATTTTAAATATTTATTCTGCGAGAATATATTTACAGAATAAAACAATAAAAGCATAATAAATATACTTTTTAAAGAAAACAATCTTTTAAAGTTCATAATTTAAGTTTTAATATATAAAAAAAAGTCTAAATATTAAGCTATTTAGACTATAATTGAGTTTTGATGAGCTATAAAAAATGCAAATATAAATTATTTTCTGATAATTAAATCAAGACTTTTATCATAAAAGCCATCGTGTAATCCATTGTATGCTAATTTCAAAAACGATTTGTATTTTTTATCAAGTTTTGCATTTTTCAACCATTCGTATTTTTCAAATTGCACTTTACTGCTAACAACATTAAGTTTTTTAGCATCATTTATGGATAAATCAAATTCATGAAAACTTAATCCGCGTCCTCTTCTTAAAAAATGCAATTTAGTTTTGTCATTATACTCTCTGTAAATTCCCGAAAATTCATTTCGTGGGCTAAATTTTGAGTATTTAAAAGCTAAATCATCAGGCAACCATTGAAAAAAAGGTAATCCTGAAGTATGTCCGTCGAAATACCATAATCTGTTTGGTGTTTCCAGCACAACCCACATTCCACCTTCGTTAAGCATATTCCATGTTGAAGCCATCGCATTTATTCTTTCTTCATGAGTCATGTGCTCTAATGTGGCAAAAAAGATAATCATATCAAATTTTTCATATTTAAATTTTTCGTGTGCATCAACAGCATTTAAAAAATAAAAATTCATATCTAAATTGTAAGCTTTTGCTCTGTCTTCTGCAACTTTTAAAGCGCCTTCGTCAAGGTCTATCCCATAAACTTTTGCGCCTTGTTCGGCCAATGCTATTGACGACGAACCTGTTCCGCAGCCAATTTCAAGAATTTTTTTTCCTTTTAAAGGCATAGAATTATTAAGCCAAGGAATTATTCTGCGTCTGTCGTTTTCTAATCTGTTAATTATATGGTCTTGTAAATCTACATTATAAGCTTCTTTAGTAAAGTTATTTTCCGAACGCCATCCAATATGAAAATTTTCCTTAATCGATTTTTCAATTAAATTCATTTTTTCTTTAGATAGATGAATGTGATTTTTTTTCAAATCATCAGGAATGGAGAAAAAATGGTTTTTAAGTTTATTTTTTAATTTAGTTTTTATGCTCATTTTATTTGTTTTAGGTTTATTAAGATCTAAAAAGCTTTATTGTTCAAATATTGAAATGCTTTAAAAGAGCAATTTTCCTTTTTCCTGGAGTCATCTGTTTTGTATCTACTCTGTGCCTATTATTCAACATAAATTTTTCTGCAACACTAGTTTTCATAACAACTTTAGCCGGATTTCCCATCACAACAGAATCATCAGGAATTTTGCCTCTAACAACGCTTCCTGCACCAATTATACAATTAGAACCAATTTCTGAATTTGGTAATATTATACAATTCATTCCTATAAAAGTATTATCGCCAATTGTAATTTTCCCGAATATTGTCAGATTTGGGTTTTCTTTTCTAAATAGCCAAACCGAGCCGTCGTGAGTAATAAAAATTGTTCCGTTTGAAACAACAACATGATTTCCAATTTCAACTAAATAAGGCTCTGTAGAAAAGGCGAATGTAAAAATCAGACAATCATTCCCTATTTTAACACCTTGCTTTTTTAGGTAATTAATCCTATATTGATTACTTCCGGATTTTAATCTTGCTCTTATTAATGGATTTTTGACTTTTTTATAAACACCTGCTATCATTAATTCATATTAATTAAAAGATTTTCAAAATTTAATTTCATATTTATTAAAAGTTTTTGATTAATATTTTCCCGTAATAGGTTTTTCATCACCTAAACCGCTTAAAACATCAACAATTCGTTGACCGAAATAAGGAGCAATACTACCTGAGAATATTTTATTAGGATGAGAATCTGATAAACTTTCTGCAAAATCATCTTTTAAATAAATTCCGCCTTCAGTTTCCAGTTCGTAAAAATCCCACAAAAATATATTATCGCCTTTTTCATTCCATTCCGCTCTAACCCAATTAACGAATTCATTCATTCTTTTTGCCGATTCTTCATTAGTTCCGCCTTTTACATGAGTTGCACCTGTCCAAACTAAAAATTTTGTTTCAGGAAATTCATGCATTTTTTCTTTTAATGCAATATACTGAAGTTTATAATTTTCCACAGTTCTTTCTTCAGAATTTATATCAGCAGTATCTTTATTTTTAGAAATTGCACTTACCGGATAACAATGTTTCCAAATTATAAGCTCATATTTTTTTGATAGTATTTCAAGAGTTGGCTCTTCCATAAATAGCTCATTACCACCATTTTTAACCCAGATATTGTAATAATCGAAAGGCATATTTTTCCATCCGTATGGTTGTTTTTTGGGAAATGCCTTTTCTTCAACTTTAAAATCTGTCTTGTTTTTTTTATTGTATTTTTTAATCCATTTTAAAACATCACCTTCTTTAAAGAGTTTATATGAGTATTTTGAAACATTTCCTTTCCAAATATTACTTCCTGTGCTATGATGTAGAAATATTGCTCTTTTTTGTTTTTTCATATCATTTTCATTTTTAATGTGGTTACATGAAAAAAATAAGCTGATTAGCAAAATTAATGATAAAAGATAATTCATTATCATTTTCATAAAAATATATTTTTAAATTATACTAAAATGTCAAATGTAAATTTTAATAAAAACTATATTACCAATTTTTGGTTAATCATGTCGATTTTTTGACTATTTATTATAAATAATATGATAACAATATATTAAATTTATATCTATAATCAAATATTTCCTAAATATTAATTTTCAAAAAATTACTTTTACATTTTTAAATTAGTGATGCAACTTTATTTAGTATAAAATTGTCATTAAAATTATTAAGCCAATTATTAACAAAACCTAAACTATAATGAAAACATTAATTACTTTAGTGTTTTACCTCATTTTCTCACAATTTTCTATTGCCCAAAATGGATTTGTTATCGATCACAGACATGCAGATTTAGCTCAAATTCCTGAATCATATATAAACCTGGCAAAGCAAAATTTGAAAATAAGGTATTTCAGGCGATCACACGGAAGCCAAATTGATATTGGCGGAATGGCTGCATTAAGAAGATTTTCATCAGATTACAATACTTTGTACTCATACAATAGTACTGGCGCAAATGGCGAATTATTTTTGGATGTAGAATGGCATAGTTTAGATATAGAAAATAGCACTTGGGTTCAAATTACCAGAGATTACCTTAATAATGCTGCAAATTCACAAGTTAATGTTGTTATGTGGGCTTGGAGTAGCGGCTTTTTTGATTGTGATGTTGACCAATACTTAAGCGATATGGAAATGCTTATTGGAGAATATGGCCCAGTCGGAAGTATGATAACATCAGGCCAAAGAACTGTGCCTGTTACGTTTGTTTTTCAAACAGCTTGCGGGCAAAGTTCCACTGATCGGAATCAACTGGTTTATGAAGGTAACAAACAAATAAGACAATTTTGTGTTGATAATAATAGAATTTTATTTGACTTTAACGATATTGAATGCTATAATCCCGATAACCAATATTTTGGAGATGGGAATCCAGATGGTTCTTACACAAATGAAAGACTACTAAATGATGATTTATCATATAATGTTGCTAGTGGAAGAGGTAATTGGGGAATAGAATGGAATAATGCAAACCCAACAAGTGAATTAAAGCTTCTTTCTGCTGATAATATTTGTACTGAATGTGCTCATTCTATGGGTGAGGATGAAGGTGAAATTAAGGACAACTCTCGTTTACACTGTGTTTTAAAAGGCCGAGCTGCATGGTGGCTTTGGGCTAAACTTGCAGGTTGGGGAGTTGAAAATGCATCTTCGCAAAGTTCTACTTCTGAAAGCTTAAGCGAAAATAATTTAAATGGTGCTGTAATTAATTTTTCTCTTTTTAATGAAACTTTTGCTGATAATAATTTATCTGCTGTTAATTTCATTTTAAACAACGCACCAAACGGAACTGCAATTGAATCAATTGATTACATAAATTCTACACACGCTGATATAAATCTCAGTTTTAATGGAACTGATTTTGATACAAATTATAATAATTTTTCAATTACAGTTTTAAATCAAGAACTTATTGGGAATAACAATTTACAAAGTAATTCAATTTCTATTGATGCCGTTGTCGAAGATAATCCTTCTGTAAATATTTCTTCTGCAACTCAACTTACTGAAAGCAATTTAGATAATGCAATCATCAATTTAAGTTTAAATTATGAAACTTTTGCTGATAATAATTTATCAACAAATAATTTTATTTTAAACAATATTCCAAACGGAACTGCAATTGAATCAATTGATTACATAAATTCCACTCATGCAGATGTAAATCTCAGTTTTGACGGAACAGACTTTGATACTGATATTAATAATTTTTCAATTACAGTTTTAAATCAAGAACTTAACGGAAATAACAATTTACAAAGTAATTCAATTTCTATATTTGCTGAAGATGAAAACTCAGCTTCAGCAATTGCTATTCCAAACCAAGAATTATCTGAATCAAATTTAGAAAATTCAGAAATTGCAATAAACCTTACAAATGAAACATTTTCTTTAACCGGGCGTGGCGAAATTGAAAGCTTTGTTTTAAACAATGCACCGGCAGGTCTAAGTATTGAAACTATCAGTCAAATAAGCGATTCAGAAATTAATCTTCAGTTAAGCTTTTCGGGTCAGGATTTTGATAATGATATTGATGATTTTTCAATTACAATTCTTTCAAATCAATTAACAGGAAATCAAGACTTAACAACAAATAACTTAAGTATTGAAGCCGATATTAACACTAAAATTATTGACGATTTTAATAGAGAAGAAAAAAAAATCTCTTTATTTCCAAATCCAAATAATGGAATTTTTTATTTGAAATTTAATTCCAATTTTTACGGAAAAGTAACATTTGTAATTTTAAATCAAAGCGGAACTAAAGTCTATGAAAATAATTTTAACGTAATAAAAGGCGAACAAACATTATCTCTTGATTTACAAAAGCTTAAAAAAGGAGTATATTTAATTTATTCAGATATAATTAAAAAATCAAGAAAAATTATAATAAAATAAATATCAGTAAATTATAAAAAACTAACAACAAAACACATAAAATAATGAGAACAATTTATCTATTAATCTTAGTTTTAATAAGCCAAACTATTTTTTCACAAAATGGTTTTATTGTTGATCACAGACACACAGATTTATCTCAAATTCCTGAATCATACATTACAGCAGCAAAACAAAACCTGAAAATAATGTATTTCAGGCGTTCTCACGGAAGCCATATAGATGTTGGCGGAATGTCTGCATTAAGAAGATACTCAACAGCTTACAATACTTTATACTCATACAATAGCACCGGCGCAAATGGCGAGTTATTTATGGATGCAGAATGGCATAGTTTAGATATAGAAAACAGCTCTTGGGTTCAAATAACTAAAGATTATCTTGATAATGCGGCAAATTCGCAAGTTAATGTTGTTATGTGGGCTTGGAGTAGTGGCTTTTTTGATTGTGATGTTGATCAATATTTAAGCGATATGGAAACGCTTATTAATCAATATGGAACAAACAGCTGCAGAGCTGTTCCTGTAACTTTTATTTTTCAAACAGCATGTGGACAACGCTCTTTAGATAGGAATCAATTAGTTTATAATGGAAATAAAAAGATTAGAGATTATTGCAAAACATTTAACAAAATACTTTTTGATTTTAATGATTTAGAATGCTTCGATCCTGACGGAAACTATTATGGCGACGGAGTTACAAATAATGGTTCATACACAAGCCTCAGAAGATTAAATGATGATTTAGCCTATATTTCAGACTCAACTAATGTGTCTATTTATTCTGGATTTGGAAACTGGGGAATTGAATGGATGAACAGAAACCCAAATGCAGAGCTAACAAAATTATCTGCCGATAATATTTGTCAAGTTTGCGAACATTCTATGGGATATCACGAAGAAGAAACTAAAGACAATTCACGTTTACACTGTGTTTTAAAAGGTCAGGCTGCTTGGTGGCTTTGGGCAAAACTTGCAGGTTGGGACGATGGCTATGTTGGAACATCAGATGTAAAAAACGACATAAAAAGCAATTTAAAAAATTATCCAAATCCTTTTACTCAAAATACAACAATAGAATATTTTATTGAAGACAGCTCGCATGTAAAGCTTGAATTATATGATAGTCAAGGGAAAAAATTAAAAACCTTAGTCGATGAAAATCAAACAAAAGGCAATCATACTATTCCTTTTGTTTTAAATAATAAAAACGGAATGTATTTTTATACTTTAAGCATAAACGGAAAACAAATAGTAAATAAAATGCTTAAAATTAATTAATTGCAAATTAATTACTAAAAAAAATCAAACACTCTATTAAAGAATTCTCTTTATTTGAGTGTTTTTTTTATATGTTTGAATTTAATCAAAAATATAAAAAATTTATGGACAAAATTAACTGGCAAGATTTTGAAAGAGTAGAATTAAGAGCCGGAACAATAATTAATGCTGAAAACTTTCCTGAAGCTAAAAAACCTGCGTATAAACTCACAATTGATTTTGGTGAAAATATAGGAATAAAAAAATCAAGTGCACAAATTACTGATTTATATGCAATTAATGAATTAATCGACAAACAAATAATTGCTGTTGTCAATTTCCCTGCAAAACAAATCGGCAATTTTTTATCAGAATGTTTAGTTTGCGGATTTTATAACGAAAACAATTCGGTTGTACTTGCAGTACCTGAAAAAAAAATTGAAAACGGTTCTAAACTTGGATGATTTTTATAATAAAACATAATACTTAAAAACAAACAGTTTATATTCATTTTGTAATTTTAAATTTATAATTTTAAACTGATTTTAATTACTTTTATACTTTATAATTGTTTTACAAATAATAAAAACCATGTTTTTCTTTAGAATTAACAAATTAAAAATTATTGACAACAAGGAAATGCCTAGTTTTCTTGGTATTTTTGGTCCTGATATTGCTCAAGTTAAATTAATTAGCTTTGTTACAACCGACCAAATGTCCTTACCCGACATGACTGAATTCCTTAAGACAAAAGACCCAATTGTAAAAAAAAATATTTTAAAAGTAGCTGTAACCCAAGTAGTTGATGCCAGAATTTTAACAATGGTTGAAAATGTAAAAGATAATCACCTAATGTATTTTGGCGATACAGGTTATGTTTTATATAAATCAAAAATAATACCTGATCATTTTGATTGGCAACTAGTTGTTTATGAGAGTGATATGGCAATAAGAGATACTGCAATGATGATTGAAGACATTGTTAATGATGAAGAATTTGACGAATTCTCGGACAATTTGCTAAAACTTATATCTAAAGCTAAAAATCCCGGATATATGGCTGCCGTTGCAATTGGGAAGTTTGCTTCAAAAGTAACTCTTAAAGTTGCCAGTAAAAATAAAGACGATATGATTGGTATTGTTTACATGTCGTTAAACAGATGGGAGCACTATCCTTTTGGTGAAAGAAAAAAAGACGACATGCCGGATATGACAAATAATATGCTTATCGATTATTCTATTTTCGGTTTTGATGAATAATTTAACTTAAATATTTTAATCGTTAAACAGATTAAAATCATAAAATTAACTGAAAAATTAATTCTAAATTCAAATGAAAAACAAACTTTTTATTAAAATAATTGTATTGGCAATAATATTTTATATTGTTGATTTTCATGCAAATGCACAGGACACAATAATAAAAAAAAATAAAATCATTCTAAAATTTGACATTAAAGAAATGATTGGCCCGGCAATTTGGCGAAAAACAATCCAAGCATTTAACAAAGCAAATGAAATTAATGCAGATTTAATTTTAATTCACATGAATACTTACGGCGGATTAGTTGATGCTGCTGATTCTATTCGAACTAAAATTTTAAATAGTGATATTCCCGTATATGTTTTTATTGATAATAATGCAGCATCAGCCGGTGCTTTGATTGCCATTTCCTGCGATAGTATATATATGAGACCGGGAGCAAATATTGGTGCAGCTACTGTTGTTAATCAAACAGGCGAGGTTGTTCCCGATAAATATCAATCATACATGCGTTCTACAATGCGTGCAACTGCTGAAGCTCATGGAAAAGATACAATTATAAACGGAAAAGATACAACATACAAATGGTTTCGCGACCCGAAAATTGCTGAAGCAATGGTTGATCCTAAAAAATATATTGAAAACGTAATTGATTCGGGCGAAGTACTGACTTTTACAGCTAACGAAGCAATAAAATACAATTATTGCGAAGGAATTGCCGAAAATATTGACGAGCTTATAAAATTAGCCGGTATTCATGAATATACAATTACTCAATATGAACCTAGTAATTTAGAAAAAATAATTGGAGTTTTAGTAAGTCCATATCTTCAAGGCATTTTGATAATGATAATTATAGGTGGAATTTATTTTGAACTGCAAACTCCGGGAGTTGGATTTCCTCTAATGGCGTCAATTTTAGCAGCTGTTTTATATTTTGCACCTCTTTATCTTGAAGGAATTGCTGAGCATTGGGAAATATTAATTTTCTTTATAGGAATTGTTTTGCTTTTGATAGAAATATTTGTGATTCCGGGATTTGGAGTTGCAGGTGTTTCAGGCATTTTACTCGCTATTACAGGCTTAGCATTAAGCATGTCGGAAAGTGTAATT
Organism: Bacteroidales bacterium; assembly: GCA_016937695.1. Lineage (GTDB taxonomy): Bacteria > Bacteroidota > Bacteroidia > Bacteroidales > NBLH01 > NBLH01. The sequence continues at coordinate 48,391 of JAFGWC010000156.1, forward strand.
TTTGAAGTTGATGGTGAATTTGCAATCAATATTGAACCTTTTTTCCGCTCTCTTTTTGTAGTCTTATTGTCTGTTTTTCTGTCTATCGGATTGTCTGTAGCTTTAAGCCAAAGAATTGTAAAATCTAAGCTTTTTTCTGCAATTGCTTTAAATAAAACCCAACAAATTACTGATGGTTATTTAAGCGTTACTCAAAGTTTAGGGAACTTGGTTGGCAAACAAGGCATCACATACACTATTCTTCGTCCTGCTGGAAAAGTTGAAATTGACGGCCAAATTTTTGATGCTAAATCTTTAACCGGTTATATTGATAAAGATGAGAAAATTGAAGTTGTAAAGTTTGAAGTAGCTCAACTTTATGTTAAGAAAATATAAATTTTCAGAGAGATAAATTAATTAGTATTTAGAATTGCAAAATTGCTAAATTGTTAATTGTAAATTGTAGTATATATGAAACAGTATATTGTAAGAGATTACAAAACTGAAGATTACAATAGATTAATGGAAGTTTGGCAACAAACAAATTTAAGTACTCCCGGACGTGGCGACAACGAAATAACTATTGAAAACACTTTAAAACTCGGCGGCAAATTATTATTGCTTGAAGATTTATCTAACAATAAAATTATTGGCACATCATGGATGACAACTGACGGAAGAAGATTGTATTTACACCATTTCGGCATTTTGCCTCAATATCAAGGTAAAGGTTTAAGTAAACTGCTTTTATCAGAATCTAATAAATTTGCAATTAAACTCGGGCAGCAATTTAAATTAGAGGTTCATAAAGATAATCATATTGCAAAAAAACTTTATATAAATTACGGATTTAAGTATCTTGGTGATTATGAGGTTTTTATTGTTAGAAATTTAAACGAATTAAAACATTAATTTATATCGAAACTCATAAGTTTTAATATTTTTAAATAAAATAATTATACCTAAATTAAAAGATATTAAATGAAAAAACTTGTTTTATGGATTTTGGCTGTTATTATTACTTTAAGTGCAGCTGTTTATCAAAAACTTACAGGCCCAACTTATCCGAAAAGAGAGAAAATTGAACTTAACGGAGATATTTATAATATAAAACTATTAAGAAGCTACGGCGGAACAGCAGATGCGCCAATTGAATTAGAAATTGAAGATGGTCTTATATCAGCAAAATTATACTATAAATATTTTCCTGAGCACGAAAACGAACAGTGGAAAACAATAGATTTTGTTAGAAAAGGAGATTTTATAATTGCAGAATTGCCAAATCAACCAATGGCCGGAAAATTAATGTATTATATTAGTTTTTATACCGAAAAAGGAATTGTGAATTTATTAAATAAAGAACCTGTTGTTATACGATTTAAAGGCGAAGTGCCAAAATATATATTGTTTCCGCATATTTTCTTTATGTTCTTTTCAATGTTGCTTGCCAATGTTGCCGGATTGTTTGCAATTTGGAATATATCGAAATATAAATTATATACTTATCTAACTTTCAGCTTTTTATTATTAGGAGGAATGATTTTAGGACCTTTAGTTCAAAAATATGCTTTTGGCGAATTATGGACAGGCATTCCTTTTGGCTGGGATTTAACTGATAATAAAACCCTTATTGCTTTTGTTTTTTGGATAATTGCTCTTATTGGAAACTTAAAAAAAGACAGAAAATATTTAACTATTATTGCAGCTGTTGCTGTTTTAATTATATTTTCAATACCACACTCAATGTTTGGTTCTGAATTAGACAGAACTACAGGTGAAGTAACTCAAGGATTTATAAATTTAATTAGAATGCTGTAAAATAGAAAAACATCGATGTAAATAACACCGATGTTTTTTTATCATTAAAATCTATAATTTCTTTTTAGGAATCCAAGCCCAAAGAGCTTCAACTTTTATTGGCTCTTCGCCAGCTTCATCAGTAACAACTACAGGAATAATAAGTTCTCCTTTTTCGGTTGATAAAATATGGTCGATTTGTTCTTTGCTTAAATTAGCTTTTGCTTGCATTGCTCCGCTTGAACGCCATACAAAATCGGTGTGTAGTTTTTTTACCAACATAATTCTATCGTCAGGCACATTCATTCCTACAACCATTCCTGTGGCTGTTTCGGCTAAAAGCATCATTGCGGCTGCATGTAATTGACCAATATGGTTTTGAACTTCGGTTTTGTTTGGCAAAGATACTATTACTTCTTCTTTTGTCATTTTTTCGTAAACAACTCCTGTAAAGCCGGTAAATTTAACAAATCCGCCTACTGCTTTACTAGTTGCAGCAATACGATCTTCGTTGTTAAGATTATCAAACTGTCTAACTAATTTGCTTAACATGTTATCTTCCATAAATTTATAATTTTATTTGACTCTAGTTTAAATATTCTGTAATACTTATTTTTTTCATGTTTTACATTAAATATCAGCAATTTAAAAATTGTAATTAAAAATGAATATTGATTAGATTTAATTACTAATTACTTACCAAGATATAAGCGAAACCGGTATTGAAAAATTATCATATAATCTAAACTATAGTTTTTAGTTTTTAAATATCAAATATATTATGCAAACATAATAAATTTGAATTGTTTTTTAGAGTTTATTTTAAATTTTTATTGTTAACTTTAGTTATATTTTAATTTATTTAGTTATTATTAACGTTTGTAATGGCGATTAATGGTGAAGTTAATTCTTTAATATATAATCAGCAAAACTATAATACATTACATTTTAGAAAGTATTTTAAACTAAATAAATTTTAATATATTTATAAACTTTAAAACTAAAACTTTGATTTTGGTATGAATTACGATGTTATAATAATTGGTGCAGGTTTAGGCGGATTAACAGCAGGCGCAAAACTTGTTAAAGAAGGAAAAAAAGTTTTATTAATTGAGCAACATTATGTTCCGGGCGGCTGCGCAACCACATTTCAACGAAAAGGTTATACTGTGGAAGTTGGCTTGCACGAATTAGATGGTTTTAGCGATTCTAGTTTTAAAACAAAAATATTTAAAGAATTTGATGTCTTTAATAATGTTGAATTTGTAAAGCTACCCGAATTTTATGAAACTAACTGGAAAGGTAAAAGTTTTGTGCTTCCTGAAAATATTGAAAAAGCATCGCAAAAGCTTATAAATGAATTTCCTGATGAAGAAAAAGGAATTATTAAGTTTTTATATTTTATAAAAGGCATTGATAATGAAATTAAGAATATGCCGAAAACTAAATCTGAAAAAATTATAAAATCAATACTTTTTCCTGCTTTTTACCCTAAATTAGTTAAAAGTAGCAAAACTGATGTTGGTACTTTTATAGATTCAATTATAAAAAACGAATGGCTTAAAATTATTCTACTCTCAAATCTTAGTTATTATCATGATAATCCTTACACTGCATCGCTTTTTTATTTTGCCGCAGGGCAAGCAAGTTATTATTTAAACGGCAGTTATTTTATTAAAGGTGGCTCGCAAAAGCTTTCGGATTATTTAATGAAATATATTAAAGATAATGGCGGCGAAGTAAAATTAATGAATATGGTTAATGAAATTATTATCGAAAAAGGAAAAGCTGTGGTGTAAAATATAAACACAGCATAAAAAAAGAAGACAAAGAGCTAACCGCATATGGCAGAAAAATTATTGCAAATGCCGCAATACCAAATGTTATAAACAATTTACTAAGTACTGATAATTCAATTTTGCTAAAAAAACAAATCAGCAAAATTGAAAATGGTCCATCTATTCTTACAATTTACATTGGGTTTAAAAAATCGCCTAAAGAGATTGGAAATAATGTGTATTCTAAATTTATTTTTGACAATAGCATTTCAGGAATTAATGATTTACATGAAAACAGCTTGGCCGATTTCGATAAACGCTCATTTGTGTTTGTTGATTACAGTCAAATAGATTCAGCTCTAGCGCCAGAAGGAAAAGCACTTGGTGTAATTTGTACTATGGATTATATCAGCAATTGGAATAATCTTAACACAGAAGAATACAGATTAAAAAAAGAGGAAGTTGCTACAATATTTATTGACAGACTTAATATAGAATTGCCCGGAATTAAAGAGCTTATTGGCTACGTGGAAGTAGCAACTCCAAAAACCATTGAGCGATACACATTAAATCCCGACGGCTCGCCATACGGATTTGCACAAACAGTAAAACAATCGGCCAGAAATAGAATTAACAACAAAAGCAAAATACCAAATCTATTTTATGCCTCTGCTTGGACATCGCCGGGTGGTGGATTTAGCGGTGCAATTTTAGCCGGATATACTTGTGCACTTAAAGTAAAAAAAGAACTTTCCTAGTAGATTATTAAATTGTTTAATGTTTAGTAGACTTAACAGGCTTTAAAAACCTGTTAAGTTTTTTTTGAACAATAACATTTTGAACAAATATTTTTAAAATATATAGTAAGCAATTGTGCCACGCTTCAGTCTGATAAGATAATGATATGAAAATATGCTGCTTCTGTTGACAGCAAGCTTTCAACCATTAATGAAATGCTGCCGCTGATGCGAGCATGCTTTCAACCATTGCAGAAATGTTGCCGCTGATGCGAGCATACTTTCAAACATTGATGAAATGTTGCCGCTGATGCGAGCATACTTTCAACCATTGCAGAAATGTTGCCGCTGATGCGAGCATGCTTTCAACCATTACAGAAATGTTGTCGCTATAGTGCAGCAAGCTGTTTGTCAGTACTTTAATCATTAAAGATAACTTTTTTAGATAATAAATATTAATAACCGTCAAATTATATTGTTAATATATTATTTTCATTATATATTAGTCTGTAATTTTAAATATTTTAATTATTAATAAATAAAACCCAAATAATTATGTTACAAACAATAAAATTATACAACTTACGAAATGGCGAGTTTTTACAGTTTTTTATTGATGCTATTACAATATCATTAAAATTTAATACCGAAGAACTTGGTATTAAAGAACAAATAAATTCTATAATAAGCGAAATAGAAAGCTTTAAAAGTATTTATGGTCAAAATCGCGGAAGCGATATTTCTGATGAGCTAAAAGATATTGACATACGCAGAGATAATTGCATCACAGGTATTAGAATAGTTCTTGAAGGATATAAACACCATTATAATACTGCATTTAGTGAAGCTGCAACTATTCTACTTAATAAAATTGACAGTTTTGGTTCGGCCATTGCACGTCAAAATTATCAAATAGAAACAAGCTCTATTAACGGTATTATTAATAGTTTTAATAAAGAAGAAAACCTATCTAATGCAATATTAACTCTTAGCTTAACAGACTGGATAAATAAAATGGACGAAGAAAATAAACTATTTAATCGTAGATATTTAGACAGAATAGATGAAGCATCTAAACAATCAGAAGATAAAGTAAAAGAACTGCGCAAAACAACTATTGAGAAATATCGTATATTTAGCAATCACTTAACAGCACATATCACACTAAAAGGCGAAGAATCCTATAAACCCATAAGCGACCAGTTAAACGAGCTAATAGACAAATATAATTTAATAATCAGCCGAAGAGTAAACACAAAAACAGAGGAAGAAGCTGAAACATCTGCTATGTAAAAAACATAAATTAGGAATTAGAAATTTAAGATTATAAATTTTTAATTCCTTTTCTTATATTTAAATTTATGAATGCTGTATAATCAAAACTTAAGCATTACTTAGCTACAAATTAACTACAAATAGCATATCAAAGTAATAGTAAATTGCTTTAATATGCTTAATAAATTTATATAACCTTCCTGTGTATTTACATCACAAATAAATCAAATCATTAAAATATAATACTGTTTTTATAAAAAAGATGAATAAAAATTTATTCCCACATCATTTTTTTTAAGAACTTTATATAAATCAATAAAAAACATAGCTATGAAATTTAAAAAATTAACATTTTTACTAATTATTCTGTTGAGTAATTTATATTTAAATGCTCAAATTAACTCAAACGGAAGAGATCAAAACGCACTACAAAATCCTGTAATTATCGACAAATTAATTGTTTTAAAAGCCAACAACATTTCTATTTCGAATCAGGATTATCCTACAAAAGATCAATTAATTTATGATGATTTAATTGTTACTGGCGGAATATCAGTCGGGTATGATGCAATTGACGGAGAAGATTTTAATTTTAAAACTATAACCTTAAAAGAAAACAATGTTAGATTATACTTTGATGATACAAGCGTTGATGGAGGAACTTTCCCTAACAATGATTGGCAAATAGTTGTAAATTCAAACGTAAGTGGAGGTGAAAATTACTTTGCAATTGAAGACTATACTGCCGGTGTAATGCCTATTAAGTTTATGGCAGGTGCGCCTGCAAACTCTCTATATGTTGCTTCAGATGGCGATGTGGGTTTAAACACATCAGCACCGGGATTAGAATTTCACATTAAAGATAATGATAGCCTGGAATTAGATTAGAACAAGACGGAAGCTCAGGATGGACACCTCAAACATGGGATATTGCAGCTAATGAATATAGTTTTTTTATTAGAGATATTACTAATAGCAATGCATATCCTTTTATAATAAGACATGGCGCTCCAACAAATTCAATATACATTACAAATACAGGGAATGTGGGTTTTGGAACTTCAACACCTTCGGAGCAAGTACATTTAACAAAATCTGCAAAAATTAACAATTCATTAATTTTTGGTTCAACATCAAGTTTACCGGTTTCTCCACAAATAGGTGAAATATTATTTGATGGAAACGATAATAATCTAAAATTTTACAATGGCACAACTTAAAAATTCATATCAAATCAGGGATTAGTTGATGCTACATTAGTTGGTACTGTTTTAAATCTTGATTTAGGATACGGACAAACTGTTTACGTTGATATTTATCCTTTAATTGAAGATCTAGAAGACAGAGTTTCTGCACTTGAAAGTCAAATTTCAGGAACAAAAGATAATTTAGAATACTCAAGCGCCAGATTATTCCAAAACTACCCAAATCCTTTTACAGATGAAACCTCAATTCCTTTGTATATTCCTCAAAGTGTTTTAACAGCTCAACTTATTATTTATGATTTAAAAGGTGCAAAAGTTAACAGTTTTATTATTACAGAAAGAGAACACTGCGCTTTTACATTAAAAAGCAGCAATATTAATAGCGGAACCTATTTTTACACTTTAATTCTGGATAATAACGAACTAGAATCAAAAATACTTATAAAAATTGACTAAAACCAATAGAAAAACGGGCTAATAATTTAGCCCGTTTTCTATGTTCTGCTAATTCTTATTTACTTTCCGATACAAAAATTCTTAAAAATATTGCCAAGTATTTCGTCATTAGTTATTTGTCCTGATATTTCGCCAAGATAATGCAGTACTTCTTTTATGTCTATTGATAAAAAATCGCTCGAAATTTGGTTTTGCAAAGATATTTCTACTCTTTCAATTGCTTCGTATGACTTTGTTAGTGCCTCGTAGTGCCGCAAATTAGTTATTACTGTTTCGTTTTTATTAATTTTCTCAACACCCGAAACTTCAATCAATAAATTTATTAATTTTTCGATATTGGTTTTGTTTTTTGCAGAAATGCTTATCAATTTTAAATGTTCAGTTTTCTCAAATTCTTTTTTATCTTTTATCTGATCTATTTTATTAACTACCACAACTAAATTTTTGCTCGTTAGTTTGGCACTCAATAAGTTTACTTTTTCAGATATATTTTTTTCGTTAACATCAACGAGCATTAGCACTATTTCGGCTTTTGATATTTTTTCGTAAGTTTTTTTAATGCCTAAATTTTCAATAATATCTTCGGTATCTCTTAAACCGGCAGTGTCGATAAATCTAAAAAGAGTTCCTTTCAAATTCACAACATCTTCTATCGAATCTCTTGTTGTTCCTGCAATTTCAGACACAATAGCTTTATCTTCATTCAATAAAGCATTAAGCAAAGTAGATTTTCCAACATTTGGCTCGCCTATAATTGCAACAGGAATTCCGTTTTTAATAACATTTCCATACTTAAACGATGAAATTAATTTTTCCAGAAAATTTTTAATTTCATCAACCAAGGTTTTTAATTGCTTTCTATCTGCAAACTCAACATCTTCTTCACTAAAATCCAGTTCCAACTCAATTAATGAAATAAAGTTTAATAAACGTGAGCGTAAATATTTAATATCTTCAGAAAAACCACCTCTAATTTGATTAAAAGCTATTTTTCTTGAAGCTTCAGAAGTTGAGGCAATAATATCTGCAACTCCTTCAGCCTGCGATAAATCCATTTTTCCATTCAAAAATGCTCGCATAGTAAACTCGCCCGGCTTAGCAATTCTGGCACCATTTTTTATTAATATTTCTAAAACTCGATGTTGAATATAATTTGAACCATGACAAGAAATTTCAACAGAATTTTCGCCTGTATATGAATGTGGAGATTTAAAAATACTAACTAAAACTTCATCAACTATTTCATTTTCAAAGCTAATTGTTCCAAAATGAATTGTATTTGCCTTTAAATTGGTTAAAATTTTATTTTTATTTGCCGATACAAATACTTTTGAAGCAATATTTATAGCATCATCACCTGAAAGTCGAATAACAGCAATAGCCGCAGAACCTTCTGCAGTAGCAATTGCGCAAATTGTATCTGAATTATTTATCATCAATATTTTTTTTTCGCAAATATAATGCTTTTTACTCTAAACTACTTGTTTTACAGCTACATTGTTAATTAATGAAAAGTAATTTAAAATAAAAAATTGAATAAAAATTATAATAAAAACACATCTAATTATTAAAACGTGTCGAAACTTGTATTTTTACTTTGATATAAAAAAGAAAAAATATACTTTTGAAAAAAATTACAAAACAAAGATAAAGCAATGAGTATTTTAGTAAATAAAAATTCAAAAGTAATAGTACAAGGCTTTACAGGCGGTGAAGGCACATTTCACGCAGGCCAAATGATTGAATACGGAACTAATGTAGTTGGTGGAGTTACACCTGGCAAAGGTGGTCAAAAACATATTGACAAACCTGTTTTTAATACAGTAAAAGAAGCTGTTGATGCTACCGGTGCAGACGTTTCTATTATTTTTGTTCCACCTGCATTTGCTGCAGATGCAATAATGGAAGCTGCTGATGCAGGAATTAAAGTAATTATTACTATTACAGAAGGTATTCCTGTTCAAGATATGGTAAAAGTTAAAGATTTTCTTAAAGGTAAAGATTCTAGATTAATTGGACCAAACTGTCCTGGAATTATTACTGCAGGAGAAGCCAAAATTGGAATTATGCCTGGTTTTATTTTCAAAAAAGGAACTATTGGAATTGTTTCTAAATCAGGAACTTTAACATACGAAGCTGTTGATCAGATTACTAAAGCAGGTTTAGGACAATCTACTGCTATTGGTATTGGCGGCGACCCAATTATTGGCACTTCAACTTTAGATGCCGTTAAATTATTTATGGCTGATCCTGAAACGGAAGGAATTATTGTTATTGGTGAAATTGGCGGAAATATGGAAGCCGAAGCAGCTGAATGGATTAAAGAACATGGAACTAAACCTGTTGTAGGATTTATTGCCGGAGAAACTGCTCCTAAAGGTAAAAGAATGGGACATGCAGGTGCTATTATTGGTGGCGCTAACGATACAGCTCAAGCAAAAAAACAAATTATGAGAGATTGCGGAATTCACGTTGTTGATTCGCCTGCACAAATTGGTGCTAAAATGTTAGAAATTTTGAAATAATATTTTTATATAAATTTATTAAATCCATTAACTTTTAATTAAAAGTTAATGGATTTTTTTTGTTTATTATTCTACTAAATATCAATTAATTACAATACAAGTTTAAATTTTCAATCATAATTTTTTGCTTCCTATTAAACTATTTTACTTTATTTATGTCTTATATTTGTAATATTTCGATAAAACAAAAGTTTAATATTATAAAGAATTAAATTTTAAATTAAAGAATTTATAATTATGAGAAAACTTATTATTATTTTATTATTTTCTTTTTTGGGATTCTCAATTTCTACAGATGCTAATGCTCAATTCGTAAAAGAGAAACCATCTCATCCAAAGCAAATTAGAGTTAGAGCTAAACATCCAAAACCATCTGAAAGCAATGATTGGGTTTGGGTTCCCGGACATTGGAAATGGAAAGCTAAAAGCAATAAATACGATTGGGTAAAAGGTGATTGGAAAAAACCACCTAAAAACAAAAAGAATTGGATTGAAGGAAATTGGAAAAAAGAAAAAAAAGGTTGGGTTTGGAATGAAGGCCGCTGGGACTAATAAAAAAAAGACTGTTTATGATTAAAACAGTCTTTTTTTATTTTGTCATCTAATTACTTTGTAGAAGCCCATTTTCTAATTTCTGTTCTAAACCAAGCATCTGCTTCTTTTGTCCATTTGTAATTATCTCTGATATAAGCCATTGTATCTTTTTCAATATCAGTATAAGAATTTCCGTCTTTAACTTTGCCTAATAATTCTTCAGCATCTTTTAAAGATATTCTGCCATCGCCAGCGCCTGCTACAGCAGCATCGGCAAACTCTAATAATTCACCATCGTATTTTTTGCCATCAATAGTTTTGTAATAAGCCATAATTTTTATTCTTTTTAGTTAGTAATTAAACAAATTTAAAAATTTAAATATCTATTTACAAAAATAGCTCAAATAAATTGACAAAGTTTTTTTTTTTAGAAGTTCATCTTTAAAATACATAAAGCTTTATTCTTTTTTGATTAATCGATAATTTTTCCTAATTAAGTCTGTTTTTATAATAAATATCACTTTTCAATTTCAATGTTTTTTATAAGATTAGAGCTACCTTTGGCTAAAAGTTTATTATCTAAATTATAAATTTGACATTCTACATTTATTATTTTTTTACCTTGTTTTACGATTTTTGAAACGGCTTTAATTGTGTCGCCAATTTTAACATTTGCAAAATAATCAACACTTAAATTTACTGTAACAAAATGGTTATCAAGATTTAATGTAAAAACAGTAGCTCCTATTATTTCATCAATTATTAAAGAATATATTCCGCCATGTACATATCCCATAGGATTTGCCATTTCGGGTCTTATTTTAAATTCTATCGTAAGTTCTCCTTCTTCTGCATTTTTTAAAACACCTTTTAACCAATTTCCAACTGGAGATAGTGAATTTGTTATTTGCTTGTTGATATTGTTTTTAAAAAAATTAAGTGCTTTATTTTCCATGTTTTTAAATTTTCTTGTAATTTTAATTTTTGTTAGCCATTTTTGGAATCGAACATTTTTTCTTGTATCTACTTTTTATCATTTCACTTTTGCTCTTTTTCTAGTTTAGATAAATTATCAATTTCTTTTTGGATTTCTTTGTTTAAATTTACAAATTGAGCAGATTTGTCTTTAATTTTAGCATCCAATCGTTGATTCAAAGTTCTCAGTTTTACTTTTTCGATTTTTAGTAATTGATTTGAAAAATAGTTTTTACGCGCATAATATTCAAAATTGTACGCAATAAACATTCCGATTATATTTAAACTTACTAAGAAAAAACTATTCACAACAGCAAGTAAGAAAGGCATTTGAATAAAATTAAATGCAATAATTATGTATCCGACAGTTACCATAAATCCGGCAATTGTAGCCCAAATAAATCTTAATCGTAAAAATCCATAATTCATTATTATAACTAAAAGCAAACCGGCAAAATAATAATTGCTTAAATCGGGCGGTGCAAACCAAATTATTAATATTATTCCAAAACCTGAAATATTTACTAAGGTTCCGGAGATAATTTGCATATATCTTTTAAAAATCCTAGTAAAAGTAAGAATCAGCAATCCTAATAATGAAGGAATTATTATCAAATATCTGATAGTCCAAAATTTATATTTAAAATCAGGAATTAGAGCTGCATCTAATATTCCAAAAAAAGCATATAATATTAATGCTAAAAAAAGAGCTAATCTTATTTGATTTACTGATTTATTATGATATTCGACTAAAAAATGTTTTTCAAATTCACGATTATCTCCAGAAAATTTTATAGTTAATTTATTAGGATTAAATTTTCTAACATTGTCTTTTAAATCATAAAAATCATTTTCATCTTCGTTCATATTGCTTAATATTTATAAATATCAAAAAATCACTATTTTAAAAATTCAGAAATTGAATTCAGAAGTTGATTAATATTAAAAGGTTTACTTATAAATTCATCGAAACCTATTTCTTCACATTTTTCTTTTTCGCTATGCATTGCATAAGCTGTTAAAGCGATTACAGGAATATTTTTGTCTATGTTTTTAATTATTTTTGTGGCTTCAAATCCGTTTAATTTAGGCATTTGAATATCCATTAATATTAAATCTATTCTTTTGTTATTTTTAAAAATATCAATAGCTTCTTCTCCTGTTTTTGCCCTTATTGTTTGAACCAAAGTTTTTTCCAATGCATGTTTTAATAATTTATAATTCATTTCATCGTCTTCTGCAATCAATATTAATTTATCGTGCCAATCTGAATTTATTTCAATTTCTAGCGGAATTGAGTTTTCTACATCAGTACTTTCATTAAATTCTACAGAAAGTTTAATATAAAATGTAGAACCTTTTCCTGGCAATGAATCAAGCCATAATTCGCCACCAAGCAAATTTATTATACTACTTGATATTGCAAGTCCTAATCCTGTGCCTTTATAATTTCGAGTATATGTATCTTCAACTTGGCCAAATCGTTCAAATATTTTTTTTTGTTCTGATTCAGGAATTCCAATTCCGGTATCTTTTGTGTAAAATAATATCTTTGAATCCGGAAGTATTTCATATCCAAATTCTATATAACCATTATCTGTGAATTTAAGCGAATTACTAATAAAATTAGATAAAACTTGTTTTATTCGAAATTCATCTGAATTTATAAAAACCTTTTTATTATTATCCGGAATTTTTAAATGTATTGATACTTTTGTGTTTTGACTTTTATTTATAATTGTTTGAAAAGAAACATATAAATTTTTCAGCATTTCATTTAAATCAAATGGCTCTTTTCTAATTTTAATTTGTCCTGCTTCAATTTTTGCAATGTCAATTATATCATCAATTAAATGCAAGAGATTATTTCCGCTTTGGCTGATGTAATTAATATACTCTTTTAATTCATCTTCTAATTTAAATGAATCAAAAATTAACTGACTAAAGCCTATAATTGCGTTCATCGGAGAGCGAATTTCGTGCGACATATTAGCTAAAAATGCTGATTTTAATCTATCAGCTTCTTCTGCTTTTTCTTTTTGTTTAATCAGCTCATTTTCAGTTAAATGCTGCGCTGTTATGTCTAAACTTATGCCTGTTATTCCTATTATGTTATTTTCGTTATCAAAAAACGGAACTTTAATTGTGTCTAACAATACATCTTTACCACTGTATGAAGAATCCCACATTACATCTCTTTTTGCCTTTTTAGTTGCTATAATAACTTTATCTGAATTTTTATATACCGATACTTTTCCTTTTGGAAATATATCTTCATCTTTTTTACCAATCAAAGTTTCTTCATTTAATCCAGTATGCTCATAAAATCTAGGATTAGCACCTAAATATCTACATTCAAAATCTTTATAAAAAATTGGATGTGGTATTGAATTAATTATTGAATTTAAAAGTGCTTTTTCTCTATTTAATGATTTTTCAAACTGGTTTCTTTCTGTTACATCAATTCCGATTATCCATTCTGTTGATAATTCAACTCTTACTTTGCTGCTTAAATTTGACCA
>JAFGWC010000157.1 GCA_016937695.1 Bacteroidales bacterium
AGTCTCTGGTTTAAAATAGCTGTGACGCTTAATATTATTTGTTTTGCATTTATTCACAGGTAATTAGAAATTTGTAATTGGTAATTAAAAATGAACTATTAATATTCTAAACTGATAATTACCAGTATACTAATCACTTACAAAAAAAAAATAAGCAATACAGTTATTTAAAATATCACAGAGCATCGAAACTAAATCCATTATTAATTAACTTTATATTCGTATTTTATTTCAGATAATTCTTTGTTTGCCTGCAATATTTTTTTTTCTAAACTTGCTTTAAAAGTTCTTACTGTTTGTAAAATTTCTTGGTTTCCTGTGGCCAGAATTTGAGCAGCTAAAATACCTGCATTTCTTGCACCGTTTAAACTAACAGTTGCAACAGGAATTCCCGGAGGCATTTGCAAAATTGACAAAATAGAATCCCATCCATCAATTGAAATTGAAGCTTTAATTGGCACGCCAATAACAGGAAGCGGCGTTAATGCAGATACTATTCCGGGTAAATGTGCAGCTCCACCAGCACCGGCAATAATAACTCTAATGCCTCTGTCATAAGCATTTTTAGAAAAATCAATTGCTTGTTGAGGTGTTCTGTGTGCCGATAAAGCATTTATCTCAAAAGGAATTTTAAATTCGTTTAAAATTATTGCTGCTTCCTCCATTATCGGTAAATCAGAAGTGCTTCCCATTATAATACTTACTAAAGGTTTCATATGATTATTTTTAAATTATTTTTATTTATATGATTGAAAATCCATAAATTAAAACTCGCAAGTATTTGATTATATTTAACTTATATTCATTTTCTTGCATGCTTATTTTTAATGAAAGTTTTATTTATAATAAATATTATTATAAAAATATTCTATTAATGAATAAATTAAAAATAGAATGTTTACTTAATATTTTTAACTTTGCAAAATAATAAAATTAATGAATTCAAAATTAATAAAATTTAAGTTTTATACGAATTAATAAAAAATTTAAAAAGTGAAAGAAATTGTTAAAATACTGGATAAAAAATTTGAAATTTTTATTAAATCTGACAAAATTGACGAAGCAGTAAAAAAAGTTGCTGAAAAAATGAATGAAGACCTTAAAAATGAAGATGTTATATTTCTTGGAATTCTTAACGGCTCATTTATGTTTGCTTCGGATTTGTACAAACAAATACATTTTGATTCGCAAATTTCGTTTTTGAAACTAGCTTCTTACGAAGGTACAAGCTCAAGTGGAAAAGTAAAGAGATTGATTGGAATAAATGAAGATATAAAAGATAAAACAGTTGTTATTATAGAAGATATTGTTGATACTGGACATACAATTGAAACAATTTTAAAACAATTATCGGGCTATGAACCAAAAGAAATAAAAATAGCTACATTTTTATTTAAGCCAAATGCATACAAATCGGATATTAAAATTGATTATATTGGTATTGAAATCCCAAATGATTTTATTTTAGGATATGGCCTTGATTATGACGGATATGGAAGAAATTTAGCTCATATTTATAAAATAATAGAATAAAAAAGAATTATAAATATTTTATAAACTGTCAAACAATAAAATTGTAAGTATTTAAATATCAAATAGTTTTGAGAATTTAAAATTTGACATTAATTGCAAACACTAATTAAAAAGAATTAAACTAAAAAAAGAATCACTTAACTAATTTAAAACACTTTATTCCTCTTTTTGTAATTCACTCTTTACAATTTTATAATATTTTATAAAGATATTTTTTGCAAATTTTATTAACTTTATACCTGAAATTTATAATTTCCCTTAATATATTTAAAACATATGGCTTCAACAAATTTTGTAGATTACGTAAAAATATACTGTCGTTCTGGAAATGGCGGGCCAGGCTCTGTACATTTATTGCGTTCAAAAATTACAGCAAAAGGCGGACCCGATGGTGGTGATGGCGGCAAAGGCGGCAACATAGTTCTTTTAGGAAACAAACAATTATGGACACTAATTCACTTAAAATTTCAAAGACACATTTTTGCTGAAAATGGTGAAAATGGAAGCGGTGGAAATAGTTCTGGCGCAGACGGAAAAGATGTTTTTATTGAAGTTCCTATTGGAACAATAGCTAAAGATGCCGAAACAGGTGAGGTTTTATTTGAAATTACTGAAGATGGAGAAAAAAAAATACTTCTAAAAGGCGGAAGAGGCGGTTTAGGAAATACTAATTTTAAAACAGCAACACATCAAACTCCTCGTTTTGCGCAAGAAGGCGAAGAAGGTTCGGAAGGTTGGAAGATTTTAGAACTTAAAATTTTAGCTGACGTTGGATTGGTTGGATTTCCAAATGCCGGAAAATCAACACTTTTATCGGTTTTATCTGCAGCTAAACCTAAAATTGCAGATTATCCATTTACTACTTTAGTTCCTAATTTAGGAATAGTTTCGTACCGCGATCTTAAGTCGTTCGTAATGGCAGATATTCCTGGAATTATTGAAGGAGCATCTCAAGGTAAGGGTTTGGGTACCAGATTTTTACGGCACATAGAAAGAAACTCTCTTTTATTATTTATGGTTCCGGCAGAAACTATTGAAGTGCATAAAGAATATATAATTTTACTTAACGAATTAAAACAGTATAATCCAGAATTACTAGATAAAAAAAGAATACTAGCCATTACTAAATCAGATTTGCTTGATAATGAGCTAATTAAAGAAATCGAAAAAGATTTACCAAATATTCCTTACGTTTTTATTTCATCAATAATTCAAAAAGGTTTAACTGAACTTAAAGATTTAATTTGGAAAGAATTAAACGAATAATATTATTATTTGTTTAAAATTCATTTTCGCCATCTATCTAATAATAACACAGTTACGTAAACAAATCTGTTTTTTTGTACAATATTTATGTTAGAAAAATTAATACAATTTGATACAGAATTATTCCTTTTTTTAAATAGCTTTAATTCTCCATTTTGGGATAAAGTAATGTGGATTATAAGTGATACAAAAACATGGATTCCACTTTATTTGCTAGTTTTGTTTTTTGTTTTCAAAAAAAATAAAACTAAAGGATTTATTACTTTATTTTTTATGATTGCCCTTATTTTTATAGCAGACCAAAGCTCAGTTCTATTTTTCAAAAACACTTTTCAACGATTTAGACCATGCCATAACGAAGCTATTTCAAATCTTGTTCATATTGTAAATAATAAATGTGGCGGTTTATATGGTTTTGTATCATCACATGCAACAAATACATTTGCATTTGCAATTTTCACAGCACTATTTTTCAACAAAAGATACATATATTATTTATTATTTTTTTGGGCTTTTATAGTTTCTTACAGCAGAATTTATTTAGGAGTTCACTATCCTGCTGATATTATTTGTGGTGCTATTTTAGGATTATTTATAGGTTTTTTAATTTATAAATTTTATGATTTCTCATTAAAAAAACTTTTCATAAAAAAATAAAATATTTTTATGTTAATATATTAGTTATCAATCACTTTCATTCTTTTGATAATTGTACAATTTTCAATATAAATATTTTCATCCAGTTTAGTAAAAGTTCCTTTTAAAAGCATATTTTCACCAATTCTAAGTGGTTTTAGAATCTGCTCATCAGATTTTATTAAAGTACAGAATACATCAAAAGGTAAATTTTCATCTTTAATAAAAATTACTAATTCATCAGATTTGTTTTTATATCCTTCTTCAACAATTCCGCTAACAATAATTTCTTTACCAATCATTGAAGCTGCAGAATTAATAAAATCAAGTTTTTTTTCTACCCAAGGATATTCTGATGCAAAATAATCTTGCTGATTAACTTTATCACTATTTTTAAAAAAGTTAATCAGAGTGTTATTAGATAAAACAAACATTCCTAAAAACAGACCTGAAAAGAATAGAACAATATAAATAAACTTTTTTTTCATACTTTTAAAATTTCTGTGAAACTAAATTATTAAATTTTGAATGCCTTTTTTGTTAATAATCCATTTTCCACTTACAATTTGTCTTCTAAAGTTAATATCTTGTCGCGTATATTTATTAACAGTTAAAGTGTCGTAAATATTTATAAAAGAACCAATTACGCAACATTTGTCATTCGTTTTTAATATTGCAAAATTGCTGCCAAATAATTTTTTTATGATTTTATAGCTTGCGAATTAAAGCTCAATTTTAACATAATAATATTCTTCTCTTTTTTATCTCATTTATAATCAACAAGAAAAAAAAGTTTTGTTTTTTTTATAAAAATTTTGAAACTAAATTTATTGGAAAGTATTTTTAAAGTTTATGGTATGATATAACATTTATCAAAAATAACCATTTCGTTAAAACCAACACATTTACCTTTTATAATTATGTTTTTCCCTTGTTTTAAAGGCTTTTTAACTTGTTTAGACGAATTTATTAAATTACATTTAACTCCTTCTGTTTTGCCTTTTTCAGCCAAAATTATTACAATTTCGCCTTCTTTATTCTTATAATATTGGTCAATGCGTCCAATTAGTGTCAATGATTTTCCTTCGTAAGTACTAATTGCTTTTTTATAATTGATTTTAAACTCCAAAGCTATTTCCGAAGCTTTATACGTATTATTTAGGTTAATTGAGTTTAATGGTGAGCAGGAAAATATTAAGCTGCTTATTGCAGTTATTATTATAGCTTTATAAAATTGATTCATTTATATTATTTTTGGATATTAAATCTTAGAGTAATTTTTTATAAGCCATCGACTATCTTTCATTCATTATTTGAAAAATATCATCTGTGAATACAGATTATTTAAAAGTTTATTAAATAATCGCTAAAATACATTAAAGAATTTAACTATTTATAACACAAAAATAAATCAAAGTTTAAAATTAAAAGAAACAAATACAAAGCAAATAGATTTGAATTATATTAAAATCTAACTTTTATGCCTTCCGAGATAATCTTTTTTATTCTATCCATCTCATTATCAGATATATTATTGTTTCTTAAGTTTAAATATTCCAAATGTTTTAACTTAGTAATATCATCAGGAACTTTAGAAATTTTATTTCCTTCTAATTCTAATTCTTTTAAATTTTGAAGTTTATTAATTCCAAAACCAATATCTTCAATTTCGTTTTCTGAAGCATTAAATATTTGCAAATTTGAAAGTCCTGTAATATTTTTTGTTATATTTTTTAGCCTGTTAAGACTTAAATCTAAATTTATAAGATTTTCAAGATTTCCAATAGAAGCTGGAAGTTCTTCAATTTTGTTATTACTTAAATTAAGTTGAGATAAATTTGGTAATTTACCAATAGATAAAGGAACCGTTTTTAAGGAGTTTTTTGACAAATTAAATTCACGCAAATTTTTTAAATTTCCAATTGCTGAAGGCAATTCACTTAATTCATTGTTAGATGCATCAA
Organism: Bacteroidales bacterium; assembly: GCA_016937695.1. Classification (GTDB taxonomy): domain Bacteria; phylum Bacteroidota; class Bacteroidia; order Bacteroidales; family NBLH01; genus NBLH01. The sequence continues at coordinate 5,400 of JAFGWC010000157.1, forward strand.
TTATTTGAATTTCTTGCAAATCGCAAAAGCTTGCCGGCAAAAAAGTAATTCCGGTATTTTTTAAATTAATTTGTTGTAAATTTTTTAAATCGCCTATTGATAAAGGAAGTTTAATTAATGTTTGTTTATCATTATCATCAATTTGGTTTTGCAGATAAAACATTTTTAACGACCGAATTTCACCAATTTCATACGGTAATTCTGTTAATTGATTATCTGAGATATCTAAATAAGGAAGTATTTTTAGCATTCCTATATTATCAGGAATTTTTTTTAGACGATTTTGTCTTAAATCACAAATTTTCAAATTAAATAATTCACCAAAAGATTCTGGCAGTTCAACTATCTGATTTTCAGATAAATCCAAGCTCTGAAGATTTTTTAAACGTCCAAAAGATTCGGGTACATTTGTTAATTTATTCTCCCAAAGTGTAAAATCTTTTAAGTTTTTCAAATTTCCAATAGATTCCGGTATTTTTTCAATTTTATTGCCACCTAACGAAAGATTTTGAAGAAAAATCAAATTACCAAATTCTTCAGGAATTTCAGTTAATTCATTACCTTCGGCATCAAAAGCAATCAAATTTAGCAAATTGCCTATTTCTTTTGGTAGTTTTTTTAATTTATTTCCGCCTAAATTAATATATTGAAGATGAGCTAAATCGTGTATTTGAGAAGGAATTTCAGTTATTTCATTTTCCCATAAATCAAGCATTTGCAAATTATAAAGTTCAAAAATCTGCATAGGAAATTCGTCGAGTTCCAACTCGCTCAAATTTAATTTATATACTTTATCAGGATTTTTTAGTGCTTCTTCAAGAGATAAAAATTCTTCAGCTCTTACTAATGCATCTTCATCTAGCAACTCATTTTGTGCAAAAGTTGTTTGACACTCAAAAAAGAATAATAGAATACTAAATATTAATAAACTTCTCATCTTGTAATAATTTAATTCTTAATTTTTATTGTTTTGCAGATAAATCAAAAAACCAGCCAAATGTATTAATTTATATATTCACAGATACCGATTTTAGACAGATATACAAAAAAATTTGACAAATGATTTAATTTATATTTTTACATATTATTTTTAATGCTTCTTTATGGCATAATGGTGCAAGTTTATTATCATTCACAAATTTAACAACAAAATCAGGATTTGTTTTTGAATATTCTCTTAAAGCCCAGCCAATAGCTTTTTGTATAAAAAATTCTTTTGAATTAAGATGTTTTTTTATAAATTTTGATAAAAGTTCAATATTTGTTTGTTGTTTGTATTTTAGTTGAAATATAATAGAACTTCTATTTAGCCACATATTTTCAGATTTATTCCATTTCTGCATTTCATTTTCAATTAAATCAGGATAATAAGTGAAAAATTTTCCAACCAATAAACTGGAAATAGCATCAACTGTATCCCACCATGATTTACTAATAATCAGTTTCTTATACAAATTAATTCTGTTTTCATCAACTTTTATCTTAATTTCTTTTTCTAAAAGTTGTATTGCAAAATATTGAAATTCTCTTTCCGGCTGCTGCCATAAATTTGAAATAATTTCTTCAATATTTTCAGATTCAGGAAAACCATAATCTTTAAAAAAACTTTTATCTATTTCTTTTCTCAATGGCGATTTAATTCCACAAAAATCAAATTTGTTTTTCATATACTTAGACATAGCAATGGCATTTAACTCATTTTTATTATTTATGTATTCTACTTTTAATAAATTTATATATCCTGTATTTTCCATAACATGCTAATTTTTAATGTATTACAAATTTCAGTTGTTTAATAAGTATATTTTAAAAAACAGTCATTTATTTTTTTTATTCCACATAGATTATTAATTTTGTTTAAATAATACATAAAATTTTTATTATTATATTCTTATTAAACTTTAAAAGAATGAATTGTATTGTAATTGATGATGATAAAGTATCAAGATTATTAATTGAAAAATACGTTAATAAAACTGATTTCTTAGAATTTAAAGGCGCTTATAATAACGCAGTTGATGCATTAAATACTATGCAATCAGAAAACGATATTGATTTAATATTTTTAGATATTGAAATGCCAGAAATGAGTGGTGTAGAATTTATTAAAACACTCACAAATTTGCCGCAAATTATTGTTATTTCAGCAAAAGACAAATATGCTTTAGAAGCCATAGAATATGATGTTGCAGATTATTTATTAAAACCAATTTCGTTTACTCGTTTTGTTAAAGCTGTTGAAAAAGTTCATGCAAAATTTAAAGAAGCACAAGAACAATTAACCGGCAAAGATGGTATTTTTATCAAAAGCAGTTCTTCTTCTCTTGTTAGGTTAAAATATGAAGATATTCTTTGGATAGAAGCTCTTGAAAATTATGTTATTATTAACACTTTTACCAATAAATTTACTATACATTTTACAATGAAAGCAATAATTAATAAGCTTCCTTTAAAAATGTTTTCAAGAGTTCACAGATCGTATATAGTTAATTTAACTAAAATTGAAATGATTGAAGACAATGCAATTGTTATGAAAATAAAAGGCGAAACTAAAAGCATTCCTATTGCAAAATCTTATAAAGAAGATTTAATGAACAATATAAATATTATGACCAAATAAAAGAAGCAGCTAAAAGCTGCTCTTTTTATTTACTGATATTTTGCAAACTATCAATTATTTCTTTACTTAATAAATTCAAACCTTTTTCTGCATTTTTAATTGAGCTCTCAATATCACTTTTTCTTTCAGATAGACTAAATATTTTATTCAAATATAATTTCTCCTTTAAATCAATATTTCCATCAAAATAGCCACAAATAGCCCAAATTGGTTTATAATGCTTTTTACACAATTTTGAAAGTTTAAAAATAAGCTTTTCGTTCAAAGTTTGATTATCAATTTTGCCTTCTCCGGTTATTACAATATCTGCTTGTTTAATTTTATTCTCTATATCTACTTTTTCAAAAATTAAATCTGAACCGGAAACTATTTTTGCATTTAAAACTGCATATAAAGAACCTGCAATTCCTCCGGCAGCTCCAGAACCTTTAATGCTTTGAATATCAACACCATATTGTTTTTTAAGTATTTTTGAAAACGATTTTAAAGATGCATCAAGGTATTTGATTTGTTCTAAACTAGCACCTTTTTGAGCTGCATAAACATACGATGCTCCATTTTTTCCATAAAAAGGATTATTTACATCAACGGCTATAATAAAACTTACATTGCAATTTTTAGTTATTGATTTTGAATTGTCTATTCTAAAAATATTTTTTAATTCCAATACATAAGCCGAAAGTTGTTTATTATTTTTGTCATAAAATTCAAAACCTAAAGCATCTAAAATTCCAACAGCAGCATCGTTTGTAGCGCTTCCGCCCAAAAATAATATTATTTTACTGGCGCCTTTAAGAATTGCATCTTTCACCAATTCACCAGTTCCGGATGAATTAGCTGCCATTATATCAGGATTATCTTTAATTAAAGATAATCCTGATGATTTTGCTAGCTCAATGTATGCAGTAGAATTTTTTTTATCAAACAAATAAAAACTATCTATTTTTTTTCCAATTGGATTTAAAATTTGCAAATCATTTTTTTGAAATCCTTCAAAACTAGTGAAAATATCAATTGAACCTTCACCTCCATCAGCAAGAGCTTGCTCAATAATGTTCAAATTTAATTTTGAATTTTTAAATTTGTTCTTTAAAATATCAATAATTTCATTTGCAGATAAAGAGCCCTTAAAGCTATCAGGCGCAATTAATATATTCACAAAAAAATTATTTTATTTTAGATACATAAAAATAGTCTATTACAATTGAGCATTTTTTTCCTGCTAATAAACCAATCCAATCTCCAAAAAAAGCTTCAAAATTCATAGAATGAACAAGTTCTTCGTTAATAAAAAAATAAAGCTTATTGTTTATCTTCCTGATAGTGAGCTTATTGTAATTTAATTTATTAAAATTAGATAATTGAGTATAGTCAACATAATCAATCACTCCAGGTGCCATTTTATAAATTGTATAAAATCCACTTTTAGTAATACCAAATCTATACGAATTCTTCTTATCTTCGCTAACTCCCCACATAATACAATTTTCAAATTCTTTTTCAGAATCAACAACTTTGTATCTGGCTTCAATTTCAAAATTATCTTGCTGATTTATGTAAAAAGGAATTAAAGAATGATAAAATTCACCTTTTGACTCAAAATAATAACAGCCATCTTTTATTAATAAACTTACATTTTCATTATTACTTAATGCCCATTCATTACTATTGCTGTTAAAATCTTCCTTTAAAATAAAAGTTTTATCACTATTAATAATTGCTGTATAATTGTCATAATTTTTATTCATATTTACAGCTTCAGGAACAGAATTACTACTTAGATAAGACACTTTTAAAAAATCTATTTCTATAGATGAACTTTTACCTATTTCAAAACCAATTTTTTTTCCATAGAAATTAACAAAAGACATGCTGTAAACCATTTTTTCGTTAAAGAAAAAATAGTAAACATTATGATATTTTCTAATTGTCAGCAAATTAAATTGTTTGCTCTTATAATTGTCTAATTCTGTCCAATCTATAAATTTATTATAAGTTCTGTCTTTATAATTTGTTATTTCAAATTTTGCAGTTTGAGAAAATAAATATCCATAATCCTCGTAAGGATCATTTGTTATTCCCCACAAAAATGCTTGGCCTGAAGTTTCTGTTCCACTAACAAAACGTATACTGGCCTCAATTTCAAAATCTTTACTATTATCAAAATCAATTTGCATATTTACAGTTTGAGAACTTTCATCGTTTAATGTTTGAACAAAATATTTCCCTTCCCTTATAGAAGCAAATTTATTATCGGTGCTTCCAGTAAACCACGAATTTTCGTTTGAACTAAAGTCATCATAAAATATATTAGTTTTATTATATCTAAAGCTATCATAATCAGAAGGCGACATGCTTTGTGAAAATAAATTAATATTAACAAATGTCAGAATTATTAAAACAAGTATTTTTTTCATAAGTTTATTTTTTAGGTTATTTTATTAAAAAAGAAATGCTCGCTAACTATACTATTTTAAACAATATATTTTCAAATTTACTACCTTTTATCAATTAAATAATAATAATTTTGTGTAAAATATTAAAAAAAATGAATTTTTTATCAGTAAATTTATAAAAAATAAATTTGCATTTTAAATAACTAAAACAATAATCTATGAAAAATAATATATTTATTCCAATTCTTGTTAGTCTGATAATGTTTTCATTTTCAGTGATTAATAAAGCTCAGAACAATCCTGAGTTTAATATTTTAAAACAAATTCCTACAAGTCCCGTTAAAAATCAATATAGAACAGGAACATGTTGGGCTTTTGCAACAACATCTTTTATTGAAACAGAGGCGATAAGGAAAGGAAAAGGAGTTCATGATATATCTGTAATGTATAGTGTAAGAAATGCTTACTTAACAAAAGCAAAAAAATATGTTAGATTTCATGGCGAAACTAATTTTTCTGAAGGTGGACAAGCTCACGATGTTTTAAACGAAATAGAAAAAAACGGATTAGTTCCAAATAACGTATATAACGGATTAAATTACGGCGAAACAATTCATAATCATTCAGAAATGTTTGAAATGCTGCAAGGCATGTTAAACGGATTAATAAATTCAAAATATGTAAAACCTTCAGATGCATGGCTAAATGCTTTTAATGCTGCTTTAGATTCATATCTGGGAAAACCGGTAACTGAATTTAAATACAACGAAAAAAAATATACTCCCAAAAAATTTGTAGAAGAAGTTTTAGATTTTAATCCTGATGATTATGTTGAATTAACGTCTTTTAAAGATTATCCTTTTTACAAAGAATTTGAGTTAGAAATTCCTGATAATTGGTCGCACGATAGATATTTTAATCTACCTTTAACCGAATTAATAGATGTTATCAATAATGCTTTAAACAATGGATATTCTGTAAATTGGGACGGAGATGTAAGCGAAGAAGATTTTGACCATAAAGAAGGCTCAGCTGTATTATCATTAAAAGAATCTGATGGGATAATTATGACTGGAATTGATAAAATGCGCTTAAAAAGCTTTAATAATTTTACAACAACAGACGACCACTTAATGCATATTACAGGAATTGCAAAAGATAAAAACGGTACAATTTTTTATTTAACAAAAAATTCATGGGGAGAAAATAGTAATAATTTCGGCGGATATCTCTACATGTCGCAATGGTATGTTCAGTTAAAAACCATAGCAATTATGGTTCATAAAGATGCTATTCCAAAAACAATAAGAAAAAAATTAGGATTCTAAAATTAGAAATGCAAAGGGTTTGATTTTACTTTATCGAGTAATTTTCAAACCCTTATTTATACAACTAACTATCTACAAGCAAATTACAGCCACGAATATCGCTATCATCAAAACGTCCTAACACTTCAAATCTGCCGTTTTCATGTAATTTTCCCAAATCTTTTGTAGCAATAAACGAACAGGAATTAAAATTTGCAAAATCAATAACATTTATTCCTCCGGTTCTACCTGTTCCAATATCTGAAAGCGGGTCGTAAGTATCTCTTATCAGAATTTTCATCCACGGTGGACATTCAAAAATTCCTTCTCCTTTAGAATATGACTGCGATAATAATTCTGTCATTCCATATTCGGAATGCACATTTGAGACATTAAAGCTTTCTTTAAAAAAACTATGTAATTCGCTTTTAGTCAATTCCTTGCGTTTTCCTTTCATGCCACCAGTTTCCATCAAAATTCCATCACTTAAATCTATTTTAAACAAATTTGCAAAATCAATTAATGCATAACTTACTCCAATTAGAATGTATTTTTTATTTAATTTTTTTAAATCTAAAATCGTATTATACAATTCTTCATAGTTATTTAAATAAAAACCACTTTTGTTACAATTTGAAAGCTTTATTAAATCTTCCATCATATAAATTAAAGATGAACTCTTATTTTCCAGATAATTAGGAAGAAGACCAAGAATACAATAATCAGAAATATTTCCATAAAAAAATTCAAATCCTTTAGTAAAACTATTTCTATAAATTTCCAAATCTGTAATATGATGTTTACTTCTGTTCAAATTTGTTGTTCCACTACTTAAAAAAGTAATTTTCGCATTGTTTGATCCTGAAATTACTTTATGAGTTTTAAAAAACTCTATCGGCAAAAAAGGAATTTGCTCGACAGTATTAATTTTTTTATAATCAACATTAAGATAATCAACAAATTGCTTGTAAACAATATTATTTTTATATTGATATTTAAAAATATCTATTGCAATATCTCCGAATTCAGATTCAGACAATAAATTAAAAATATTTTTATTTTGAAAATCTATCATACAACTATATAAATTTTGAAATTTAAAATATACAAAATTATGTATATAATTTCCTTTTCTGGCAAATTATTCTTAATTTTAAGTAAATAAAAAATAGAAATATGGAAATAAATTACTTATGCCCTAAATGTAAAAGTTTCTTAAACATTGGAAATAAAATAGTTCTTTCTGTAAAAGTCAAAAATGAACAAAAAGGATTGATGTTATTTGAAAAAGAGTTAGGTAATTATCAAATAAAAAAACATGACCTTGTTGAATATAAGAAAGGAGAATTACTTGGATTTTACTGTCCAATTTGCCACGAAAATCTCGCTTTAGATGATGTTAATTCAAATTTAGCAAAAATTATAATGCTTGATGAAAATAATAAAGAATATGACGTTATTTTTTCTAAAGTCGCCGGCGAACACGCAACATTTAAAATAAGCAATAATGAAATTGAAGCTTATGGAGAAGATAGCCACAAATACATAAATTTTTTTGGACATAGTCCTAAATACTAACCAACTTTAAAAAAAAGAGTTTTATTTTAAGTTAACCTCTCAAATAACAATATTGATATAAAAAAAACATATTTTTCATCAAAACACCCCCTTATTTTTTTCGCAATAATAATAAATAATATACTTTTGTTGGCATAACAATATTTAATTAAAATAATATGGCAACAATAAGATTTCAAGCTTTGCAAGAACTTTTTAAAAGACAAGCATTAGAAGTAAATTACCCTTCAATTAAAGCATCAGACTATTTTGCAATAAATGTATTCAACAGATCCAAAATGAAAAAACATTTATCAAAAGAAGCCTATATTAGTGTAATTAAATCTATTGAAGTAGGAACAGGAATTGATAGGAAAATTGCAAATCAAGTTGCAACAGGAATGAAAGAATGGGCAATTAGCAGAGGTGCAACTCATTATACACATTGGTTTCATCCACTTACAGATGCAACAGCAGAAAAACATGATGCATTTTTTGATATTTCATCAAATGGTGAAACTTTCGAATCATTTGACGGGAAACTTCTAGCGCAACAAGAGCCTGATGCATCAAGCTTCCCGAGTGGTGGAATCAGAAACACATTTGAAGCAAGAGGATACACAGCCTGGGATCCATCATCTCCTGCATTTATTGTTGGAAACACACTTTGTATTCCTACAATTTTTATTTCATATACAGGTGAAGCTCTGGATTATAAAACACCTCTTTTAAGAGCTTTATTTGAATTAGATAAAGCAGCAGTAGATGTTTGCCAATATTTTGATAAAAATATTACTAAAGTAATTTCAACTTTGGGTGTTGAGCAGGAGTATTTTTTAATAGACAACGCCCTTTATCAAGCTCGCCCTGATTTAAGCCTCACAAATAGAACTCTTATGGGCCATACATCTGCAAAAGATCAGCAACTTGACGATCATTATTTTGGACCGATTAAAGATAGAGTGGCTTCATATATGAAAGATCTTGAAATTGAATCACATAAATTAGGAATTCCTCTAAAAACAAGACATAATGAAGTAGCACCAAATCAATATGAATGTGCACCAATTTTTGAAGAAACAAATCTAGCAGTTGACCACAACCAATTGTTAATGGATATTATGCAAAAAGTTGCAATAAGACATAATTTTAGAGCTTTATTGCACGAAAAACCATTTAAAGGAATAAATGGTTCGGGTAAACATAATAATTGGTCTATGGCTACAGACACAGGAGTAAATTTACTTGCCCCGGGAAAATCACCAAAAAAGAATCTCCAATTTTTAACTTTTTTAGTTAATACAATTAAAGCTGTACATGATAATCCTGATGTGATACGAGCCAGCATTATGTCTTCAGGTAATCAGCACAGATTAGGCGCAAATGAAGCTCCTCCATCAATAATATCAGTATTTATTGGTGAAAAATTAACTAAAATGCTAAACGAAATTGCAAATGCTGTAGCAGAAGGACATATGTCTCCTGATAATAAAACTGCAATTAAATTAAACATTGGAAAAATCCCTGAAATTTTACTTGACAATACTGATAGAAACAGAACTTCACCATTTGCATTTACAGGCAACAGATTTGAATTTAGAGCTGTAGGCTCTTCAGAAAACTGCGGTTCGCCAATGATTGTATTAAATACTGCTGTTGCAAATCAATTAAAATTATTTAAAAAAGATGTTGACAGCCTAATAGAACAAGGAATTAAAAAAGATGAGGCTATACTTCAGATACTAAGAAAATACATTATTGAATCTGAGAAAGTTAGATTTGAAGGAAACGGTTATAGTAAAGATTGGGAAAAAGAAGCTGAAAAAAGAGGCTTGTCAAATATTAAAGAAGCTATAAAAGCTTATAAATCATATATTGATGAAGAAACAATCAAACTTTTTTCAGAAAATAATGTACTTTCAAAAAGAGAATTAGAAGCAAGATACGAAGTTAGAATTGAGAAATATACAAAAAAAATTCAAATAGAATCAAGAGTTTTGGGTGATTTAGCTGTAAATCATATAATACCAACAGCCATTAACTATCAAACAAACTTAATTAATAATGTCAAAGGACTAAAAGAACTTTTTGAGGAACAAGAATTTAATCAAATTGCAGGAGAAAGATTAAATCTTATCAAAACAATTTCAAAACATATTACTTCGATAAAAACAAAAGTCAATGAAATGACTGAAGAAAGAAAAATTGCAAATAAAATTGAGAATGCAACTGAAAAAGCAGAAGTTTATGAGAAAAAAGTAAAACCATATCTTGATTCTATAAGATATTGCATTGATAAACTTGAACTTATTGTTGATGATCAGATTTGGCCATTACCAAAATATAGAGAACTGTTATTCAACTAAAAATTTAATAATAAAAAGCCTTTTTTAAAGGCTTTTTATTTAATTGTGATTTATAAATATAAATGGAATATTTACAAATATCTATTTATTCTTTAATCATATTTTGCATTTCAAACCTATGGATAATAAGTTAATAATCGTATATTTGTTAATTGAAAAAATAAAAATAAATTAAAACAATCATGAGATTACAAAATTTATTAACAATATTATTTGTCATTTTACTGGCAAACAACACCATATTAGCACAAAATAAAAAAACAAAAAAAGCAGACGCATCTTTCGATGCAGGTGAATATTTTAAAGCAAGCGAGATGTATAAGAAAATATACACCAAAGCAAATACAAAAATATTAAAAGCCGAGCTCTCTTTTAAATTAGGCGAATGCTTCAGAAAAATGAATATCCCTGCTCAATCTGAAAAATGGTACAAAAAAGCTGTTAAATACAGATTTCAAAATCCAATGGCTGTTTGTTATCTGGCTGATGCATACAGAATGAATGAAAAATATGACGATGCTAAAATAGAATACGAAAAATACACAGAATTAGTACCCGATGATATCAGAGGTTCAAATGGTATAAAATCATGTAATTTAGCAGATGAATCGATAAAAAATCCCGAGAGATATATAATAGAAAATATTAAAGAAATAAATTCTAAACAAAGTGATTATAAACCTGAATATTTCAATGATTATTCAACTTTGTACTTCACAAGCACAAGAGAAGGAGGTGTAGGAAACAGCTTTAACAATAATTCAGGACAAAATTTTGCTGACATTTTCTATTCAACAAAAGACAGAAAAGGTAAATGGAGTGAGCCTGTACCAATTAAAGGACAAGCAAATTCAATTTTTGATGAAGGAGCATGTACAATTAATTTATCAAATACAGAAATGTATTATACTTCCTGTAAACTTATTAAAAATGAAACCAATGGTTGTCAAATTTATCGTTCAAAACTAAACGGAAATCTATGGTCAACTCCCGAACTTATTCCATTAATTGAAGATAGTAGCATTTCTGTTGGTCATCCTGCCTTATCGCCAGATGAATTAAGCCTTTATTTTGTTGCTGATTTGCCAGAAGGAAAAGGCGGAAAAGATATATGGATAGCTAAAAGAATTTCTATAACCCAGCCTTTTGGAAAACCAATAAACCTTGGTTCTCCTGTAAATACTGCTGATGATGAAACTTTCCCTTATGTAAAAAAAGACGGAACATTTTATTTTGCTTCAAACGGGCATATTGGAATTGGAGGACTAGACATCTATAAATTAGAAAAAAACGAAAATGGAGAAGATATTGTTGTAAATCTAAAATCACCAATAAATTCATCTTCAGACGATTTTGCAATAATTTTTGAAAACCAAGATGAAAAAGGTTATTTTTCATCCACAAGACCAGGCGGAAAAGGAAGTGATGATATTTATTCTTTTGAACTGCCACCAATTTTATTTGCAATTCAAGGTATAATTAAAAATGAAATTACAACAAATGTAATTGATAAAGCCAAAGTAAAACTCATTGGAAGTAATGGAACTTCATTAGAAACTTTTTCGGGAGTGGACGGAAGTTTTAAATTTAAATTAAAACCTGAAACAGATTATATTATAACAACTCAAAAAGATAACTTCCTTAAAGGTAAAGCTAAAGAATCAACAAAAGGTCTTAATAAAAGTCAAACAATTGCCATTGAAATTTTTATGTCCCCAATTGAAAAACCAATTGAAGTTGAAAATATTTTTTACGATTTAAATAAAGCAAACCTAAGACCTGAATCAGAAGTTGCTCTGGATCAACTAGTTGAAACACTTAACGATAACTCAACTATTACAATAGAGCTTTCGGCACACACCGATTATAGAGGCACAGATGAATCAAATCTAAACCTTTCACAACGTAGAGCCCAATCTGTTGTCGATTACCTTATAAAAAAAGGAATAAAACCTGAAAGATTAACTGCTAAAGGATATGGCGAATCAGTTCCAAAAACAATAACCACAAAATTTGCACAAAAATATTCTTTTTTAAAAGTTGGAGATATTTTAAATAAAGAACTTATTGATCAACTTGCAACAAAAGAACAAAAGGAAGAAGCACATCAAATTAACAGAAGAACAGAATTTAAAGTATTAAAAACAGATTTTAACGAAAGTGGAATTCAATTTGGAGAATAAATTTATTTTATAAAAATGATTTATTTACAAACAAAAAACAAATTCAATCACCTGGCTAACAGCAAATTAGCGTATATTTTTGAGTTTAAATTGTATCTCCTTTAAAATGAGTTTTTTTCTGATTAATAAATAATAAAGCTTAATTTTTTATATTTGGGCAAAATTTTGAATATGACAAAATCAAGATATGATTTAAGAGGTGTTTCAGCTTCTAAAGAAGACGTTCATTCAGCAATAAAAAATATAGATAAAGGAATCTTCCCGAAAGCTTTTTGTAAAATAATTCCTGATATTCTTGCAAATGATGATGAATATTGCAATATAATGCATGCCGATGGTGCAGGTACAAAATCTTCATTAGCATATATTTATTGGAAAGAAACAGGTGATATTTCTGTTTGGAAAGGAATAGCTCAAGATGCCTTAGTAATGAATATTGACGATTTGCTCTGCGTTGGTGCAACTAACAACATTCTGGTTTCTTCTACAATTGGCCGTAATAAAAATTTAATTCCGGCAGAAGTAATTTCTGCAATAATTAACGGAACAGAAGAATTTCTTGAAAAAATGAGAAGCCTTGGCTTAAACATCTACAGTACTGGCGGCGAAACTGCCGATGTTGGCGACCTTGTTCGTACAATTATTGTTGATTCTACGGTTACTGCCAGAATGAGAAGAAACGATATAATTACAAATGAAAAAATATCGGAAGGTGATGTAATAATAGGTCTTTCATCCTCAGGTACAGCCACTTACGAAAACTCATATAATGGAGGAATAGGCAGTAACGGTTTAACTTCGGCAAGGCATGATGTATTCTCAAATTATATTGCAAAAAAATATCCTGAAAGTTATGATTCTTCAATACCAGAAGATTTATCATATTCTGGAAGTTTTAAATTAACCGATAAAATTAATAATCTTAATATTGATGCAGGAAAATTAGTATTATCACCAACAAGAACATACGCACCTGTTATAAATGAAATTTTAAAAAACTACAGAACTAAAATAAGCGGAATGATTCACTGCTCAGGAGGCGCTCAAACAAAAATATTGAATTTTGTTGATAATTTACATATAATAAAAGACAATCTTTTTGATATTCCACCTCTTTTCAAAATAATTCAAAAAGAATCAAATACCAAGTGGCAAGAAATGTATAAAGTATTTAATATGGGACACCGTTTTGAAATATACATACCAAAAGAATTCTCTGAAGATATTATTTCAATCTCAAAATCATTTAATATTGATGCTAAAATTGTAGGTAAATGCAAAAAATCAGAAAAAAAACAATTAACAATAATAAGCGAATTTGGGCAATTTAACTATTAAATATATCTTTGCAAAAAATATAAATTTTAATGGTTAAAATTACAGACTACAACTTCAATAAATTCAGCTAGCTTTAAATTATATATTTAAAGACATCTTACCTTATATTTAATTATTAAATATTCTCAAAATTAAATTACCATGAGCAAAAATATGCTTTTAGAAAAATTAGAAGCCATAAAAATAAAATTTGATTCTGTTGCAGAGCAAATAGCTGATCCTAAAGTAATTGGCGACATGAAAAGATATATTCAATTAAATAAAGAGTACAAAGAAATGGAACCTTTAATTGAAGCATATAAAAATTATAGCAATGTAATTAGCAATATAGAATCTTCAAAAAAAATGTTATCAGAAGAAGCTGATGAAGAGCTAAAATCAATGGCTAAAGAAGATATAGAAGAATTAACTCAACAAGTTCCAATTTTAGAAGAAGAAATAAAAATACTTTTAATACCCAAAGATCCTGAAGATGATAAAAACTGTATAGTTGAAATTAGAGCAGGATCAGGTGGAGATGAAGCGAGTATATTTGCAGGTGATTTATCACGTATGTACATGAAATTTTGCGAAACTAAAGGGTGGAAAGTTAGCATTTCAAATATTTCAGAAGGAACTTCAGGCGGTTATAAAGAAATAGTATTTACTGTAGAAGGAAATGGAGTTTATGGAGTATTAAAATACGAGTCTGGCGTTCACAGAGTTCAAAGAGTACCACAAACGGAAACTCAAGGACGTGTTCATACATCAGCTGCATCGGTTGCAGTTTTACCAGAAGCTGAAGATTTTGATATTGAATTAAAAGCTGATGACATTCGAAAAGATACGTATTGCTCATCGGGTCCGGGTGGCCAATCGGTAAATACAACTTATTCTGCAATCAGACTTACTCATAATCCTACCGGAATTGTTGTAACTTGTCAGGATCAAAAATCACAGATTAAAAATCTAGACAAAGCCATGAAAGAATTAAGATCTAGAATCTATAATCTTGAGTATCAGAAATATATCGATGAAATTTCATCTAAACGTAAAACAATGGTTTCTACAGGCGACAGATCTGCTAAAATTAGAACATATAATTATCCTCAAGGAAGAGTAACTGATCATAGAATAAATTATACTGCTTATAATTTACCATTTGTAATGAATGGCGATATTACTGAAATTATTGACAAACTAATAGTTGCAGAAAATACCGAAAGATTAAAAGAAAGTAGTTTTGAAGATGCTTAAAATTTAAAACATGGATTATTCAGAGCTTACAAGTCAAATTTTCAAGAAAGAAAGTTTTTTATGCATTGGTTTAGATAGCGATATTAATAAAATTCCTAGTTTTTTGCTTGAGCATGAAGATCCAATTTTTGAATTTAATAAGCAAATTATTGATTCAACCCATGATTTAGCAGTAGCATATAAACCAAATACTGCTTTTTATGAAAGTAACGGAAGTAAAGGTTGGTTAAGTCTTGAAAAAACTGTTGCTCACATAAAAAATAATTATCCTGATATTTTTTTAATTGCTGATGCAAAAAGAGGCGATATTGGTAACACCTCACATGAATACGCAAAAGCTTTTTTCCAAACAATGAATTTTGATGCTATAACAGTAGCACCTTATATGGGAAGCGATTCTGTAAAACCTTTTCTAAGTTTTAAAGATAAATGGGTTATTATTTTAGCATTAACTTCAAATGAAGGTTCAAATGATTTTCAGCTAAACACTTTATCTGAAAATAATGAATTCTTATTTGAAAAAGTTATTTCGACAGCCAGATTTTGGGGCGATGAAAAGAACACTATGTTTGTTGTTGGTGCTACAAAATCTGATTATCTTAAAGAAATAAGGAAAATTGCACCTAATCATTTTTTACTTATCCCAGGCGTAGGTGCACAAGGTGGTAGTTTAACCGAAGTTGCAAAAAACGGAATAAATAATAATTGTGGTTTATTAGTAAATTCTTCTAGAGAAATAATTTATTCTAGTCAAAATAGAGATTTTGCTATCAAAGCACGAATAAAATCTAGAGAAATAAAAGAAGAAATGAAACTAATACTTAAACAATTACTATAAAAATAAAAATTTTTATAGTAATAATTAATCTAAGTTAATCATTACCACCACAATTCTTATTGGCATCAAATTTCTTTATAAAAGACAATACTCCTACAGCACAAGATTTCTTACTTTCTCTGTCTTCTTTAAATCTAACAGAAACATAGTATGTCGCTGATTTACAGCAATAGAAATCAAATCTATTACTATTTTCAGATTTAGTTACAGCAAATGGATTATTATTTTCTGGATGCCTTGCATCAAAAAGAGTTAAAACAACATCATTTTCAAAACCACTTTGAGTACATAAAGAAAATCTATAAACTGTTCCTTTATTTAAAACAACAGCCCATTTTGTTCCTGAAACTTGTCCTCCTTGACCTTTTCTCAATTTTGTATTAAAATCTTTAAGATATATTGCTTTACCAATGTCAGTTGCACAATTATATACTACCTGTTGCTTACATTGTGCATGCGCTTTCTCGCTTATACCACCGCTTATGAATGCAAAAAATAATAAAGATAAAATTATTCTGCTCATATTATAAAGAAATTAATTTATTACGAATTTGTTCAGTTAAAGAAATAATTTTTTTAAGCTGTTCATCAGACATTATAACTTTGCTTTGATCACCAGAAATTATCACTTCCTGACCATCAATAACAACTGTTCTAGATTCACCTATAACATAAGTTATTTGAACTTTTTCATACTCTTCTTTTAAAGGTGCAAAATCTTTGACAACTCTTTCAAAATTTTTATCTCTCTCTTGATATACTTCTAAAATATTATATATTTGTTCCAATATCATTTTTTGTTCGCCAATTCTTTCAAATAATTCAGGACTTGCACGCTCACTCATTATTTGAGTAGACAAATACAATCCTTCCATCCAAACTCCTGTAACAACTAATGCACTTAAATTACTTCTCCCATTTTTCCTCAGATGTTCATCCATTTGATGGAAACTACTCACTGATAAAAACATCAGAGAGTCCATATTATCATTGTTAGTAGCTAATCTTTTAAGAGTTTGGAAATCAAAAAATTGTCCTATATTTAAATCGTCTGATATTTTTTTTATTACTGCCAAATAATTTACAATCTCAGAAGTTTTTGCATATACATTAAGATATCCTAAATCAGCACTTAATATTCCTAAACCTAAGGCTTTTTTAAAGTTTGTATCATAATCATCAGCATCATCAGGTGAAGCAAGATATTTTTTAGAAAATGGAACCTTTAAATCTTTAATTAAAGCTGCTAACTCAACAGGTGAAGAAAAGCTTTCTAAAACTTTGTTTATCGCATCTTCGTCTATTTCAGGTGCATCATCATCAACAAAATGAGGAGGTTCTTCTTCATTTGTACTATTATTGCATGAAAAAACCGGTAATAATAAAACAATTGATATCGCAAAAATAATTTTTTTAATCATATTTATAATTCATATATTTTATTCAAAAGTAACATTTTTTTTCAAAGATATTAAAAATTAATGAGAAAAAAATTTTATGAGATTAGAGTTCCAATTTTTATTTTGTCCTCTTTTTTATTCCTTTTTATTTTAAATTTTGAAAAATCAATACTACTAAAAAAATTTATTATTTTCTTCAGATGATCATAATATAGTGGAATGTACAATAAAATAGACATAATCCAAATTATAACTAAATCAAACCAAAAAGTGTCAAAATATTTGCCGAATAGAACTTTTTTAGGAGCATAAAAATGCGCTCTAAATCCTATTAAGTCAAAATTATCAGGCGTCCAAAATATTGGTTCGTATTGTTGAATTAAACTATTTTTATATCGCCAAATTTTATTTTTCTCATATGTGTTAATAACAATGTCATGAAGCTTTTCATTATGATAATCATGTCTTTTTTGCCTGTTAGATCCTGCTTCTTTATCATCAAAATATAGTATAGTTTTCTGTTTTCTTTTATCTGCTTTATTATAAACTTTACCATAATATCTTGACCATTTATCAATTTGCTCTATAATTTCCTGAGCTGCATCATCATCAAAATTTTTTAATGTAAGAAGTTCAAAATCTTCAAAAGCTAAACTTGGAACTCTTTTAGATTCTTTCGTCATTTCATTAATCAGCAAATCAAAATTAGATTGCATAATTTTAATTATAGAATCGCTCTTTTCTTCATCAAGCAAATCAAGGTTTTCATTCACATACTCCTCTAATTCAGGCAGATAGTAAACCTGCTTGAAATTTGCAGTACTTTTTTGTTTATCTAGATCGTAATATATTTTTTCGAACTTATTATTAACAAATTGATTTACCATTAAACTTTCATAAGCCCAACGAGATACCATAAATTCAGCAATTAAAGGAACTCTGCCAACTGTACCTAATACTCTGTTTAATTTATCGAAACTAAACATAGCGCCACCAAGTGACATTTGCGGAATCATTAAAAGAGGAATTAATATATAAATTGTTACTGCAGAATTAAATGTAGAAGAAATTACTAATCCCATCATATTTGCAAAAACAAATGTGCTAAAAAGAATAATCCAATATTCAAAATACATTCCTCCAAAATGTAAAATTGTATTACCTACAACTACAAATAATATGGATTGAATTGCAGAAATAACAGTAAGTATAGATATTTTAGATACTAAATATGCTGAGCGACTTAAGTTTAAAAACTTTTCACGTTTTAATATCATCCGATCTCGAAAAATTTCTTCGGCACTAACTGTAAGTCCTAGGAAAAGAGCTACTACAATACTCATAAAAATATATGGTGGTATATTTTCATTTTCGTAAAAGATATAAACAGAAGATCCCGGATCTGCAATATAATAAATGATAAACGATAAAATTAAACCTAACAAAGGTGCTTCAAGTAAATTTAAAACTACATATTGGGTATTGCTAATTTTAGATAAAACATCTCTAACTGTAAAAATTCTAAATTGTTTTATCCACCTTGGAATATTTAATATTTTAGGTGGATCTTCTTCTACATCTTCAAAAACAGGTGGTTTAATATTAGCTTCAAAATGTTCAATCCATTTTTCAGGTTCAACTTTTCTTATATTAGTATATTCACCAAATTCATCAACAACCTGAGCCTCAACTATATTAAAGATTAATTCTGGAGTGACGTTACCACAAACGGCACATTCTCCAAGTTCACTATTAATCTGATTATCAATTCTTTTAAAATAAACAATAGCTTCAACCGGATTTCCATAATACACCATTCTTCCTCCTTGGTCCAGAATTACCATATTATCAAACATTTTGTATATGTCTGATGATGGCTGGTGTATAACAACAAAAATAAGTTTTCCTTTAAGTGTTAATTCGCTAAGTAGCTCCATAACATTTTCAGAGTCTCTAGAAGAAAGCCCTGATGTGGGTTCATCAACAAATAAGATAGATGGTTCTCTAATTAATTCTAGGGCAATATTTAATCTTTTTCTTTGGCCACCACTAATCATTTTGTTCATGGGCGTACCAACTTTTAAGCCTTTACGCTCAAATAATCCAAGATTTAATAAAGTATCGTCAACTAATTTAATTATTTCATCTTCAGTTTTATCTCTAAAACATAATTTTGCATTGTAATAAAGATTTTGAAATACAGTAAGTTCTTCAATTAATAGATCATCTTGAGGTATATAACCAATAACACCTTCTAGTTTTTCTCTGTCTTTATGATAATTTACACCATTTATATAAACACCACCTTCAGAAGGTTCTGTAATTCCAGACAATAAATTTAATAATGTGGTTTTTCCTGCACCACTTGCACCCATTATCCCAACTAATTTCCCATGCGAAGTTGAAAAGCTTATATTTTGTAATCCAAGATTTCCTGTTGGGAAACGATAACTTACATTTTTTACATTAAATGAAAGTTTTGTTAAAGAAACATCTTCAAGGAAATTGGCAACTACATCACTATAATAAACCGGTCTGCCTTTTGGTAGTTTTACTGTGCTTCCTGGTGCAAAAAGGTATATTCTATTATTATAAACGCCCATTCCGTTTAAGAATACATCCTGTTTTCCGTTATATCTAAAGAAATAAAGTTCAGTGCTTATAACCCTTAGAATTATTATATTTCCGTCTAAGGCTTCGGATACAATATGATTGCAATAAGTACAATAATTTTCTTTATCATTGATTAAAAGTATTGATTCATCGTCTAATTCACTTAATTCGTTTTGAATAACAAAATTTTCAATACTTTTAAATTCCTTTTTTGAAATATTAAAAACATCAGCAACTGTATTAATAATTGCCATAATCTGATCAGAAAATCTTCTATCAGAATTAATAAGTTCAAATAATCTGACAAGAACAACAACTTTTTGTTTCTGGTCAAGTTTTTTATTAATTTTTTTACAGATTCCAAGAACTTTAACAGACTCGCCAACTGTGGTTAGTCTTTTTTTAGATGTAATACCATCATCATTTTCATCTTTATCTTGCCCTACTTTAGATTTAAAAAGAGCTAGATATTCCTGAACTGCATCAGTATTAAGTTGAGATGTAAGAAAATTTTCAACATATGCTACTTCATTATAAGCAACACCTTCGTCTTGCTTTACAATAATAGCGAATAATTGCATTAGTGCTTTTAATATTTCTTCACTCATTCTTTTATTTTTCTAGGCAATATAATATTTAATATTATACTAAAAATGAAAAAAACTTAATCAATAGAATAACTCACTTGTTCAAAAGGAACTTCAACAATATCAGCGTATTCTTCTCCTGCTTCTTCCATGTCTTCATCATCGTCTGGAAAGTACCATTTAACAAGAATATCTTTTCCATCATCGTACATGTCTTCTAATTTAAGAAGTACATCAAGAAGTAGTTTTGAAGATGCAGTATTAAAATATTCAAGTTTAAAATTAAAGACTGTTTTTTCCAGAGGATCTTCTGAGTACTGATCTAACCACTCTAATATTGGCTCGTAAAAAGCTGCAACATCTTCAGGAAGAGATCGACCAGATATTTCAAAAATTCCATTTTCTTTATCTAACATTACATTAGGAGTATCGTCAGAGCCTTTTATCTTTATTGCTTGCATAATTATAAATTATTTTAGTCTTGAAATTGTTGATGTTAAAACAAAAAAAGATTTTTTTTCATTAATTGTTAAGAAACTATATATTAATTTTTCGCCTGTTTTTCTTGCGATGTCAATAAAACCTAAACCAGCACCACCTCTTTCAGAAAGTCGTCCTTCTCTCATTTGCTGTTTGTACAATTTTTTAAGTCCTTCATCATCTAATTGGTTAATGCCTTCTAGCATTTCGCGGAGTTTAGGAATTTTGTCGTTATTAATAACATTACCTGTAGTTACATTATATTCAGATTCGTCTTTACTAACCATAAAAATTCCTCTGCCATCTTTAGAAGTAACTATGCTATTCCTATTTTCAGCATGTTTGCTAATATTTTGAAGACATTCGACCATTACATGGAATACTTTTTTTTGAACTACGTTCAGGTCTTCTTCTTTTATCATATTACTTTCTGTTAAAGATGTGAAAGCTTTAGTAATCTGGTGTGTAATTTCGCCTTCGTAGGCCAGATTAATATTGTTTTTTTTCATCTTAACATAAAAGTCATAAACAAAGTCAAGTGATTCCTTATTTCCTTTCAAATTAGCCATAATTATGTATTTGAAATAATGCTATGATCTTTTATTATGATATTCATAATCCAAGCATCAAAAATAATACTTTTTTTTATTAAATTTAATATATAAATTTTTTAAACATTAAAAAAATCAATAATATTATTCTAAACGAATATAATAAAATTTAATTCTATAAAAAATTTTTTTCATTAAAACTCGATTCCTATCAATAAAATGTCATCAATTTGTTTTTGATCTCCTTTCCACTCGTTAAAATCTTCTTTAAAAAATTCGCCAACATCATTAATAGATTTTTCATTAAATTTCACTACTATTTCTCTAATTCTTCTTGCTTGATATTTTCGGCCTGCATCGCCACCAATTTGGTCTGGTAATCCATCTGAGAAGAAATAAATTCTATCGCCTGGTTTATAATTGATAATATAGTTTGTAAAATTATCCTCTGTTTTTCTTCTAGGCGGAATACCTCCAATAGCTTTACTATTTCCCTTGAATTGTTCTAATTCGCCATTACTCATATAAAATAAAGGTCTGTGAGCTCCGGCAAATTGAATTGTTTTCTTTTTATTATTAATAACACATAGCGCAATATCCATACCATCTCTTGCACTTGCGTCATCATCTTCTTGTTTTAATGTTTGTCTAACGCCTGAATGTAGTTTGTCTAGTACATTTCCGGCTGTTAAAATTTGATCATGATCTACAATACTGTTTAAAATAAAATATCCAATAAATGAAAGTAATGCTCCAGGAACTCCGTGTCCTGTACAATCAACAACAGCTAAATAAATATTATCTCCTTTTTGAAAAAACCAAGGAAAATCGCCACTTACTACATCTTTTGGTTTATAAAAGATAAATGAATTTGGCAAAAACTGTTTTATTAATTTTATGTCGGGTATAATTGCTGACTGAATACGCTGAGCATAATTAATACTTTCTGTTATGTCTTTATTTTTCTTTTCAATTTCAATTTCGATCTGTTTTCTGTCTGTAATATCATGCGCAACAAAAAGAATAGTTTCGATTTCATTGTTTTTATTTAATTCCGGAATAACGTTTACTTGCATTATTTTTTCGCCGTCAACAGTAGGAAGTGTTATTTCGCTTTCATATTTTATTTTTGTATCCTTAACATCTTCTACTCCTTTCAAGAAAAATTTAGTAAATTCTGGCTCGAACTCAATATCAGAAATTTTTTTTTGTTTTAGTCTTGTACGAGGAATTCCGGTAAATTTTTCAACTATAGGATTTGCATAGAAGAATTTTCCTTCAGGATTTAGACGTATAATCATATCGGGCGAATTTTCAGATAAAGCTTGCATTTCACCACTCATCTTTTGGGCTTCATCAGCAACTTTTCTAACTGTAATGTCTCTGGTATTAAATACAATACCATTAATAGCCGCATTTTTAAGTAAGTTTCTTCCTGTTGTTTCTAACCAGATAATTCCATGATTTTTTTTCTCGTATCTGTATTCAAAAGTTTTTGTTTTTTTAGGATCTTCAAGTAATTCATTAAAAGCATTCATTAAAATAGATTCGCCTCTTTCAAAACGATTTGTTCCTATCATTTCTTCTGGAGCGTAGCCTAATATTCTTGATACAGAAGGACTTACATATTTAACAATTCCTTTTCTATCATAAATTGAAATTACTTCTGATGCATTTTCAAGCAGAGAATGGAGTCTTTTTTGACCTTTTTCAACTTCTTCCATTTGTGATGCAAGCTGACGGTTGGATTTTTGAAGATCGGTTTGTCCTTCTTCCATTGATTTGGCATTAGAACGAAGAACTTCTTCATTTTTTCTCAATTCATCAGTTAATTTTTGAGATTCTCTAAGTAAATTTTCTGTTCTTGTATTTACTTTTAGATTAAAAAGAGTTTGTGCAATAACAGGGCTTAATTCTTTAATAAGGCTAATTGCTTTTTCGTATATTTCGTCGTATATTGATGCTAACTCAATAACTCCCTGTAGTTTATCATCACTAATAAGAGGAGTAATAATTATTGAGCTTGGTTTTTTTTCGCCTATAATTCCTGATGTTATTGTTGAGTATGATTCAGGAATTTCGTTTCTATAAATAATATCTCTTTCAAAAGCTGCTTGTCCAACTAAGCCTTGTCCAATATTAAATTCTTGATTTACGAATTTTTTTCTGTTGTATCCGTATGTTGCAATATTAACGAGTTTTCCTTTATTATCATCGTATATATAAAAAGCTCCTTGAATTGTATTTGTAAATTTTATAAGGCTAACAAGTGTTTCATATGCCAGTTCATTAATATTGTTGTGTAAACGCAATACATTACCCACAATTTCTTTACCTTTTGCAATCCAATTTTGTTGAGTTTCTCTTTCGGTATTTTCTTTTAGGTTTTGAAGCATTAATAAAAGAGAGTTTCCTAATTTATCTCTTTCGTCTATATATTCTGTATCAACATCAAAATGGCCTTCACCAATTTTTTCAGCAAGTTCAGAGTTTTTTTGGATAATATTATTTCGTTGAAGTATTATTCTTTGTAAATATTTTCTTCTTTTAGCTGTTTTATTATAAATAAAATTAACAATAAAACCAATTACTATTGGTGATGTATCAACAATAAAATGCAAAGGGCTTTTTAAATGCATTTCGATAATTCCTTTTATTGAAAAGGGATAATTGTTAAAAACAATATCAAAAAACCAAGCAAATAAAGGGAATGTAAATCCAAATAGAACTGCTAATAAAGTTATTCTATTGATAGAATAAATTTTTATCATTGAAGCTCCATATTCCTCATCGTAAATGGAATCTATTGTTCGTTTTTGTATTTTTTGATCTTGATTTGTCATTAAAAGTTTAACTATATACTAAATTGTACAAAATACTTACCAATTTAATAAAATTATATTTGTTTATTTTTCACCTATTTAAAAAATTTGCACTGAATTTGATTTTTCTCTATTTATTATTGTTTTATTGTTTTAGCTATCTAAATCTTTTTTTAGTTTTTTAACCCATTCATGATATAATTTATCGCTTTTTTCATCAAATTTAATCTCATCAACAGATGAATTTTCTTCAAGCTTTTTTCTAATTTCAATCAACTCTTTATTTTTTTCTGCGATATCTTTTTTTATTTCCTCAATTATCTTATTATCTGATTCTGAGGCATTTATATCAATTGCATATATCACTATTTTCATTAAGTCATTTTTTTCATCTAAAACAGGAAATAAATAAGATTTCAAAAGCATTTCTGTATTATTTTTCTTGATTATTTTGAACTCAATATTTTGAGTTTCACCATTTCTAAGCTTAATTAAAGACTCTTCAAATATTTTTTTATCTTTATCAATAAAGTATTTATATAATTCATTATCAATTATTTCTTTTTTTGAATATCCAATACTTTTTTCAAACGAATTATTTATTTCTATAATTTTATTTTCATTATTTATCTCAATTTTATAATATAAGTTATCTAATGCTGAGCTTGTTACAATAAATTTATTAGTGTTTTCAGAACCATCTATTTGTTTAGTTTCTCTTTGGTTAATAATTTTATTGATTTCATCATCTCTTTCTTTTAATAAGTCTGAAAGTTTTTCTGATTGTTGAGTTAAAACTTCTTTTTCTTCCTCTACGCTTTTTAATTTTGTTATATCTGAAGCAATGTTAAGAACTTTAAATGGTTTATTGTTTGAGTCTAAAATAGGTGTGTATGTTTGGTCTAGCCAAATATTTTTCCCATCGCTAAAATTATATCTTTCACTAATTATAAAATGATTTCCATTTTTAAGTTCATTCCATATTTGAATGTTTTTTTCATTTGTTCTGTTAATAATAACAAAGTCTTCAAGTTTACGTCCAATCATTTGATCTAATGATTTTTCAAACATTTTTAAAAATGCATCATTAACATTTGTAATTAATCCTTGCATATCAAATTCCATAACTAATGTAGCTTTTTCAATAGCATTTAGGATACTTGATATTTCAGTATGTTTTCCAATTATTTCTTTTTGTGCATTTTTAAGATTATTAATATTTTGTTCTAGCTCTTCTTCTTTAAATTGCAATGCAGTGGCTCTAGCAATTGATTCTTCTTCACTTTGTTTATATCTTGTGATATCATGCGCTAAATAAAGAACTTTACTAATTTTACCATCAATATCTTTTACAGGTGTATATTGATTAATTAGCCAAATAGTTTCTCCTGTTTTAGTTTTTCTTCTAACTTCTAATTGTTTAGGGTTTCCTTTTATTACATTGTTCCATAAAGTTCTAAAGTTATCTAGTTCGTTTTGTGGAACAAACATTTCAATATTTTTACCAATAATTTCAGAAAGTTCGTAACCCATTGTTTTAAGATGCCTATCGTTAACAGAAATTAAAGTTCCATCAATTTCGTATTCTCCTTTCATTAATGTATTATCAACAGCCGAAAGAATACCACCTAAATCGGCTTCTCGAATTTTAGAAAGTTCTTGTGCTGCAATCATTTGTTCCATATTTCTTCTGCCCTCAATTTCTTGTTCAGTAAGAACTTCTGATTGTTTTCTTGATTCTTCTAATAAATGTTCTGTTTGTTCGTTAATTCTTGCTGTAAGTAATGATGAAGCAATACTTTGAGCAACATCTTCTACAAATTTAACTTCAAAATCATGAAATTCTTTGAATGATGCAATTTCAACAACTCCAAGAATATCTTCTTCAAATTTTAAAGGTACAATAATTAAGCTTTTAGGGTTCGAATCACCTAAACCTGATTCGATTTCGATATAATCTTCTGGTATTTCTTTGAGATAAATAGTATTTCTTTCAAGCGCAACAGTTCCAATCAATCCATCTCCAATTTCAATTTCTCTTTCAAAAAATTTTTTTCTATCATATGCAAAAGCTGAAACTAATTTTAAAATAGATTTTTGTCCATCATCAACAATTGTGAAAAGACCTCCTTGATTAGCGTTTAAGTAATAAACCAAATTTTTAATTATATTATCGGTTAATTCATTTATTCCGCCAGCTCTTTGTCTTAAAATTTCGCTAAATAAAGCATGTCCTTTATTAGTCCAGTTTCTTCTTTCATCTTCTATTTTTCTTCTTTCGTCTGCTTCTTTGGCTAATTTAAGATTATTTTGCAGGTTTACAAGTGCGTTTCCTAATAAATCAGATTTAGTTACTGTGTGTTTACTATCGTAATTACCTTTGCTGATTTCAATTGCAAAATTATTTACTCGAGATATATTTGAAGTTAACTCGTTTGTTAATTTTGCCATCAATCCTATTTCGTTTTCAGATTCAGGAACATTAGTTTCTGGGATTTCACCTTTTCCTAAAATCTGAAGATTATCTTTTAATACTTTTAATGCCGGACTAATATCTTTTAATAAGAAAAAGATTATACCTATTGACAATAATAATACTATAAAACTGTAAAGATAAATTTTTGTAAGCAATTGTTTTTCAAGCTGATGAATATATTCACTATTTGAAATAATTCCTTTTTTATTGTAATCCATCAAATCTTTTACAAGAATTTGTAAATTTTTAAATGAAGCTATTTCTCTTTTAGCTCTAATTTCACTAATTAGTTCTTGTTTATCGTTAAATTTTAGTGTATTTATTTCTTTTAAAATTGATATGTAGTTTTGAAATTCTATTAAAAATTTGTCATAAAGTTCTCTTTGTACTTGGTTCGAAATTGATTGTTCAAAATCGGCTAAATAATTATCAACCAAGTCCATGTTTACAGAATTATTTGCAGAAATTTCAGTTATTTCATCATTATATAAAATATGATTTTCAATTAGTATTGCGTACAAATTTTCGACAAGATTGGAAAGACTTACTATATTTTCGAGATATACGACATTAATTTCGTTAATTTTTTTATTTATATCTGATATTCCACGTATAGATACAATACCCATAATAACTATCAAAGTAGCTATAATAAATATCAGGCTATTTAATCTTTTTCTGATTAATATGCTATTTCTTATTTTAGAAATTTTCTCAAACATCAAGCAATCTCTACATTATATCTTATTTAATAATATTGCTATACAATATTTAAACCAAAATAAATTAAAGATTAGCAATTTACAATATATTTTCAACAAAAAAATACAAAAATTTTTATTCACATAAAAATGTTTATATTTCAAATAAAAAAGCACAATTTATTGTATAACTAGCCTTTAAAATTTATTTTTAAAATTAAAAATCAATATCTAATTTAAATATTTATTAAATAAATTTAAGTTAGATATTTAAATTTTTAAAAATAATAAAAGTTTACAAAGTAAACAAAATTTTACTTTATTACAATAAATAAAATTTGCAATTTGCTTTTTAAAATTAATAATTTAGGAGTTTTACAAAAAGATTTTTAGGTAAGCAAACTTAATTATATTTTAATACTTCAGTTTGCTTACAAAATTTTAAATATTGAAGGTAATATGCTTATTATCAATCAATAGCGCATAATAATATATTATTCACTTAATAATATTTGTTTGGCTTTTTCGAGGTCGTTTTTTTCTTTTTCAGGTAATTCCGGAATATTTAGGTTTAACGATTTTAATTTATCAATAATTATATCGCTTATGGCAATTCTTGTATACCATTTATTATCAGCTGGTATAACGTACCACGGCGCATATTCTGTAGAAGTTTTATTTATTGCCTGTTCAAATGCATTTTGATATTTATCCCAAAGCTTTCTTTCTTCGATATCTCCCATTGAAAATTTCCAATTTTTATCTTCTTGTTCTATTCTGTCAAGAAATCTTATTTTTTGCTCTTCTTTTGAAAGATTAAGAAAAAATTTTAAGATAATTGTTCCGTTTTGATGTAAATTTTTTTCAAAATTATTAATTTGCTGATATCTGTCTTCCCAAAATTGATTATTTACTTTATCAATTGAGTCGATTCCGGGAATTTGTTCTCCTAAAATATATTGTGGGTGCACTTTTGTTACAAGTACATTTTCGTAATGAGAGCGATTAAATATTCCAATTTGTCCTCTTTCAGGTAGTTCTTTATAATGTCGCCAAAGAAAATCGTGATCTAATTCATTTTTTGAAGGTGCTTTAAAACTTGTAACTCGGCAGCCTTGTGGGTTAATTCCTGACATAACGTGTTTTATTACTCCGTCTTTACCTGCTGCATCCATTGCTTGCAAAACAATTAACAAAGAATATCTGTCATCGGCATAAAAAGTGTATTGAATTTTTGATAGCTTTTTAATATTTTTTTTTAGCTTTTCTTTTGATTCTTCGATTTTATATTTTCCGGTATATTTAGTGTCTTGTTCGCTGATTATAAACTTGTTACCAGGCTTTGCCATTAATTTTTCGATATCTACCATGTTGAATTGTGTTTTAGATTTTAAGAATCCAAATTACAATTTTTTTGGTATAAATCAAAAAAACCACTTTAAAATATTTTAAAGCGGTTTTAATAAAATAAATTCTTATATTATTTTATAAGTTTTAATCCTTCAAGTGCAGATTTATCGTTTGGTGAATACATCAAAACCTTATTAAACAACACTTTAGCTTCTCTGGATTTTCCCATTTGAAAATTTGTCCAAGCTAACATTAATAAAGCATCGTATCCAAAAGGATATAAATTAACAACTTTATCGAAGTATTTAAATGCATTCTGATACTCTTTTTGTCCGTAATAAATAAGTCCTAATCTATAATTTGCAATAGTATTGTTTGGTGAATTAGCTATAATTTTTTTATACAAAGAAATTACCTCATCCCATTTACCAATTGCGGCATTTGGATATATTAGTCCAAATTTTGCTTCTTCTGCATATGGCATTAAATTTACTGCTTTTTGATAATGGGCAACAGATTCGTTAAAAATACCGGCTTGGTAATTTAACCATCCTAATCTCAGATTTATTTCATATGAATTAGCGTCATAAACATTTTTTAAAACCTGAACAGCTTTTTTAAATTCTCCTTTTTTCTCTAATTCATAACTTTTTTCAAATGCCTGTAATACAGCAACTTGACTAAGCATATTTGTAGTAATAAACATTAATATAATTACTACTGCTATTGTTTTTCTTTTTAAAAATTCCATTTTATTCCTCCTATTATTGCGTTATAACTATATTCTTTTTTAAAATCTAAATCATTAATTTTGTATTCATTTATTTTTATATAATCTTCGTATTTTGCAAAAAGAGTTAGTTTGTAATTAAATAAATATCCATATATTTTAACTGATTTCATATCTTTAATTACATCTAAATCATTATAAATAACAAAAGCGTGGTTACTTACATAGTTTTTAAAATTGCCGAAAGAGATTGCTGGTTCGATAAATATTTTATAAATTTTCAACCCAATTGATTGATTAACAACTAATTGCGAAATAGTTCCGTTTGAAGAAAAATCGAATTGATTATTAATACTGCTTAAAGTGTAAAAATTATTATTACCAAAAGGATAAAAATACATTGATAAGCCCGGTTGTATTTGAAATTGTCCGTTAATAGCTGATAATGAGTTTGATAATTCAAATTTAAGCAATGAAAAATCTTTTTCAAAAGATAAGAATCCGATAAAAGCTCCGGTTGTTACTTTTTGAATTCCAACTGATGAACTACTCCATGCACCTTTAGTTTGAACAGTTGTTAATTCATCCGAAAATATTAGTGCTGTATTAAAAGCCAAATTAAACTTTAATCCATATTTTGCTTGTTTGCTGAATTTAAAATATAGTTGACTTTGTTTTACGCTTCTGTTAAAATTATATGCTGAATTTTCTTCAACTACAAAAGAATTATTTAATATGTTAATTCCGGTATAACCCCAATAAATTCTTTTATCGTTTTGTATTAAATTTTCAAAATTTACTGAATAATAAGAAAAATCTGTTCTAATATCTTGTTTTAAAATATCGCCTGTATTTGTTTCGGCAGTATAGTCTTTCCAGTTATCAAATTTTGTTTCTATGTATATTGAACTAAAAATCGGATTTTGCTTAATTCCTATTTTTTCTTTAAGGTTTACAGATAAAACAGATGTAAATTTTCTGGCATCTTCAATTCTTCCTGAAAATAGATATGAATAGTACAAATATTCTTTAATTAGCTCATCATTAGGATTTTGATCTCTTGCATTTTCGAAATAATTTATTGCTTGTCGGTACTTTTTAAGTTCATAATAAGCAATTCCCATTCTAACTTGAAGATAGTAGAAATCAATATCATTTTTTAATGAAATTTTTCCTGTTTTAATTAAATCTTTCCATTCTGATTTTAGATATTGATCGTAAGTTTTAATATTTATTTCCGGATAATTAACTGTTTCTTGCGATTTTACAGATAATATAAAAAATCCGACAATTATTGCTGTTAAAGCGAATTTGTAAATTAAGTTTTTTTTATGCATTTTAATTAATCAATTTTTCTTGTTAATTTAATTTTATTTTTTGAATAAATTTCAAAAATTCCTTTATTATCTATCTGAATATCAAAACTTAAGCTTTTTAGTGATTTTTTAAAAAAGTAATTTGTCAATTTACTTTCTAGTATTATTTTTTCCGGCGATAATTCATTATCGATGCTTAAATATTTTAATTCAAATCTTGTATTTAAAAATAAAAAAAATGGTGCAAAAATATCTTGCAAATACATTAAGTATTTGTTAAACACTATGTTAATAGGAATTGAATCTGAAATTATTACATCTTCATAATATCCGAAAGAAACATTATATACAGATAAATAAAAATAATATAATGCTGAGTTTTTATCTCCAATAAAATTTTTGAAATAGTTAATTTTATTATCGTTGTATAAATAAGCAAATGAATTTGTTTGTTCGCAATGTATGTATGTGTTATTGTAAACATCAGTTTCTACATTCCAATAAACAAAATTTTCTTTTCCATTTTCGTATTTGGCATTAAATTCTAATTTTTGTCCTGGAATAAAGTTCATGGAATCTTTAAGAATATTACAAACTTTAATATTTGAAACTTTTTCATTTAATTTTGGTTTATTAAAAGATAAAAAATCGAACTTATTATCTTGATTTACAATAAAATGGTCAATTGGATAATCAATAGTTTTTGAACCAATATAAGGTGTTGCCTGAAGCTGAAAATGCAAATGTGGATAAGGCGAACGTCCTGAGTTTCCACATTGAGCCAAAACATCGCCTTTTTTAATAAACTCGCCTTTTTTTACTTTAAATGTGTCCTTTTTAATATGGCTTAATTGAGAATAAAAATATTCTGTATGCTTTATTACAATTGAGTTTCCCCAATTATTAATTAAGTTTACATCTCCAATTTTGTTGTCTTCAATTCCATCAATTATTTCAACAATAATTCCATCGGCCGGTGCGCAAATCATTTTTCCGTAGCAAAAATAATCTTCAGGCAAATCGCCATTATTTTTAAATTGCTGGTTTTTGTTGTCTGTAATAATAAAATCCCACGCGTATTTCCATTCGCCTTTATGAGTATATTCACCATTTTCTGATTGAGAAACTGTCCATTCGCCCATAAAAGGAAGTGATATTGGAAAAAACTTAAGCCACTTAAACCGTTTAACTGCCTGATTATGAAAGTATAAGTTTTTTTCAGGATTATTCAATTGTAGAATTACTTCTGTTAAATTTTCATCATGTATATATCTTAATTTTAATATATATATAAATAAAATTACAACAATATTAAAAGGCAAAGAATAAACTGCTAACTGATATGGAATTAGCAACTTGCCAATGCTTAATGTTATTAAAACTACAACCGGTAATAATAAAATTACCCATAAAAAAGATTTTTTTGTTGGTATAAGAAAATGCCCGCCAACAGCAATTGCCATTAAAATATAATTAAATCCGATATATGCATATCCGTATTGAGTAATATCTGCACCAATAAAGTGGTAAAAAGCATATGCCGTAAAATAACCAATTATTGATAATAAAAAAGATATTCTGGAATAGAAAAATAATCCAGCAGCAATTAATAAACCTGCAAAAATATTATATTGAAAAAAAATTGACGCTAATGATAAAAAATAAGTGCTTATTATTTCGGGAATATGGATATTATCAATAAAAATATAAATATCGACTAATGATTTTCCTCCAATTTGAAATAATTCGTTTGTTGTGAAAATACCTCTTTCGCTTAATCCTAATCCCAATAAATCTCTGCTTGAAAGCATTACTATCCACATTCCGAAAAGAAAAGGAATACTTAAAAAAGGTAAATAATACTTTGCAAAAATTCCTTCTAAAAATAAGCTGATGAATAAAGTTAAAACAGAAGCAAAAAAAACAATAAAAAATAGTTCAATTCCCGGCTGAAATGTTAGTCCAACTCCAAGTCCGACAAGTAAACTGTTAAATCCGTACGAACCTTTTTTTATTGTAAAAATATTGTATCCTAAATAATATGCAATTAAGTTTGTTACAAAAACAGAAATAATGCCTGAAAAACCAGCCCAAAAATCAAAAAAACTTACAATAATTAATATTACTCCAAATATTTTATTATCTGAAAAAAATACTTGAGAATAACTATTAACAAAACTTTCAAGAACTCCTGAAATTTTATTTTTTAATCGTAAGCCAATAATCATAATGGGTTTTATATCAACAAATTAGTTATTTTATTTTGATTTTGATGTTTTCATTAATAGTTTACTTTACATATTTATTGCAAACTGAAGATTATCTACTTTTTATCTAAATGTTTTGGCATTTTTTCAGCATTTTTAAATGTTTCAGATGTTTCTTTTTCACGAATAACATGAACATTTCCATCAACTCCTAATAAAATTATATTTGGTCTTAAAGTAATAAATTGCATCCATTGCGTCATGTTATATGCCCCAATTCTAGGTATTACAAAATTATCATCTTTTTGTAATAAAGGAAATTGAATGGCAGCTCTAATAACATCAATATTCATACATAAAGGTCCATATATTGTGGTATCTTCAGTTTGCTGAGATGTTTCCTGAGCAGGTAAAACATCATGTTCGTACCAAAAACTAGTGAAAAGTAAATTTACACCAACATCAATAATTGTAGAGCGACGACCATTAGCTAAACGCTTGTTAGCCAGAACAGTACCGATAATATATCCTGCATCATCAATTAATGCTCTACCTGTTTCAAGAAATAAAGTTGGTAATTTATCAGGCTCAATTTCTGAATTAATAAGAGCATTTGTCATGCTTTCAGCATAATCGTCAAATGAAGGACATGTATCTTTTCCTGGCAAATATGCACCTTTAAGTGTGTTTTTTGAAGCAAAACCACCACCTAAATCAATATATTTAATAGTATGATTAAATTTCTTTTGAACACGAACAGCCAAATCAGCTAATTTCGCAGCAGCTACACCATATGCGCTTGCAGTCATTATATAAGTACCAATATGTGTATGTAATCCTACAAGCTCGAGGTTTTCCGAAAGCATTATTCTGTTTAGTGCATTCCAAGCTTCACCATTTTCATAATTAAAACCAAATCTATCCCATTGCGGATAAATTCCTGCGTCCATATTAACTCTAATAGCAACTTTAGCAGTTTTCTTTAATCTATTTGAAATTTTTATCAACGAATATAATTCATCAAAATGATCAATATGGATAAAAGAATTGTTTAAAACAGCTTGTTCTAAATCATCATCGCTTTTATCTGGTCCGTTAAAAATAATTTTACTTCCACTCACGCCATTCGATAAAGCCTTATTATACTCAAAACCTGAAACTACTTCAGCCCAAGAGCCTTCGTCGTGAAAAATTTTACAAACAGCATCTAAATAATTTGTTTTATACGACCATGCAAATTGAACTTTCGGATATCTGGTTGAAAAAGCCTGATAAGCCTCTTTATATGTATCTCTGATAATTTTTTCTGAAATAACATAAACAGGTGAACCATAATTTTTTATGAGTTCTTTCACTGAATGATTTTCTATTTTAGGCATAATTTGAGTTCTTACTTTCATGCCAAATTTATCAGGAACGCCTGCATTAATTTTATTAATTATTGGTCTTTCGTATTTTAATTTTTCCATTTTGTTGTATTTTTAGATACTAATTTCTAATTACCTATTTACAGATATTATTACAATTCACCTGTCATCGATAGTTTTTCAAATTGTGAAATATCACCAATCATATCGTACGAATATCTTATAAACATTTTACCAATATCATATGATTTATACGGTTCAACTCGCATTCCCATTGAAAGTTTAACAAGTGCTTCAGGAATATTTTGTCCTGCTCCAACAGCCAAATACACCCAAGCAGGAATTCTTGGATTAATTTCAATTAAATAATATTCATTATTAATTGTTTTAATCATTTCTAATTCCATGCCACCTCGCCATTTTGTATTTTTTATTAATTTTTTGGTGATTTCTAACATTTTTTCATCGCCAAGCGTAATTCCTCCCCAAGCTTTACCTTTATCAGTGATGTATTGCTTTCTCATAGGAACAGCGCCAATAGTATTACCTTCGCCATCTCCAAGAGCCACAACATTTACTTCAGTGCCTCTAATAAATTCTTGAATAATTACAGGCACTCCCCATTTTGCTGTTATTTTATTAAAATGATTAATTACCTGTTCCGGATTATAAGCTAAATAAGCATCATAAAATTTCCCTTTTACTAATAAAGGATAGTCGAAATGATTTCTTAGATTATTAATATCAGCATAGCTGGTAATAGATTTACTAAACGGAACTTTAATGCCATATTTTTCACCAAATTTCGGTAAATTTGTTTTACTTCTTTCTTCAAATTGCTCTAAAGTTGGCAAATAAATATTAATTCCAATTTCTTTTAATCTGGCTTCTGCAAGCATAAATGTATTTAGCTCAGCATCAAAATTTGGAATAATAACATTCAAATTTTCTTTTGAATGAATGTATTCTATTCTATCTAAAAAAGCCTGACTCCCGGAAGAAGGATATGGAATTTGATAAGTTTTATCAACTGTATTTTCCATATAAATTCCGGGTTCAAGATTTTCATAAGCTAAACCTATAATCCTTACATCTAAATCTTTCGACTCACGTAAACTCCTGATTACAGGAACTCCGGGACCCGGATTATCAGTATTATTTAAACCTGTTACTCCTATATTTAATTTTATTTTTGTCATAATTTCCTAGTTTACACCACAATACACTACTTTAATCTTTCGTGTATTATAAATCTTAGACTGCTTGTTGTTAGTATATAAATTAAACAACATTGAATGACTAATACACTAATTCCCAATTACCAATATACTAGTTACTAATTACAATTCTTCTAATAAATTATGATGACTTAACATACCAATAAAATCATAATAATTTTTTTCGAAAATACTTTCTTCTATATCATACTTTTCAAAAATAAAATCCGATATTTCTTTGTCTGATTTATTTCCTTTTAGTAATGACAATATTTCTTTTCCAATAGGGTTTAATGTATAAGAATCACCACTTACAGGATCAAAAATAAACCCACTATCCGAAATTGCTATATTACTTTTAAGTTTCATATTCTTTTTTTTAATATAAATTGTCTAACATTCTTTTTATTGATCTTTCACTTCTTTTATATTCACTAACAGACATATCTGTTTCTTTTTTAAACTGATTAGATAAATACTGAACACTGCTATAATCCATCATGTAGGCTATTTCACTTAAACTATATTCATCGCTGTCAATCAATTCTTTTATTCTTTCTATTTTATTTAAAATGATGTATCTTTCCAAAGTTATTGTTTCATGTTTTGAAAAAAGCTTTGATAAATACTGATAACTAAAACCCAACTTTTCTACTAAATACTCAGATTTTCGAACTATTGAGTTTACATTGTTTGAGTGATGAATAATTTCTATAACAGCAGTTTTAATTTGCTCAATAATTTTTTGATCTCTTGATTTTATAAGCTCCATGCCCAAACTTTCAATAATTTTTGAAATTTTAGATAATGATATTTCTGTATTATTGAACTCGATATGAGCAAAACCAGCCCTTATTTTAATAACTTTAACACCTGCATTTTCAAGCTCTATATTTAAAAGCTTAATGCAACATGTGCAAATCATATTTTTGATATGTAAAATTTCTTCTATCAAAATCTATATATTAAGAAAAAGTATTTACAAAATAACGCTTTAATTATAAAAATTGATTTACAAAATTCTGTGAAAATTTAATGTTTTCGAAAACTAATTTTAATAATTAAAATACAACAAATAAAATATAAAGTTATAATATTATAACTACTAAACCGAAAATTATAAATATAAACCAAACTTCATACATTCTAAGCAATATTTTATAAAATTTTAAGCTATGTAATCTCTATTTTTGTTTTGTTGATTTAACATTAATTAACATTTACAAACTAAATTTATAACTAAATTTTTAACTATGATGAAAAAATTACTTTTTGGTTTACTAACCTTAACCTTAATTATCTTTATTTCTTCTTGTCAAAAAGAAGATGAAATAGCTAAACAAGATTTACCTCAAGTAAATGATGAACTAATAGCAGGTCAATACATTGTTGTGTTAAACAATAGCACAAACAAAGCATTTTCCGAGCTAAAATATGCTGAAAAAGTTCAATTTGTTAAACAAGAAGCTATTCAACTAATGAATAAAATTGGATCTAACGAATCTGCAGTTCTTAATTCATTTGGTACAGCTTTAAGAGGATTTTCAGCAAAATTAAGCGATGAACAATTAGCTAATTTAAAAAATGATCCAACTGTATCGTACATTATTCAAGACAGAATGTTTAATCTTGGTAACATGAGAATATTAAGAGGCAAACCAGTTCCGGTACCTGTTGATCCACCGGCAGAAACAATACCTTATGGAATTACAAGAGTTGGATACGGCGATGGAACAGGCAGAACAGCCTGGATTATCGATACTGGTGTTGATTTAGATCATCCTGATTTAAATGTTGATGCATCAAGAGGATATGATTTTATTAATAATGATGCTTTTGCAGATGATGATAATGGACATGGCTCGCATTGCGCCGGAACAGTTGCTGGTATTAATAATGATATTGGTGTAGTTGGAGTTGCTGCAAATGCAACTATTGTTCCTGTAAAAGTATTAGATAAAAGAGGAAGCGGTGCATATTCTGTTATAATTGCAGGTGTAGATTTTGTAGCTGCAAATGCAAGCCCAGGTGATGCTGCCAATATGAGTTTGGGTGGTGGTGTTTATGAACCAATAGATGCTGCTGTTTTCGCAGCTTCTGAACATGGGATTTTCTTCGCTTTAGCAGCAGGAAACGAAAGTGATGATGCACTTAATCATTCACCTGCAAGAGTTAATGGACAATATATCTGGACAACTTCTGCAATGGATATCAATGATAATTGGGCGTATTTTTCTAATTATGGCACACCTGTAGATTATTGTATGCCAGGTTATAACATTTATTCAACATATATGAATGGCGGATATACAACAATGAGCGGGACTTCAATGGCTGCACCTCATATGTGTGGTGTTTTACTTATGACAAACGGTAATCCTGCGACTGATGGTTATGTTAATGGCGATCCTGACGGAGATCCTGATCCAATTGCCCATTTATAGTATAAAAAAAAGCTTGCGTTTGCAAGCTTTTTTTTTAAAATAATTTTTATTAAAACCTTCCGGGTGTCCATTGAGCACCAACTTTATTTAATTTATCTTCAATATTTTTAATTTGTTTATTAACTTGATCTATTTTTACTTTAATTAATTCAAATTGTTCTTTTACAATTTTCAATTGTTCTTTTTCTGTTTCTGTAATATCTGAAGTAGAATTATAATGAGTATACATAACATAATCTAGTCTGTCCAATAAAGCAGGTTTGTGTGGCGGAATTTCCTCATAACTTGCTTTAGCTTCATATCCTTCAAACTCAAAAATAATATCATCAAGTTCTTTTTCAATTTTTAAAACTTCTAACATTAAATCATTATCTGTTTTAGAAGAGTTTAAAACTGTCTGTTTAATAGATATTATTTTTTTGTTTAATTCATCAGTAAATTTCTTTTTACCAATTATTTGTTTTGTTATTTCAGAAACATCTTTTTGAAATGAGATTAAATCATTTATATTATTTACTGATAACGTCTTATTATTAAGCCCATTAACTTTAAAATCCATTGGTGCAACAATCTCATTAAACTGTCCTTTTTCAAATAAAGTTATAGATACTTTGTATTTTCCAGGCATAGCTAATAAACCTGATGAACTTTCTTCAAAAGGATTAAATTTATCATCTTTAAGCTTAATTGGATATGGATCTTCATATCTTAAATCCCAAGTAATTCTGTTAATTCCTGATGAAGGTTTTGCAGTTAATTTTCTAACGATATTACCATTTTCGTCAGTAATTTTAAATAAAAGATAGGCTTCATCTTCTTTATTTTCATCTCTTTCTTCTTTCCAAGTTAATTGTTTAATTTTTTTTCCTTCTTTAAAAAGCTTTTTTTCAATTTCTTTTCTCTTTTGTTTATCTGATTTTGGTTCTTCATTAAGATAGTATGTAAATGTTGCACCAAATTCAGGATTCTTAGCTAAAAAATAAGTAGCTCCTTGTCCGTATTTTTTACCTGATTGTATATAAACTAAAGCATCTTTTATAGGGAAAATTTTTGCTTTAACATTTTTAATATTCGGATTAATAGATCTTAATGGTGAATAATCATCTAAAATATAAAACCCTCTACCAAAAGTAGCTAAAACAATATCGCTTTCACGTTTTTGAATAGCAATATCTTTTACTGCAATAGTTGGTAACCCAGATTTCATTTGTATCCAATTTGTTCCACCATTGTATGAATAATAAAAACCAAATTCAGTCCCAACAAACAATAAATCAGGATTTTTAAAATCTTGTTCAATAGTATGAACAGTGCCATTAACTGGTAAATCATTTGCAATTGATGCCCAAGTCTTACCTTTATCTTTACTTTTTAACAAATAAGGTTTAAAGTCATCTCTTTTCATATTATCAAAAGAAGCAAAAACTATATTTTCATCAAATCTTGAAGGAAAAACATCACTTACATAAGTATTAGCAGGAACACCGGGGAAAAACCCGGCTTTATACCAAATTTGACCAACATCTTCTGTAATTTGAATTAATCCATCATCAGTCCCAACGTATAATAAATTTTCTTTAACTGGAGATTCTGCCATAGAAACAGCCATTCCATAAAGTGAGGTGGAAACATCTTTTACAACAGCATCAGAACTCCAATATTTACCCATAACAGGCCATGAATTTCTATCAATATTTGCAGTAATATCATCACTTATTACTTTCCACGAATTACCTCTGTCATCGCTTCTAAAAACCTTATTAGCAGCAATATATAAACGTTTATTTGAAAACTGACTGATTATAAACGGTGTATTCCAATTCCATTTATAAGTTAATTCATCTTTTCCTGCTTGGGGTTTAATAAATAATCGCTCTCCACTTTTTTTATCAAATCGATATAAATTGCCATACTGATATTCAGAATAAACAATATTTGGATCTTCAGAATCAACGGCTCCCCAAAATCCATCTCCGCCAATAGTATTAATCCACTCGCCGCTTGAAACTCCATTTTTGCTAATATTTCGCGAAGGTCCGCCAATACTATTATTATCCTGAGTTCCTCCATAAACATTATAAAAAGGCAAATCGTTATCGAGATATACTCTGTAAAACTGCGTTACCGGTAAATTTGAGATTTGTCTAAAATTATTTCCTTCATCATAAGATTCATATATTCCGCCATCACCGCCTATTAAAAAATGCTTGGTATCTTCAGGGTCAATCCATAAAGCATGATCATCAACGTGTCTCTCGTCATCACTTATTTTTTTCCATGTTTTTCCCCCATCTACAGTAAAATGCGTAAAAGTTTCAACAGAATATACTTTATTTACATCAACAGGATCACAATAAATTTCGTTATAATATTGACCACTACTACTATGCTTACTCATTTTTTCCCATGATTCTCCTTTATCAGTAGATCTAAAAAACCCCCCGGTTTCGCCTTCAGCTTCAATAATTGCATAAACAATATTTGAATTTACAGGTGAGACATCGATTCCTATTCCTCCAACATGGCCAGAAGGCAAGCCAGAGCTTAATTTTCTCCAATTTTCACCACCATCGGTCGATTTATAAATCGCAGATTCAGGTCCACCTCCAATTTTTGTATGTACATGTCTTCTTCTTTGTTCAGAAGTTGCATACATAATATCTTGATTATCAAGATCTATAACAACATTATTAACTCCTGTATTTTCACTTATTTCAAGAACTTTTTTCCATGTTTTGCCACCATCAATAGTTTTATAAAGACCTCTATCGCCACCGGCTCCCCATACTGAACCTTCTGCGGCGACAAAAACAATATTTGAATTTCTCTTATCAATAGCAATCATTCCTATTTGTCTGGAATTTTTTAAACCCATATTTGTCCATGATTTTCCGCCATCAACCGATTTATAAACGCCATCACCATATCCTAAAGCTCTTTGATGATTATTTTCGCCTGTTCCTGCCCAAATAACATTTGTATTATTCGGATCTAATTTCAAACAACCAATTGAATATGCACCATATTTATCAAAAATAGGACTAAAAGTTTGCCCGTTATTTGTAGTTTTCCAAATATTTCCACTTGCAACAGCCACATACCATTCGCTATGGTTATTAGGATTTACAGCAAAATCAGCAATACGACCTGATGCATAAGCAGGGCCTATATTTCTAAATTTCAATCCACTTAAAGTTTCAGATGAAAATTCATCTTTTTTTTCTTTTGAATCCTCTTTTTCTTTATTCTTTTTTTGAGCTAATAAATCATTATTACTTAAAATCAATACAGATATTAAGAATAAAATAAATATTCCCCTAAATTTAAACTTCCTCTTTATCATAATTCCCTTTTTTAGTTATCAATTATCACTTTTTATTTCGTGAATTTAATAATAATAATTTTATCACAAAAATAAGATGCAATAACCTATTATTTATCGATAATTTCAATAGATTTTTTAACATATATTAATTTTTAAAGTTATATATTTGTCATTTATGTTATATAATATTATTTTAGCAAAAATTTAACAACCTAAATTGATTTAATTATGAAAAAATTAACATTATCGCTTTTAAGCTTTTTGCTTTCATTTTCTATGTTTGCAGGAGGTATTGTAACAAACACTAACCAAAGTGCTGCTTGGACAAGAATGATGGTAAGAGATGCATCTACTGATGTTGACGCCGTATTTTATAATCCTGCAGGTTTAACCAAACTATCAGATGGCTTGCACATATCTATAAACAACCAAACAATTGGCCAGGTTAAAACTGTTTCAACAGCATACGAATATTTAAATAATGCTCCTGTTGAATATGAAGGAAAAATTTCTGCTCCTATTTTCCCTGGTTTTTATGCTGCCTATAAAACTGGCAACTGGGCTTTTTCTTTTGGGTTTAATGGAATTGGTGGAGGTGGATCTGCAGATTTTGCAACTGGCCTACCTTCAATGGAATTACCAGTAGCAACAATGGTTCCTATGTTTGCAAGTCAAGGACTTAACGTTACTGACTATAGAATGAATATGAATTTTAAAGGTTCTTCTATTTATTTCGGATTTCAAGTTGGTGCTAGTTATGCTATTAACGAGCATATTTCAGTTTATGCAGGTGGTCGTTATGTAATGGCAAAAAACACTTACGAAGGTGAACTTAAAGATATTGAAATATATGCTGATGGTGCTTGGACAACTCCTGGTGCTTATTTAACAGGCGTTTCTGCTCAAGCTACTGCTGGTGCAACTCAATTATACGGTACTGCTTCTTTACTTGATCCATTTTTAGCTATGCCAGGTGGTGGAGATTTAACACTTGCTCAAGCTCAAGCTTACGGCTTTTTAACTGCCGAACAAGTTGCTGGTTTAGAAGGCGGCTTATCAAACTTTGGTATTGATCCAACAGGTTTTACAATTAAAGATGTAAATAGTGCATATAATGTACTAGGAGATGATTATTCTTCAAAAGCTGCTCAATTATTAGGAATGGCTACAGTTGTTGATGCACAAACTGCTGATCAAAAAGCAGAAGTTACTCAAACAGGAAATGGATTTACTCCAATTGTTGGTTTAAATATTTCTGCAATGGATAATAAATTAAATATTGGTATGAAATACGAATTCAAAACCAATCTTATTTTAACTAACGAAACTACTTTAGACTTTAATACTGCTTGGGATGCATCCGGTAATGTAACAGAATCAATGTTCCCTGATGGCAAAGAAATTAATGCAGATATGCCTGCAATGTTTTCTATTGGTGTTAAATATCAAGTATTAGATGCGTTAAGTGTTCAAGCCGGTTTCCACACTTATTTTGATGGACAAGTTGATTGGGACAATGTTGTAGATGTAAAAGGTAACTCTTTTGAATATGCTTTAGGTGCAGAATATAACGTAACAGACAATATTCTTGTAAGTGCAGGTTGGTTAATGACAAGAACAAGTGTTCGCGAAAGTTATCAAACTGATTTATCTTATAGCTTAAACACTAATACCTTTGGTGCTGGTGGAATGTATAAAATAAATGACATGTTTTCAGTTGAATTAGGTGCTTTCTATACTTTATATGAAGATGCTGTTGTTTCTAAATATTATGATTCTTTCCCTACTTTTTATGATGAAACTTATAAAAAGACTGCTTGGGGAGTTGGTGTTGGCGTTAATATCAATCTTTTCGGTGGTAGTACTGCAAGTGCTGAAGAATAAAATATTAATTCAAAAAATTTTAATAGACTTTCCCAATGGGAAAGTCTATTTTTTTTACTGATTTAATTATATTTGAATACTTGAAAAATAAATTACTAATATTTTAGTTTTATAATTATCATTCTAAAATATATAAAAAAAATTATATGAACATTTTAAGAATACTTACACTATTATTTTTAATTAGTATTAATACTAGTTTATTTTCACAAACAATAGAAACACCAAATTCTGCTTTTGCAAGTCATCCATTAATGATTACTAAAATTGAATTATCTGAAAATCAAACAGTTATTGAATTAGAGCTTGAAAATCAATCGCCAAACGGATATTTTTGTGCTGATAAAAGTATTTCTTTACTTGATACTAAAAGATCTGTAAAATATGAATTAATTAAATCAAAAGGCATTCCTGTATGTCCTGCAAATTATAAATTCAAATCGGTTGGCGAAAAATTGACTTTTCAGTTGTTTTTTCCTGAAATTTTACCACAAACAAAATATTTAAGTATAATTGAAAATTGTGATAATAACTGTTTTTCTATACTTGGTATTATAATTGACTCGGAAATGAATACCGAAATTAATCTTGCTTATAATTATTATTTTGAAGGAAAACTTGATTTTGCTTTAGCAGCATTCTTAAATGTTATTAAAAATAATCCTGACTACCAATTTGGTTATTTATATTCTAATGTAATTCAAATTTATGCCGAAAAAAATGATATTGAGTCAGCTAAACTTTGGTATAATAAATTGAACGAATCTGAATTTATGGATAAAAAAATTGTTTTAAATAACTTAAAATCAAAAGCTTATTACAGCAAATTGATTTTTTAGTTATTCCAATAATTTTACTTTTAAAAAGTATTCAATTAATATTTTTGCATAAAATAATTTACAGGAATTTAAATTAATGAAACAATACCTAAAACTTCTTGACCATGTATTAAACAATGGTATTAAAAAAGAAGACCGAACAGGAACAGGAACAATTAGTACTTTTGGCTATCAAATGAGATTTAATCTTGAAGATGGTTTTCCGTTAATTACTACAAAAAATACACATCTTCACTCAATTATTCATGAACTGCTTTGGTTTATTAATGGAGATACCAATGTAAAATACTTACAAGACAATAAAGTAAGAATTTGGAACGAATGGGCAGATGAAAATGGCGATTTAGGAAGAATATATGGCTATCAATGGCGCTCGTGGACTGCGGATGACGGAAAAAATATTGATCAGCTTAAAAACTTAATTTCAGATATAAAAAATAATCCTAATTCGAGAAGGCATATTATAAGTGCATGGAATGT
Source organism: Bacteroidales bacterium (assembly GCA_016937695.1). Taxonomy (GTDB): domain Bacteria; phylum Bacteroidota; class Bacteroidia; order Bacteroidales; family NBLH01; genus NBLH01. Next base: position 50,030 of record JAFGWC010000157.1, read on the forward strand.
TGGCGATCTCGATAAAATGGCATTACCACCATGTCATATTCTTTTTCAATTTTATGTTGCTGATGGTAAATTATCATGTCAATTATACCAAAGAAGCGCAGATATTTTTCTTGGCGTTCCATTTAATATTGCATCTTACTCTTTATTTTTAATGATGGTTGCACAAGCTACCGGATTAAAAGCAGGTGAATTTATTCACACTCTTGGCGATGCACATATCTATCTCAATCATATAGAACAAGTTAAGCTACAATTAAAAAGAGAGCCTAAAAAATTGCCAATTATGAAAATTAATACTGATGTTAAATCAATTTTCGATTTCAAATATGATGATTTTAAAATTGAAAATTATGAATTTCATCCTCACATAAAAGGTGAGATTTCGGTTTAGTATAAATTTATTATAATGAAAATATCAATAATTGTTGCCTTTGATGAAAAAAGTGGAATAGGAAAAGATAATAATTTACTTTGCTATTTACCTGCCGATTTAAAAAATTTCAAAAAGCTTACAAGTGGAAATGCTATAATTATGGGCAGAAAAACTTTTGAATCCTTACCAAATGGAGCTTTACCAAACAGAAGAAATATTGTAATAACAAAAAATGAAAAATTTAATTCAAATAATATCGAAATAACAAATTCAATAGACAAAGCTATCAATCTATGCAAAAACGAAAATGAAATTTTTATAATTGGCGGTGCTCAAATTTATAATCAATTTATTAAAAAAGTAGATTATTTATACATTACCAAAATACATCATGTTTTTGACGCTGATACTTTTTTTCCTGAAATTGATAACAAAAAATGGAAAATAGAATCAGACGAATATTTTAAATCAGATGAAAAAAACAAATTCTCATTTTCATTTATAAAACTATCAAGGATTTAATTTGCTGATTATCAGCAAACAACAACGATTTGATTAAAATATCAGAAAAAATATTAATCTAAAATTAAACCTTCTTCTTTTTTCAAGGTCATATAAGCAAAATAAAAACAAATTAGTTTTAACTTAAAAAAATATGACATGAAAACAATGAAATTAAAATCTATTTTCCTTTTAACAGCAATTTTAATTTTTGCATTAACATCGTGCGAAAAAAGCAGTTTTGAAAGTAATAATGAAGCTATACTTACAACAGAAGAAGCATCTTCAGCTGATGGTCTTTTTGACGATGCAGATGATCAAAGCGAAATATATGATGACAATGAGTATAAAAGTACTGAAGATTTAAGCTATTGTCAACCAACAATTACCATTGAATATCCTGAAGGAACTCCTTATCCAAGAATAGTGACTATTGATTTTGGAAACGACGGATGTGAAGGAAGAAACGGAAGAGTTAGAAAAGGAATTATAATTTATACTCTTACCAACGATTTTAGTGAACTAGGCTCTCAAAGAATTATAAGTTTTGATAATTATTACGTAAATGATTTTAAGATAGAAGGCTCAAAAACAATTACAAATACAGGGATTAATGAAATTGGTAATTTGACAAGAAAAATTGAAGTAAATGGACAAATTACAACTCCAGAAGGAAATGTAATTATAAGAAATGCAATAAGATACAAAGAATTAATTGAAGGATTTGGTACTCCTGAAGATCATTGGGATGATGTATTTTCGATTACAGGAACTGCAAGCGGCATAAATTCAAATGGAAATTCTTACGAATCAGAAATAATTGAGCCTTTGATTAAAGCAAGAAACTGTAAATGGGTTCAAACTGGCATTTTAAGCATCATTAGCGATGAAAACACTATCACAATAGACTTTGGTCAAGGCACTTGCGATAATGTAGCCACTGCAACTATAAATGGCGAAGAAAAAGAAATTAAATTTAGATGGTAAAGTTTAGTTATAATTAGTTTGAAATGTAAGCATGAGCATCAGCATTGTTCATGCTTCTTTGTTTTTCAATAATCATATCGCTGTAAGAAACCGGAATCAAATCATTTTTATCTACACCAAATAAGTTTAAATAAAATTTACATTGTTGCAGTAAATTTTCTTTATCATCATTTTCTTTTCCAATAGCCTCAACTTCAATAAATTGGCCTAAATCTTTTACTTTATCTAAATGAAATTTAACATTACCGATAAAGAAAATTTCTCTTTCTTTATCAACAATAACATGAATTCCTAGTGCCTTAGTAAGAAGTTCTTTTAAAAGGTTGTTAGAAGAGCTTTTATATAATAAAATATCACTTTCTTTAGGTCCGTCTTTATCTTCTCTGTCATATTGTATTAAAACATTCTCAATTGTACCTTCTCTTAATTTTAATCTACCTGAATTAGTATTAAAATACGTATCTACCTGATGATCAACTCCTTTAAATACAGCATTTCCTGTATTTAAAATTTGTCGTATTCTATCGATATCATCACATTTTGCTTTAATTTCAATATTAATATGTTTCATTAGTACATAATTTTGTTGTTTTTAGTTGTTAATTAAACTTTTTTATTTATTATTTATTGCTCAGGCATAGCATTTTTTTACGAAAAAAAGAAAATATCAATAAAATTAATCTTTAATGCATCTAACAGAAAACGACCAAGATTTTGGTCTTGTACGTCTAAAAACTTGCTTGCTGTCTTTGTAAAATTGACGATACCATGCAACACCATTTTGCTCTGTTGAAGTCCAGAAAAAAGCCTGTATATTGATTAGATTATTATTAGCCGGCGGATTTCTATATCCTCCTAATAAAATATTAAATCCTAAAGTAGTGTCATTTAATAATTTACTTCCTTGGTCAGTTCCTCTCCATTTGTCATACTTATCTAAATCAGCTTCAGCCATACCCAAATATGTTTCCAATTGTTTCCACTCCTGATCAGATGGTAAATGCCATCCTGCCGGGCAAGCAGTTATTGCTGCATCCCAATTATATAATCTACCAAAAACTTTACAATTTTCAGCTTTTTTATTATAACACCAAGATTTATCAGTTTTAAAGTTTAAATTTTGTGCCATCCAAACTTGGTTAGCAATTGTAACTGTTTTATAATTGGAACTATCTCTTATATCTAATAAGATTTCATTATTGTTTTGTGCAAAAGCAGTCAAACTTGAAAATGCAACAAATACAAATAGAACTTTTTTAAATAACGTTTTTATCATTATAATTACTTTTTTTTAATAGGGCACAAAAGTAGTTTTTTATTCTCTTTAACCCGAATAATTCGGATATTATATACTTATTTTTCTATACATTTAACAAATAATGTATAAATTTTGTTTTATTTATCTTTTAAATATCTCAAATTTGGATGTGCTTTTTCTTTTACTGAAACCAACATATTGTATTAATAATAAACAGCTTAGTTATATAAATAAGGAATTTAATAAATAATTAAGTTTAAATAAAAAAAGACTAAACCCACAAGTATTTTAAGAATTTTGTGTCAAAAGAAAAAACTTAAACAAAGTTTTAATAATGGATGATAATCAATTAATAAAAAACATACAAAACAAAGACAGTAAAGCATTTCAAACTTTAGTTGAAAGGCATCAGACAAAAGTGATAAATATTTGTAATGGTTTTGTACATAATAAAGACGATGCGCAAGATATTGCGCAAGAAGTTTTTATTGAAATTTACAAATCAATAGATAAATTTAGAAGTGAAGCCAAGCTTTCTACATGGATTTACAGAATAAGCGTAAATAAATCATTAAATTTTATAAGAGATAATAAAAAAAATAAATGGCTTCAAAGTTTAGATTTATTATTTGTATCAGATAAAAATATTAATAATAATAGTTTTATTGATGAAGATAAATTGGAAGAGGAAGAAAAAACGAAAATTATACATCAAGCATTAAATTCTTTAGCCGAAAATCAAAAAATTGCTTTTACGCTAAATAAGTATGAAGATCTTAGTTATAAAGAAATATCTGAAATAATGAAAATATCTATATCATCGGTTGAATCTTTGATGTTTAGAGCAAAAAAGAATTTGCAAAAAAAATTAATAAATTATTATCAAAAAAAATAAACTAAACGCAAGTTTTTTAAATTAATAGTGTCAAAATACAAAAACAACGAAACAATGAAATGCAAAGAAGTAAATAAAGAGCTTATTTTTTATACAGATAATAACTTATCTAAAGAAAAAAAACAAGCGATTGAAAATCATTTAAAAACATGCGCTCATTGTCGTAATTTATATAATGTTTTTAAAGAGAGCTTTGAAATTATAGAAAAAGAAAAGATAAAGGAATTGGATTCTTTTTTCTATTCACACTTATCAGAAAAAATAAATCAAATTGAAAATAAGAAAGAAAAAGTTATTTGGTTAAAATCAAAACAAGTTTATTTTCAAGCAATTGCAGCAAGTTTAATAATATTTTTAAGTATTTATTCCGGTATTTTTTTAGGAACAACTAATTTGGATAAAAGTGCTAATTATACAAATTCAGAAGATTATGAATTATTTGCAGAATCATATAATTTAAATCAAAATACAAAAAGCACATATGAAATGAGCTTATTAGAAATAGAAGAAAAAAACAAGTAATATAAAAAACTAATTATGAACACATTACAAAAAAAACGAACAATAATCGCTATAATAATATTTCTTTTATTATTAAATATTTCGGCAATATCAACTATTGTTTACCATAAAATTCAATATAATGATATAAGGAACAATTCAGAGCAGTATAATTCAGGAAACAGAAATATTAGAAACCCACACATGCGAGTAAAAAAGTTTATTAAAGAAGAACTTGGACTTACAGATAAACAATTTGAATCATATTGTAAACTAAAAGATCAAAATATTAATAATTCGCAAGTAATATTTGAAAAAATTAATGAGAATAAAAAATTAATAATTGATGAAATAAAAGAAAAAGATCCAGATACACTATTATTAGACAATTTTGCAAAAAACATTGGTGAATTGCATGCTCAAATACAATTGGAAACAATAAAGCATTTTTTAGAAGTTAAAAAAATTCTTAATGAAAATCAAATTGAAAAATTTGAACTTCTTCTCTCAAAAATGAATAATCATCAAATGCACATGAGAGAAAATAATTATTCGCAAAAAAGAAATAGAAGATATAAAAATTAAATAAAAATCATCAACTATAAATATGTTAAATTATTAAAAAACAATAAGTTATGAAAACAATTAGATTAAAATCATTATCAGTAATTTTAGCAGTAATGCTATTAAGTTTTGGAACACAATTGAATGCTCAAAGATATCAAGGTAAAAACATGCAAAACAAACAAAATTTTGAATGCAATATACCTGATTTAACAGATGAGCAAAAAAGTAAAATTGAAGTTTTAAAAGTAAGTCATTTAAAAGAAGTAACAACTCATAAAAATTTAATGTCTGAAAAACGAGCACATTTAAATACTTTACGAACTGCAGACAAACCAGACATGAATGCAATTAACAAAACACTTGACGAAATTGGTGCTTTAAGAACAAATATGCAGAAAAAAAGCGAGGCTCATCGCCAATCGGTTAGAGCTTTACTTACTGATAATCAAAGAGTTTATTTTGATGCCAGAAAAGGAAATAGAATGCATAAAGGTAATATGAAAGGAAAAGGTATGGGAAATGGACGTGGCGTAAATTGTCCTAATTCAAAATAATTTTCTGATAAATAAAAATTGAAAAACTGCTTTTTTAAAAGGGCAGTTTTTCTTTTTTAAAATGCTGCCATTAATAAATTAATATCCTTAGATATAATTTCAAATTTATTTCCAACAATTTCTTTAGTTAAAATACCATTAAAAATATAAACACCTTCTCTTAATCCTTTATCTGATTTAAGTAAATTAATTACACCTCCCTGTTCGCTAATTCTAATAATATCTTCGCTTAATATATTACTTAATGCAATAGAAGCCGTTCTGGCAACACGAGAGGCAATATTTGGAACACAATAATGTATAACTCCATGTTTTTCAAAAGTTGGTTTTGAATGATTTGTAGGTTTTGAAGTTTCGAAACAAGAAACTCTGTCGGCATTTAAATCGATAATAACAGAACCATTTTTCATTTCTTTAACCATTTCTTCAGAAACAATAAAGTCGTCATTTTGTTCATCAATATCGAGAGAGCCAATAACAACTTCTGCTGATTTTAAAGCTTTTTTTAGAGCGTGAGGTTGAAGAATTGAAGTAAATATTTGCCGTCCTATTCTATGTTGTAAGTCTCTTAAATTACTGATAGATTTATCAAAAACTTTTATATTTGCTCCAAGTCCTAAAGCAGCATTTACAACATGTTCAGCTGCAGTATCAGAACCAATTATTACAATTTCGGCAGGTGAAATACCTGTAATTCCTCCCAATAATACTCCTTTTCCATTGTTTTGATTAGATAATATTTCACTTGCAATATTTATTGAGATTTTTCCTGCAATTTCACTCATTGAGCGAACTATAGGATGATATTTAAAATCTGTTTTAATATATTCAAAAGCAATTGCATAAACCTTTTTTTTCATTAGAGCGATAATTTGCTCTTTGGTTTGAGTTGATAAATGAATTGCTGAGATAATAGTTTGATTTGATTGAAGTAATTCAATATCACCATTTAAAAATGGTGATATTTTTAAAATAATAGAAGCTTTAAATACATCTTCCCTATTTTGACTAATTATTGCTCCGGCTTCGCTGTATTCTAAATCGCTGTATCTTGCTCCTTGTCCTGCGCCTGTTTCAATTACAATTTTATGCCCGTATTCTGAGAGAAGTTTAACAGCTTGAGGTGTTAATGGAATTCTGTTTTCAAATTTTTTATCTTCTTTTGGGATGCCAATAAATAATTCTTTTTTGTTTTTTTTTATTTCAAGCATTTCTTCCTGAGGAAAAAGTCTTTGTTGCCCTAGTGAGTATTGTGTAAACTCATTCATAAAAATAAAATTTTGAAAATAGGCTAATATCTGAACTTAAAAAAACTAATTTATTTCTAATATTAATTGATTAATAATCTGATTTCGATATAAATTCAATTAAATTAGAAAAAAGTTTACCAAAGTTAAAATATTAAATCAAATATTCAAAGTAATAATAGTATATTAAAGTTTACAAATTTTATAACGGATGTTTAGTTATTTCAACAAGTCTTGAACCGGATTCTAAAATTTTAATATTACATTTAAAATGGATGTCTGGAAGTAAGCTTTCAATTTTTTCAGCCCATTCTATTAAACATAAGTTATTACTGTAAAAATAGTCTTCATATCCAATATCATAAGCTTCTTCAATTTGATTTATTCTGTAAAAATCAAAATGGAATACATTTCTGCCGCTATCTGATAAATATTCGTTTATCAAAGAAAAACTAGGGCTGCTTGCTATATCAATAATACCAAGATTTTCACAAATTGCTTTAATAAAAGTTGTTTTGCCGGCTCCCATTTCGCCATAAAAAGCAATGCAATTTGTTTCAACTACGTCATTATCAAGATTTAATTGACGAATTAATTCTGCTGCATATTCATTAATTTTATCAATAGACTTAATTTCAAATTTAATCATTATTGTAAAAAAATAAGTAAATAATATTTTTGAAAACCAACTATTCTTTAGGTTTTAGAACAACAAAAGGAATTAACATTTCTTCCATAGAAATTCCTCCATGTTGAAAAGTATCTTTATAATAACTAACATAGTAATTATAATTATTTGGATAGGCGAAAAAATCTTTATTGTATGAGAAAATATATTTTGAGCTTAAAAATGATTTTGGTAATCCTATTGAAAGCGGATCATTAACTTCATAAACTTCTTTTGGATTATATTTAAGGCTTTTACCTTGTTTAAATCTAAGATTTTTAGTTATATTTTTATCTCCGATAACTTTTACAGGATTTGTAACCCTAATTGTTCCATGATCTGTTGTAATAACAACTTTTACTTTTTTATTGCTTAATTCCTTTAAAAGCTCAAATAATGTAGAATGCTCAAACCAAGTAAGAGTTAATGCTCTATATGAAGCCTCGTCATTTGTAAGTTCTCTAATCATTTGCATTTCGGTTCGAGCATGAGAAAGCATATCTACAAAATTATAGATAATCACAACCAGCTTGTTTTCCAGAATATTATTTAAATTGCTGATTATTTTTTCGCCTGATTTATTGTTTAAAATTTTGTCAAAATAAAAATTTACATCAATTTTTAATCTTTCTAATTGTTTTTCAAGCAGAACTTTTTCATTAAGATTTTTTCCTCCTTCGTCTTCATCATAAATCCATAAATCGGGATGATTTTTGGCAATATCCGCAGGCATTAATCCTGCAAAAAGCGAGTTTCTTGCATATTGCGTAGCGGTTGGTAAAATGCTTGAATATATTATTTCTTCTTCTAACTGATAAAACTCTCGAATTAATGGTTGCAGTACTTTCCATTGATCAAATCTTAAGTTGTCAACTATTATCATAACTACCTGACTATCTTCAAGTAGTGGAATTATTTTATCTTTTAAAATATTTAAAGGCAAAATTGGTTTACATTCACTATTTGGTTTAAACCAATTTGCATATTCTCTATTAATAAACTTAGCGAAAGAATTATTAGCTTCTTCTTTCTGAAATTTTAATACTTCATCCATTGTATTATCTTCCGATTGTTCAAGCTTCAACTCCCAAGAAACAAGCTGTTTGTATATTTCGGTCCAATCAGAAAAGCATGCAGAATTATTAATTTGCATACTAAGTTTTGAAAACTCTAGTTGATAATCGGAAGTAGTTTTTTGAGTTACTAATCTTTTTAAATCAACATTTTTTTTAATTGCAAGTAATATTTGTTTTGGATTAACCGGTTTAATAAGATAATCTGAAATTTTTGCTCCAATTGCAATATCCATAATGTCTTCTTCTTCATTTTTGGTTACCATTATAATTGGAATTGTAGGATAAATGCTTTTAATAACATCTAAAGTTTCAAGACCACTTAAACCTGGCATATGTTCATCAAGAAAAATGATATCAAAATGGTTTTCATGAACTAAAGCAATACCGTCGTCGCCATTATTTGCAGTAATTACATTATATCCTTTTTCTTCTAAAAAAAGAATATGAATTTTCAACAAATCAATTTCATCGTCAACCCAAAGGATGTTTATTTTTCTCATTAAAATAGATTTGAAAAAATTAGAATAAATATCTGCAAATATTACAATTATAACAATAAAAAAACCAAAAGCATCTTTAAAAAAGACACTTTTGGAATAATATTTTAAAAACTTAGTTAACCATTATAACTAGATATTTAGAAACACTCCAAAACTCTTTTGGATTTCTAATTACAAGGCTGTCAATTTTATCATTACCTGCAAAATAATATGAATTTGCAGGATGTGTTGTAATTAATTCAGCTTTTTTACTTACTAATCTTATTGAAGTAGTTTTTCTGATATCAATTATTTTAAAATAATCTTTATTAAAATTATCCATTAGTTTTTCCATTCTACCAATACCAATAAAACCACCTTCTAAAGTAATTACTTTATTTTCTTTTAATTCTTTTTTAGTTCCATACACAAAATATGCAGTATTTAACTTTTGTTCTTGAATACTAATTAAATCAGACTGATTATCAGCAACTTGATTTAAAGTGTCTAAGTTTTCGTTAAGCTTTGCAATTTCTTGGTTTAAGTTCTCAACATCAATATTTAATTTAGCCAGATTATTTTTCAATAATTCAATTTCTTCGTTTTTTTGTTCAAGTTCCTGAGTCAATCTATTAATTATTTTATTGAATTCAGACTCTTTAATATTTGCTTTTTTAAGTTGATAACGCAAATTATTAATTGTTTTTTTGTTTGTATTCATCAACTCATAAATAGCCAAAATATCGTCATTAATTTTATCTTTATCTGTTTGATCCAATTCAATATCACCATGAGCTTTTAAAGAAATAATATTTTCCTTTTGCTTAATAGTTTCTAGGTTTGATTCAATTTCATTAAATGATTTAAGGAAATCATTGATAGTCATGTCTTTATTGTTTGCAATATTTTGCAAACTGTCTCTTTCAGCTTTAATTTTTTCTACTTCGGAGTTATTTCCACATGAAGCCAATATAAATGGCAGTAATAAAATAACAATAGCTTTTCTCATAATTTATTTATTTGTTTTATTTGTTTTAATTAAATTAATATATAAAGTGTTAAACGAAAAAAAATTGAATTAATTTTTCCCTTCAACAACAATAACTATTTCGCCTTTAATTTTTTTATCTTTATAAAAATCAAAAACTTCTTGAAGCGTTCCTCTAATATTTTCTTCAAATATTTTAGTAAGTTCTCTCGATACAGATACTTTTCTTTCGCTTCCAAAAACTGCAATAAACTGCTCTAATGCCTTAACCAATCGATGAGGCGATTCGTAAAATATCATTGTTCTGTCCTCATTTTCAAGTCTTTGTATGCTTTTTTGACGACCTTTTTTTTGAGGTAAAAACCCTTCAAAGCAAAATCTATCTGATGGTAATCCAGAATTAACCAGAGCAGGAATAAACGCAACAGCTCCTGGTAAAGTTTCAACGTTAATATCATTTTTAATGCATTCTCTTGAAAGTAAAAATCCCGGATCTGAAATTGCAGGAGTTCCTGCATCAGAAACTAATGCTATATTTAATCCTTCTTTTAGTTTTTCAACTATATCAATAATAGTTTTATGTTCATTATGCAAATGATGCGATTGCATTTTATTTACAATATTGTAATGTTTCAACAGAATTACTGTTTTTCGAGTATCTTCGGCCAAAATTAAATCAACTTCGCTTAAAATTCTTTTAGCTCTAAATGTAAAATCCTCAAGATTTCCAATTGGTGTGGGTACAATATATAATTTTCCAAACATCTACTTTTATTAATATTTATAATCAAATATTTAGTTGAAAATAAAAAACAAAGTTATAAATAGTTTAACAAAAAAAATTATGTATTTAAAAGTATTTCTAATTGAGTTGATTTGAAAAATTTACTAAAAGCTTAAATAGAGCCTCGTACTTGTTTAAAGGAAGTGATTCAGATTTATCATAAATATTATGATACTCAGAGTATTCACCTAAAGTGTAAATAAAAAAGCTTTTTACTCCATTTTTATAAAAAGGATAATGATCGCTGTTTGCGGCAGGTCCTCGAACATAAATTTCAGGCAAATAGTTATTTTTAGCGTTAATTTTTTTTAACAACTCGAACTCTGATGTAAATTCTGTTGCATTAACCACTTTAATCCCTTTTTCACCACTACCAACCATATCTAAATTAATCAAAAATTTGATTTTTTCTAATGGGAATTTCGGATTTTTAACATATTCTGAAGAACCAAGAAGCCCTAATTCTTCTCCACTAAAAAAAATAAAAGCAATAGAATATTTAAGTTTTTTACTGTTTTTAGAAAAATATTTTGCCATATCTAGTACAAGAGCAACTCCACTTGCATTATCGTTAGCGCCCGGGAAATAAACATCCTTTCCCATTTGCCCAAGGTGATCGTAATGTGCAGAAAACACAATAAAACTATCAATTTCTCCATGAATGTAACCAATAATGTTTCTTGTATTATACGAATTTTTATAATCGTTTTCAATTTCGATATCAATAAATTTCAAGCTGTCCGGAATTGCACCTTTTAAGATTTTAACTCTTGGAAATTTATCTGCAGTTTGCGAAGGTATGTACATTAAATTTTTGTATTCTGTTTCAATTATCCCTTTAGCATTAAATAAATTATATTTAATAATATCATCAGCAGCATCTTTAAAACCTTTGTTTTTCACATAAAATGTATCTATTAACAAAAAACTTTTTTCAATACTATCTTTACTTATCAATTGTAATTTTTCAGGGTAATTCATTAATTCATAATTCATTACAATAACAGGAAATTTTCCTTTAATTGTATTTGAAGATGAAGATACTAAATATTCTAATCCTGGAATTAAACTATTTCCGTTAAGCTTTAAACTAATATTATTATGAAAAGTATTAACTGAAATATTAAAATTTTGAGTATACGAATTATCAAAACTTTCAATTTTATTTTTTTTAAGCAGGTCAATTATATAAAATGCAGTTAAGCTATCACCATTTTCTGAATATCCTCTTCCGGCATATTTTGAAGAAGAAATTTCGCTAATAATTTTGTGGGCAAATTTAATATCCTGACTAAATAAATTAGCATTATTGAAAATCAAAAAAAATAGAGAAATAAATAATATCAGTCTCATAGTAAATAAAAATTTTAAAACTGTTTGTTTAATTATATTTTTGTAAAAGTAATAATTGAAATTTAATTTAATAATTAAAGATAAATGTTTCTAGAAAATAACTTTAAAAACATAGTAAAAAGAGGCTGGATAGAATTAATATCAGGCTCAATGTTTTCGGGTAAAACTGAAGAATTAATAAGGCGATTAAGAAGAGCTGAAATTGCTGGACAAAAAATTGCAATATTTAAACCAGAGATAGACAAAAGATATTCAGAAAAAAACATTGTTTCTCACGATTCAAAAACAATTCCTTCAATGCCATTATCTGATGCAAAAAACATATTAAATCATGTAAAAGATATTGAAGTAGTAGGAATAGACGAAGCTCAATTTTTTGATAATGAGATAGTTGACGTTTGCAATACTTTGGCAAACAATGGCGTTAGAGTAATTATTGCAGGACTTGATATGGATTTTAACGGAAATCCTTTTGGTTCAATGCCTGCTTTATTTGCAATTTCGGAATACGTAACTAAAGTACATGCAATTTGTATGAAATGCGGAAATTTAGCACATTATTCTCACAGACTTACTGCAACAAAAAAACTTGTTGAATTAGGCGAAAAAGATATTTACGAACCTTTATGCAGAAGCTGTTATAACGAAATAAAAGCTAATGAAAGTTCTGAGCCTGAGCTGTTTAAATAAAAAATGGGAAACAACATTTTATATAATTACTATAAAAAAAATATCAATAAATTATATTTTTATTCGTTTATTCTTATTTCAATAGGATTATTGTTTTCGCGAATTTTAATAAGTACTGGATTTTTCTTAATTTTTTTCAATTGGATTTTTGAAGGAAATTTTAAACTCAAATTTGAATTAATAAAAAAAAACAAAGTAAAAATATTTATTAGTTTAATCTTTTTTATTTATGTTGCAGGCCTTATTAATACTTCAAACTTAATATACGGGCTTGCAGAATTAAAAATAAAACTACCGCTTTTACTTCCAATTTTTTATATATCAGCAATAAAATTAAATGAAAAACAAATTAATGCAATATTTCATTTTTTTATTGTTTCTGTATTTTTTTCAACAATATTTGCGTTTATTAAATTTCAATTTTTTAAAGATTTTTTTTCTATTGAAGATATATACGAAATTTCGATTGTTGGTTTAAACTTACATTTATCTTTATTAGTAAATTTTGCAATTTGTTTAATTTTATATTATATTTTTTTAAAAAAAGAAAAGATATTAAAATATGATTTTATATATCTGATAATTCAAGTTTGGTTTATCCTTTTTTTATTTATATTAAACTCATTAACAGGATATTTCGTATTTTTTTCAATCGTTTTAATTAATGTAATTTATGTTTTAATAAAAATTAAAATAAATAAATTTAAAATATTGATAATATCAATATTAATGCTTTTTATATTAATTCCTGTTGTATATACAATATCAATAATTAATGATTTTTACAAATTTGAAAAAGTTGATTTTAAAAATCTTGAAAAAATAACTATCTCCGGAAATAATTATTATCACAACCTAAAAAGTAAAAGAAAAGAAAACGGAAATATTATTGATATCTATATTTGTAAAAAAGAATTAGAACAAGAATGGAATAAAAAATCTGAATTAAAATTTAACAATTTAGATAAAAAAAATCAGCAATTATCTGAAACCATAATAAGATATTTAAGCTCAAAAGGATTAAGAAAAGATTCAAGCGGAATATCTAAATTAACAAAAAAAGAAATAAAATACATAGAAAACGGATGCGCTAATTATCTGTATATCAATAAATTTAGTATAAAATCAAGAATATATCACATAATTTGGCAAATAGATACATTTATAAAAACAGGAAATGCAACAGGGCAATCGATAAGTCAAAGAGTTGAGTTTTACAAATCTTCAATATCTCTAATAAAGAAAAACTTTTGGTTTGGTGTTGGAACAGGCGATGTAATGGACGAATCGAAAAAAGAATTGTCTATGATTTCTTCATTAGAAAAAGGATACAGAAATAGAGTTCACAATCAATTTTTAGTTGTTTTCACAGGATTGGGTTTATTTGGATTTATTTTGTTTTTTGTGTTTTTATTTTATCCTGTTTTAAAATATAAATTGTTGAATAATTATTTATTTTTAAATTTTTTTACAATAGTTTTGGTTTCATTCTTTTCTGTAAATACTTTGGAAACGCAGTTAGGAGTAAGTTTTTTTAGTTTTTTCTATACTTTACTTTTTTATAATAAAGAAAAATTTGAGAAAGCTATTTTTTGAGGTGTTTATCTATTCCATTTTCGCACCATTTCAGTTTTTCATTTATAGCTTTATTTAAAATTGAATCATTAAATGAATTAGCTTTCCCTTCATTATGAAATAAATGATATTGAACCCCTCTAAACTTAAGGTTTCTTCTTTGTACACCAATATTAAATAATCTTTCAACAAATTCACTATCTTCTCTTCCCCAACTATTAAAATCTTCATTAAAACCATTAATTTTAATAATATCGCTTTTAAAAAATGAAAAATTGCATCCTCTTACCCCATTATGAGAATTTGTTTTTGTTTTATAAAACAATTTAGCCAATAATGGAGAATAGAAAAAATTAATTCTATTTTTAAATTTTCTTGAAAAAATGTGAGGTCTTTCGAATTTTTGGTTTTCAAGCATTTTTTTTGAAGACTCTTCATTTAATAATACTCTTGAACCCTGCAAATAAATTTCTTTTTCTGAAAGACGAATATGATCATCAATAAATTTAGGATGTAAAATTATATCACCATCAATAATTATAATATACTCATATTTTGAAATTGCAATTGCTCTATTTCTAGATGCTGCAAGTCTAAATCCTTTATCCTCTTGCCAAGAGTGTATAATTGGGGTTTGGCTTTTTTTTGCGTATTCCTTAATCATATCCTTAGTATCGCTAGAAGAACCATCATCAGCAATTATTATTTCATCTGGCAATACATTTTGCATAAAAACACTATCTAAAGTAAGTTTAAGTGCTTCTTTCCAATTATACGTTGTTATTATTAAACTTGTTTTAACTTTTGCTTTCACTTATATTTTTATAATTTATTAAACCCCCATTACCTTTTCAATTTTTTGCTTTATTCTAATTTTTTCCTTTTAAGCCAAAGTTTTATATATCTTGTACCAACAGCATACGAGTTTAAAATAGAAATAGTAAAACCCGGTATCCCATCAAATATTCCTAATTTTATAAAATAATGGTAAACAAATCTATAAAATGGTTTTATAATAATATGAAAAAATGTAATATGTCCAAATTTACCGTTATATAAATCATTTGCTTGCCACCATGCATATCTGTTTAACTTATTTACATAATTATCAATATTTGTATAAGTATTATGTAAAATTTTATTTTTTAAAGTTCCGGCTTTTCCAACAGGAATTATTTCGGCATGTACTTGTTTGTGTTCATATCTGCACAAATCTCTTTTAAACAAACGAATAACCCTATCATTTTGCCAACCACTGAATTTTATCTTTCTTCCCATGAAAAAATTAGCTCTATAAATCCAATAACAATTAATTTTAGATTTACTTTCTAGAACACCAATTATTTCGTCACGCAAAGCCATTGTTACTCTCTCATCAGCATCAATAATCAAAATCCATTCGTGTTTAGCTTGTGGAATTATCCAATTTTTTTGAGCAGCAGAATTTTTATAATCATGCTGAATTACTTTGTTTGCAGTTTCTTTTGCTATGGCAAATGTATTGTCTGTGCTAAAAGAGTCTACTACAATAATTTCATCGGCAAAACTAACAGATTCTATAACATCTCTTATATTATGCTCTTCATTTAAAGTAGGTATAATAGCTGTAAGAGCTACTTTTCTGTCCATATTAAATATATTATAGAATTTAGCCTAAAGCACTAATTCTTTGTAGTTTTTTTAAATCGTTCACCTTAATTTTTCGTCCATCAAGACTTATTACATTTTCATTTGCAAAATTAGACAGAGTTCTTATTGCATTTGAGGTTGTCATGTTTGACAAATTTGCAATATCCTCTCTAGATAAATATACCTTAAGCGTTTTATTATTTTCTTCGAAACCAAAAGTATCAATTAGAAATAATAATGATTCAGCCAAACGTCCTCTAATATGTTTTTGAGTAAGAGTTACGGTTCTTTCATTTGAAAATCCTAATTCTAAAGCTAATTCTTTTAACATTGCTATTGCAAGATCGCCATTTCTTCTGATAACTTCAAATAAAGCATCTTTTTCAATAATACATATTTTACTGTCTTCAATTGCTACCGCAGAAGAAATGTAATGATCACCGGCAAATAAGGCTCTATATCCAATAAAACCAATAGGTTTGGTCATTCTAACAATCTGCTCACGTCCGCCAACTCCTTCTTTAATTACTTTAACTTTACCTGAAGACAAACAAATTAAACCATTTGGTTTATCACCTTCTTTATAAATTATTTCCCCTTTTTTATAACTTGTACATGAATGATATTCATATAAAATCTTTTTTTCATCAGGTGTTAAAACTCTAAAAACAGAATCCTTACTATCAATACAATTTTCACAAAGTATCTTGTTATGTACCATTATTAATTAATTAATGTTATACAACACAAATATAAATATTTAAGTGCAAACCAAAAACTATTTAATTTCTTTTTTAAAATTATGCATAATTTCTAGAAAACGTTTGCGAAATTATACATTTTAATTTTAATAACATATTTTGCAAGTTAAAATCATTTATTTAATTTTGAATTTTACAAAATACTTTATATGGAATATCAACAAAATAATGCAGGTCAAGGTTTAGGAATAGCCGGATTAATTTTAGGGATTTTAGCAATAATTTTAGCAATAATTCCTTGTACTGCTATAATTGGCTTATTTTTAGGTGTAATTGGTTTAATTTTAAGCATTATCGGTCTTAATCAAGCTTCAAAAATAAGCTCTGAAAAAGGTTTAATTATTGCAGCACTAATTGTTTCAATTATTGGTATTTTAATTGCTGGTTTGTGGGGAGTTGCTTTTACTAAAATGGCTAAAGACAGTCATGTTTTTGAAAATATTGAAACAATTAAAAATAATTATCAGGATATCAATAATACTATGGAAGATATTGATACAGAATTAGATAACCTTGATTCTTTGGAGTTTGAATCTGATAAAACAATGGATGAACTTGAACAAAGCATGGAAGAACTTGAGAAATCGAAACCTGCGAAAATAGATTCTGTTGAACACAGAAAATAATAAAAAAACTTATTTATTAATAAACAGCATTTTTTTATTAATAATATTATTGATTATTATTTATTCATTTCAATATAATTTCAATAATAGTTTTAAATTAAAATCTTTATGTTCTGATTATTTTGGTAATAATTGCATTAGCAAGGGTTTATCCAGGGCATTTTCTCAAATTGTTAAAGGTAATTTTTCAGATGCTAAATTTTTAAATCCCTATAGTTTAAAAATATTCTTATTTTTTATTTTACAGTTTCTATTACGGATATTATCAAGTATTGCTATAAAAAATAATTTTAGCATAAAAAAGATACTGCTTACAGATGTTATTTTTTCTTTTTGTTTTTTCTTATACTGTTTCTTTGAATTTATTCTCAATTTCTTTTTTCTGCTGATAGTTTAATTTACTTTATACGCCCATGAGCACTTTTTTTAATTTATCTACTTGTTTTGGCGTACCTATAACAAAAAGCTTATCATTTTTATTTAAAATAGTTTCTGGCGAAGGATTATAAATAAATTTTTTGTCTGCTGTTTTTAATCCTATCAAATTCGCCCCTGACACTTTCCTGATATTAAGTTCACCGATTGATTTATTAATTAAACAAGAATCTAAATCAGAACATTTAATTTCTTCAAGATTTGCATCTATACCTCCTCTTAAAAGAATTGATTCAATAAACTCTACAACATCAGGCTGCGAAACAAGTTTAGCCATTCTTGTTCCTCCAACTTTATCGGGCATAATAATATTAGTAGCTCCTGCTCTTTTTAATTTAGTATCAGAATGTTCTTCGGTAGCTCGGCTTATAATAAGTAAATTTTCATTAAACTCTTTTGCTGTTAACACTATAAATAAATTGTCAGCATCGCTTGGTAATGTTGTGATTAATGCTTTAGCACTTTCGATTTTCGATTTCAAAAGAATGTCTTCATGAACTGCATCTCCTGTAATCTGAATAAAATTATTGTTTAACAAAACATCTTCATTTGAATCATCTAAAAAAATATTAATGTTTTTTTCAATTACAAGTACTTTTTCGTTATCCAATAATAAATCTAATGTTGCTTGTCTCCCATTTCTGCCATAACCACAGACAATAACGTGATTTTTTAAATCTTTTAAAGCTCTTTCCATTTTTCTATTTTTAAAATACTCTTTTAACTCGCCATCTAGAATAAACTTAGTTGTGCTGGTTACAAGATAAGCATAAGTTCCAAAACTTATTATTATTAAAAATGATGTAAAAATCATTCCTAATTGTGATAGTTGCCGAACTTCGCCAAAACCAACAGTTGAAATCGTAATCATAGTCATATAAAAAGCTTCAATAAGTGAATACTTTTCAATTAACATAAATCCTGAGACGCCGATTGAAATAACTACAAATAATACTATAAAACTTATATATATATATTTAAATTTATTAAATTTCATGTGTTTATTTTAATTCTATTTATTTCCTGATGTAAAATCTCAGTTCCAACTGCACAATTTACACAATTTTTCTTTTCGCAATATTCATTTTTTAATTGTATAAGTGCTTGAGAATAAAATGCATTATCGGCTCTAACTCCCATGTCTATGAAATATCTAATTATTTTATTATTTTCTGCTTTTATATTTTCCAAAAAACTAATTGCTCTATCTTTAATTTGCTGATTATCTGTAGATTGACCATAAACATATAAAAAAGGTATTATTGTATTAATTAAAATAATATCAATAGATTGCTTTCCTAATTTTTTCCTTTTATTGGGCGATTCTTTCTCAAAAGTGTAATGAGTTTCCCAAAATTCGGAAGCTTTTACATCAAAAATTTTTTTGAGGTCTTCAATTTTTTCAATTTCAATTATCTGAGAAAATAAAGAATTTGATTTAAATATCAAATTTGCAAATTGAGCAATTCGTATGCTTGGAAAATTTGAAGGTCTTAATCTTAAAAATTTCCATAAATATTTTTCTAAAGGTTTAAGACTATATTTTTTCTGAAAAAAATTATATTCATTTTTTAATTCCTTAAAATAGCTGATTTCTAATTCATTAGTTAAAAATCCGGCTTGACCGAATAACAATGACTCAATTTGCATTATGCTGTTTTTTTGTTTTGCGATAATTTTTTGAGGCAAAGAATTAGCAAGCCATTCAAAAGGTTCTTTATTTATTTTAAAACCAAATCCTCTGGCTAAGATTTGATAGAAAGTTTCAGCCCAATCGTTTTTATTTTCTTTTAATTTATTTAATATATAATTAGATTTTGCTTGCAAACGTTCAACTAAAATATTTGATAACCACATTCTTAATTTAATTTCATTTACTTTATTAAAATCATTTTGACAGGCAATCCAATTAACACTTTTTTCAAGTTCTTTATACTTATCAATTAGATTTTCGTTGATATTCAATTTTAAAGTAGGAACTTTAATTCCTTTGCTATTTAAAATATTTTGATTGTCGTTAATATATACAACTTGTAAAACAACATTGTTAAATACTTCATTATCATTATGTTTGTGCAAATACCAATTTGATGATTTTATTTCAATTTCTACATTTCCTGCCCATAATGTTTCATCAATTTTTATTTTAGCATTAAAAAAGTCTGGTCCGGCATCTGTATTTAAAGTTCCCTGATGAATAATTTCAACACTTTTACCATCAATTTCAAGACTTTGCTTTTCAAATAGTTGATATTTCCATACGAATTGTAAAAAATTTTCGTTCATCATTTACAAATTATATTTTTTACTATTTTTATTATATATCTTTACGTCCCATAAATAAATAAAAAATTCAGATTTTTTTTTATTTATTTCTGTAAAATTCATTAAAAACAATAAATCTTCTATTTAGTTTTGCTAAAATTATACTATTTTTCAATTAAATGAGTAAAAAGAATAAAATAAAAAAAAGGTCAACTAAAGAAAAATTCAAGATTTATCATGAATTTTACAAAAGAAGTGGCTTATATCTTTTTTTAGGAAAAAATTTTTTGAAACTAATACTTATCTTAGCTTCAATAATTTTAATTATTTTACTGCTTGATAAAATTTTTGATTTAAAGCATCAACAAGAAATTATACGAAATTTTGTAGAACATCAAAAGCCTATTTACGTTTATCTGATTTTTATAATTTCTGAATCGATAATGGGAATAATTCCGCCTGATATTTTTATTATTTGGGCAAAGACCAGATATATAGAACATCCATATTTAATTGTTACAATTTTAGCAACTTTTTCATACATTGGAGGAATAAACGCATATTATATTGGTCTGTTAATAAGACGATTACCAAGAGTTAAAAAATTCATTTCTGTAAAATATGAAAAGAATTTTGATATGATTGAAAAATGGGGTGGAATTGTAATAATAATGGCTGCAATGTTTCCTTTGCCTTTTGCAATGATAAGTACTATTGCTGGTATTGTAAATTATCCATTTAAAAACTATCTTTTATACGGTTTAACTCGTTATATTAGATTTTATTTATATGCAATGGTAATTTTTGGTGTTTTAAAGAATTTTATCTAAAAGTTTCTACCAATTCGCCTAATATTTCAGCAAAGTTCATTAAAACTTCTTCATTAAATTTATTAATTTTTGTAAAAGTTGCAATTTCAATTATTCCTATAGTTTTATTTTTAAATAAAATGGGGAAAATCACTAAATGGTTTGGCGAAGAGCTTCCTAAACCAGATAAAACAGTAATATACTTATTTGGTAAATCTGAAATATTTAACAACTCTCTATTAGCGGCAACCTGACCTGATATTCCAATTTCTTCCTTAAATTCGCGAACTTCTTCTTCGCTGTAAAAAGCATAAGTTCCTGCCTTTTTATATACATTGTCCGATTTATCTTTAACAAAAACTATTCCTTGAACAATTTTATACTTTTCTGCTAAATTTGACAGAAGTTTTTCAAAAAATTCTTTTTCTCTTTTTTCTGTATCCAGATTTTTCAATAAAATATTTACAGCTTCTCTTTTTTCTTTATTTATTTCCAATTGTTTTGCCTTTTCAGCACTCTTTTCCATTTGTATTATTGTTTTAGCTTTTTTATCATCGTCATCAGACAAATCAATAGTTTGATTTCTTTGATTGCTTTTCAATAATTGAAAAATAATTATAATTAATACAACTGAAATAATTATTGAAAATACTAAAGTCGAAAACAATAACATTTTTTGATTTTGAGGTATATCAACAGTTTTTAATAATTTTTCAAAAACAGATTTTAGAATAAAAACAGATTTTAAGCTAAAAGCTAACTGTATTACAATTAATATAATTATTGTTATTTTTAATCCTATATTCTTCATCTATAAATAATTTAAAATAGATATTTTATATGTTTTTATTAATTTTTATTAAAAATTCAATTATTTTTTCAGAACTATAAACATAATCAACATCAGTTGCATTAATTGCTGCTTCTGTCATTGTTTTAACTTGGCATTCTTTAGGATCCTGTACAATAGTTAATCCACCGTTTTCTTTAACCTGACTTAATCCATAAGCACCATCTTTATTAGCTCCTGATAAAATAATACCTACTAATTTTGATTTAAATGCGTATGCTGCCGATGCAAAAGAGATATCAATAGCTGGTCTTGAATGGTTTACAACCGGCTCTGTAGACAATGCAATAAAATTTCCTAATTCAAAATACATATGATAATTAGCCGGTGCAAGATATGCTTTTCCTTGTCTGATAAATTCTTTATCATCTGGTTCAACCACTTTAATATTAGACTTAATTGATAGAGCTTCAACAAAACCTGCTCTTATATGTTTTAATCTATGTAAACATAAAAAAATCGGAATTTTATAATTTTGCGGAAGTGCAGATAAAATATTAGTAACTGTTTGAAAACTTCCTGCTGAACCTCCTATTATTATGTATTTATAATCCATCTGCAATTTTTATTTCATTACTTTAAATCAAAAATTTATAATAACATTTTGATTTACAATTACAATTATTATTCCGTTACTAATTTTTTATAAATTTTTTCTGTATTGCTAACTTTTGAGAATTCTCGTTCGTAGCCAGGATAATTTACAGATTCTTTAACTCCAACTGCAATTATACCGCCTATTTTTAAAGCTGATTTTAAAATATTTAAGGCTTTATTTTTTAATTGCTGATTGAAATAAATCATTTTATTTCTGAATAAAATAATATCAAATAAATCTGGTGCATTTTCTGTGAAGATATCATGATGAATTATTTTCACATTTTGCAATAATGTCCTATTTAGTTGAGCATAATAGGATTTAATTGTAAAAAAATCAAATAAATTTCCTCCATCTTCTATACGATCAAAATTTGCACTGTTAACATCCATTTTTTTTATTTCCAGCGATGCTTCTTTAATATTATCAACGTTAATAGTACTAATACTGCTAACATATATCAAAGTCTTTTCTGTTAATTTCAATTTTTCAAGAATAATGAGTAAAGAGTATAATTCTTCGCCTGAATTACTGCAAGGAAGCCAAATTTTCAACTCCGTGTTGTTTTTTGATTTTTTTATAATAAAGGTTTTAAATTCATCCCAAAATTCCGGATCGCGAAACATTTCTGAAGTATCAACAGTAATGTTTTTTAAAAATACCTGAAAAAACTTTTTATCATTATTTAATTTATAAATAAGTTCGTCAATATTATTAAAATGAAAATTTTGTAAAAATAATTCAACTCTCCTTTTTAAGGAACTTAATGCATAATTTGAAAAATCAATATAAAAATTATCTTTTACGCTTTGAATTAAGTTCTTAAAATCAGTAATTCCAATATTTTGTGTTTTTGCATCTTCCATATTTAATTTGCTGATATTTTTATTCCTTTTTTGTGTAAACGAATCCGGATTTATTAAATTTATTAGCCATTAATCCGATAATACTTTCATGAATTCCAATTATTAATACTCCTTTTCTAAATAAACTATTATAAAAGGTTTCTATAACTTTTTCTTGCAATTCATTGTTAAAATAAATTAAAACATTTCGGCATAATATTAAATCAAATTTAGTATCGAATATATTGCTTTGGTTTACTAAATCATGCTTTAACCAAACAACTTTTCTTTTTAAAAAATCTTTTATGCTTATTGTATCTTTTTCTTTTTCGATGTTAAAATATTTTGAATAAGGAACATCAAGATAATCATCATAGTTAAAAGGATTTTCGCGAATTACTTTATTAAAATTATCGAAATATTCCATATTAAATCGATAATTATAAACTCCTTTTTTTGCAACTTCAAGTACATCTGTATTAATATCAGAGGCAAAAACATTAGCTTTTTCAAGCAAACCCATTTCATTTAACAAAATAAGCATTGAATAAACTTCTTGTCCGGTTGAGCTTCCGGCATGCCATATGTTAATTCTTCTGTTTTCGGAAAATTTATTTAAAACTCTGTATCTTAATGTATGCCAAACTTTTGGATCTCTAAATAACTCGGTTGTATTAACTGTAATTCCTTTTGCTAATTTTTCGGTGAAAATTTCGTCTGTTTTAATTTTTTTAATAATTTCATCAATACTCAACTTAAAATCGAATGTTGCTTTTTCAATTCTTCTTGTAAAAGATTTTATAGAATATCCACTAAAATCATAAGGTGAATGATTTTGTATTGTAATTATTATTTTCTCAATATCTTCGGAAGTAATTAGCATGAAAGAATTGTGTTATTTAGCCTTTTATTTTTAAAAGACATAAATATATTAATAAATATTGATATTATCGAAACTGCTGGGAAGTACTTTGAAATTATTTTTTCCTAAGCCTAAGTTTTCGAGGCTGCTTAAATCTGAAAATTCTAATGGTAATCCTGTAAGTTGATTATTATATAAATTTAATTCTTTTAGATTTCTTAAATGACCAATCTCTTTTGGAATATATTTTAATAAATTATCAGAAAGGAAAAAGTTTTTTAAATTTACTAAACCGCCAATTTCTAAAGGCAATAAAATAAGTTTGTTTCCTGATAAATATAAACTTTCAAGTAAACTTAATTTCCCTATTGTTTTTGGCAATGTAATTAACTGATTATTAGCTAATCCCAATGTTTTCAAATTATGTAAATTTCCAATTGTGTCTGGTATTTCTTTTAAATTATTATCATCTAAATAAAATTCTTCCAAACTACTTAAATTGCCTATTTCATCTGGTAATTTATTAATTTTATTTGCAGTTAAAAAAAGCTCTTTGAGTTTTACTAATTTACCTATTCCATCAGGAAGTTTAACTAATTTATTATAAGCTAAATCTATACTTTCAAGATTATTTAAATTACATATTTCATCAGGCAAGGTAATAATTTGATTTTCAGTTAAATACAGTGTTTTCAGGTTTTCAACTTCACCAATTTCTTTAGGTAAACTTGACAATTTATTGCCGTGTAATCCTAATACTTCAAGGTTTTTTAATTTTCCTATTTCTGCTGGTAAGCTTGTTAATTGATTTCCATCAAGAAAAAGTTCTTGCAGATTTGTTAGATCTCCAATTTCTGGTGGTAGTTTAGTTAATTGATTTTCATACAGATATAATCTTTGTAGTCGTTTAAATTTTGAAATAATCGGAGGTAAAACTTTTAAATCGCTTGTAAGTAAATCTAGCTGAAAAACATTTTCCGGATTTAAAATGGCTTCTTCAATGCTTGTGTATACTTTAGTTTGGTCTAATTCATCCTCTGTCAATAATCTTTGTGCTGTCAGATTAAAATTTAAACAAAAAATAAATACAATTACTGATATTGAAGAATTAATAAATTTCATGTGATTATTTTAAATTGTATAATTTGTCACATGTAACCGCACGATGCAAATAATCATTAATTTAATATTTTAAAATTTATAAAAATCATGCTTGTTTCATCTTTTATAATAAAAATATTTAAAAATAATTTTGATTTACAAACTTCCGAAAATTTTGTAATAAAACACTAATTTTATTAAAAATATTATATCTAAATAAAATATTAACAAATATAATAAATAAACTACAATTTATTAATTAGAAGAAATTTATAAAAAGCAATTTATTATTTTTAATTTAGCAAAAATCATTCATAAAAAATTCTAAAATGATTAGAAAGTACTTTTTTTTAAAATTTTTATTTGTTTTTGTACTAATTATAAACGAAAATGCTTTTGCAGATGGTGGTTTAGTTGCATTTTACAAATTAGGAACAAAAAAAGGTTCTTTAATTGAAGTTAGAAATAATATTGTAAAATCATTAATTAAAGAAAATTTTAAAATTCTTGGCGAATATAATCCATCAAAAGATTCAAATTTATTGGTAATTACATTTACAAGAAAAGATTTATTAGATATAACATTAAAAATTAAAGATAAAGGATTAATGGCAAGTGTAATGCGAATTGGATTAATTGCCAACAATAACAGCGTGGATATCAGCTTATTAAATCCAGAATATGTGTTTTATTCATATTTAAGAGATAATACAAAAAAATATGAAATCGAGTTGGCACAAATATCTTTAGATATTAAAATGGCACTTTATACAATTACTCCAGAATTTACTCCTTTTATTATTAGTAGCCTCAGCGACAGAGAATTAAAAGAATTTAGATTCTTAATAAGATATCCTTCTTTTGATGATCACATAATTGTTGGCACTTTTAAAAGTTTTAAACAAGGTTTGAAAATTATTAAGGATAATTTACAAGCCAGAAAAGGTGAAACAATAAAGGTTTATGAATTAATTTATGAAAAAGAAAAAATTGCTCTTTTTGGCATAGGCCTTTTAGACAAGAGAAAAGGCGAAGCAAACTTTCTCGATAAACTTGGAAATTCACACTTAGCAGCTTTACCATATGAGCTTATTCTTGTTGATACTACAGCTTCAATTTTGCATGGAAAATTTAGATTTCCACTTTATTGGTCAGACCTTTCGATGCAAGAATACAGACTGATTTACAAAACTCCCCGAGATATAGAAGAAACAATGAAAGTAATTTCAAAATAGTTTATCAATTATTAAATTTCGATTTTTTATTTTAATAAAGATTAAATAGATTTGGGAAAATTTAAATATCCAAATTTGTATATAAAATCATATTTGTAAATTAAAAGAATAAAAATGCTATGGTTTAAATTTTCTATGATATTTTAAATATCTGTATTGCTTATTTTTTGCAAGTAATTAGTATACTGGCAATTAATAATTAATAATATTAAAAGGTCATTTTTAATTACCAATTTCTAACTAGCTGATAATTAATGTAAAATAAATAGTATTAGTCATCTCAGCTATACTAAACCAGAGCCAACAAAAAACATAATTGTCTATATATAAGATAAATACAAAAAAACAAGCACATGAAAAAGATTTTGATTGCAAACCGTGGCGAAATAGCTTTAAGAATAATACGTTCGGCTAAAGAAATGGGAATAAAAACTGTTGCTGTATATTCTGAAGCTGACAGAAATTCATTACATGTAAAAAATGCAGACGAAGCGGTTTTACTTGGGCCTGCACAATCTAATCAATCTTATTTACTAGGCGATAAAATTATTGAAATATGTAAAAATCTTAATGTAGATGCCATTCATCCCGGTTATGGATTTTTATCTGAAAATGCAGAGTTTGCAAAAAAAACAGAAAAAGCAGGAATAATATTTATTGGCCCAGACGCCAATGCAATTGAAGTAATGGGCGATAAATTAGCAGCAAAATCTGCAGTAAAAAAATATAATATTCCTATGGTTCCCGGAACCGACAAGGCTATTACAGATATTGCTTTAGCAAAACAAATTGCCGAAAAAACGGGCTATCCGATTTTAATTAAAGCCTCTGCTGGCGGTGGCGGAAAAGGAATGCGAATAGTTGAAAATTCTGAAATATTTGAAGAACAAATGAATTTAGCAGTTAGCGAAGCTAAATCTGCTTTTGGAAATGGTTCTGTTTTTATCGAAAAATATATTGATTCGCCGCGACACATTGAAATTCAGATACTTGCAGACAAACATGGAAATATTGTTTATTTATTTGAAAGAGAATGTTCTATTCAAAGACGACACCAAAAAGTTATTGAAGAAGCTCCATCAGCAGTTTTAACACAAGAATTACGTGAAGAAATGGGCAAATGTGCAACAGATGTTGCACGTGCATGTAATTATATTGGCGCAGGTACAGTTGAATTTCTTTACAATAAAGGCGAATTTTATTTTTTGGAAATGAATACTCGACTTCAAGTAGAACATCCTGTTACTGAACTTATTACAGGAATAGATCTTGTAAAAGAACAAATAAAAATAGCACGTGGCGAAAAATTATCTTTTAATCAAAATGATTTAAAAATTAACGGCCATGCTATTGAATTAAGAGTATATGCCGAAGATCCAACAAATAATTTTTTACCAGATATCGGAAAATTAAAAACATATGTAAGACCACAAGGAATTGGAGTTAGAGTTGATGATGGATATGAACAAGGAATGGATATTCCTATTTATTATGATCCAATGATTTCTAAATTAATAACTTACGGAAAAAATAGAGAAGAAGCCATTTTAAGAATGAAAAGAGCAATTGATGAATATAATATTGTTGGAATTGAAACTACATTGCCTTTTGGTAAATTTGTTATGGAAAACAATGCATTTTTAAGTGGAAATTATGACACTCACTTTGTGCAAAAATTTTTCAAACCTGAAAAATTAAAAAATAAAGATTCGATAGATATTAATAAAATAGCAGCAATTTTTATGTCCGGATTATTTAATTCTTCTAATAATAAACCTACACAAACAAATAGTGATAAAAATAACTTTTCAAATTGGCGAAAAAATAGATAATAGCTAACATTGCATATAATTTTTAAATTATGTTTGCGTTAAAATATTCCTATATATTTTTTAAAATATGTTTTTATCTTTGACCAAATTTTACAAGCTATTAATTGATGAAAAACAAATCTATCACATATAATTTTTTAAAAAGGCTTGTTTATAAACTTTATAATTATTTATTCTATAAAAAAAAACAGCTTAATTTTTTATATAGAATTATATTGATTTTACCATTATTTAACTTTCAGCAAAACGCTAATAGTCAGCGCATTACAAGAAACGATTCTATATTTATAATAAAAGCTTTAGAAGGAAAAGTTGTGAGAGGAGAAATAGTTGATGGCGATACATTATTGCATGTAAATTTACGTGCAATAACTATAAGGCCTCCGTTTAAATTTAAATCAAAACGTCAAAAAAAAAGATACTCAAGATTAGTAATTTACGTAAAAAAAGTATACCCTTATTCACAATTAGTAAGCGAACAGTTAAAAGATATTCATCTTAATTTAGAAAACTACAAAACTAAAAAAGAACAAGATAAATACATAAAATTAAAAGAAAAAGAACTAAAACAGCAGTTTGAAGGACAATTGCGAAAACTTACATTTACACAAGGAAAAATTCTAATAAAATTAATCGACAGAGAAACAGGATATACAACATATGAAATTGTAAAAGAGCTAAAAGGTTCAATTAACGCTTTTTTTTGGCAATCGGTTGCAAGAATTTTCGGTTCAAATTTAAAAATGGAATATGATGCCAAAGGAGATGACAGAATGATTGAGGATATTGTAATTAGAATTGAAAATGGCGAACTGTAAAAGCTTTTATATAAGTTTGTAACTAATTAATAAACAAAAATCACATGTTAAAATGCTTATTATTAATAATTTAAATATAGAAAAATGAAAAAAATCTTTTTAATTATTCTACTAATTTTAATAACAAATAATTTTATTTACTCTCAAGATTTTACCAAATTAAAAGTTGAACTTGGTGGAATTTACGGATTGCCTTCTGACGGTGCATATACCGCAGGAATTGGATATTATTTTAATCCAAGTTATTATATTACCGACAAAATTAATGTAGGCGTAAAAGCAGAATTTGCTATAATTGGCGCAGCATCAGAAGATGGATTAAGCGTTTCAATATCTGCAATTGGCTCATATTTAGCTACTTTCAATTATTATTTTACTACAAGTAAAGTAAGACCTTACATAGGTGTCGGGGCAGGATTATATCAACTTGGATCTGCTTCGGTAGGAACCGATGTTGCTTCAATTGATGTTGAATTTGGAGATAAATTCGGTGTTGCTCCAAAAATTGGTTTAGATTTAAGTCATTTCACAATTAGTGTTTCATACAATTATATAATAGGCTTAGACAGTGAATTTGCTTCTAAAAACTATATTTCGTTGGGCGTTGGTGTATTTTTTGGTGGCGGAAAAAAAGGAAATGGAAATAGTAAAACAAAAGGTGGATATCTAGATTTTGGAATTGAAGATGAAGAATAAAAATTTATAAGTACAAAAAACCTCGAAGAAAATTAAATCTTCGAGGTTTTTTAATTTTACTTAAACTAAACTTTACTTTTAAAGAAATCTGAAACAATAAGCTCTTTTGTTCCGTGTCCCCAATTATAAAAACCTTCTCCTGATTTTACTCCCAGATTTCCGGCAGTAACCATATTTACAAGCAAAGGC
>JAFGWC010000037.1 GCA_016937695.1 Bacteroidales bacterium
GTAATTAGTAATTAGTAATTAGTAATTAGTAATTAAGAATATTAAACTGATAAATTGTTATTTGATTGTTATCTAACAGTTTATCAGTTTATTAATTTATTGTATTTTTTTTAACGATTACTCTTCAATTTCGTATCCCAAAGTTTTTCCTTTTTTCAAAGCAGGAATCCCGTATTTCATCCAATTTGGTGCCGATTTTCCTTTTAAATAAAAATCAAAAAACTGCATCATTCTGATACTTAAATCTTTAGCTTCAGGACTTTTATCTTTTAAATTATGTGCTTGCCCATTGTAGTTTATTAACCAAACAGGTTTATACAATCTTCGCATTGCTACAAATAATTCAATTCCCTGATACCATGGAACAGCGCCATCGTTATCATCATGACGTATAAGAAGTGGAGTTTCAATTTTATCAACAAAAAATATTGGCGAGTTTTCAATATAAAGTTCTCTGTTTTCCCATAAATTAACTCCTATTCTACTTTGTGTTGTTTCATATTGATACATTCTACTCATTCCACTATCCCATCTAATTCCACCATAAGCACTTGTCATATTTGAAACAGGTGCGCCAGCCGAAGCTGCTTTATATAAATTAGTTTGCGTAATAATATATGCAACTTGATATCCGCCCCAGCTTGTACCTTGAAGTCCTATTTTTTCTGAATCAACAAATCCATTTGAAATCATTGCTTTTGTTCCGCTAACGACATAATTATAAGCACTTTCGCCAGGATGTCCAATTTTGTATTTTATATCAGGAATAAAAACTAAATATTCGTTACTTGCATAAAATATTGGATTTATAATAGATCTGCTTGGTTTAATAAAATAATGTGCATGCAGATTTTCTGAATTTTGTTCATAAAAATAAACCAACATTGGATATTTTTTATTTGGATTAAAATTTTCGGGTTTATAAAGTATGCCTTCTGCATCTTTTCCATCAAAAGTTTTCCAGCTTACAAGTTCTGAACTTGCCCAATTGTATTTTTTTTGCTGAGAATTTAATTCTGATATTTTTTTTGGCATTTTCATATTAACATCACTATACCATAAATTTGAAAATTCTTTTACAGAACTTTTTCTCCAAATTATAGCATTGCTTTTTCTGGCTTTAATTTCATTGTAAAAGCGATAATTATCCATTTCAAGCTTAATTGGATTGCTTTTGTAATAAGCTTGTTGAAAATATCCGCTTTGTTTATTCAAATAATTAAATCCGCTAATTAATATATTGTTTTTAAAGTCAATTTCTTCTGTTTCTTTATCTAAATCAATATATCTGAGTTTGATGTTATTTTTTTTACCGAAACTATTTGTAAGGCAAATAGGATTTTCAATGCCGTTTGGATCTAATTTCCAAATATCAAATTTATCATAAATTAAAAAATATTTATCATCTTTTGTCCATCCAGCAAAAGAATATGATGGCGCTAAATACGGCAAATCATGGGAATCATCACTAAAATCAACATTTATATCTTTAGTTAATGATTTTTTTTCCTGAGTTTTAATATTATAAGTATACCAATTTTTGTCTGAGCCATCGAACCAAAAAATGAAATTTCCGAATGGTGAAATATCTATTTCGCCTTGAGCTTTTTTCAGAATTATTTTTTTATCGCCTGTAATAATATCAACAGTATAAATATCTTTATAAGGCGGAAATACCCAAGACGATTCAATTAAGAAAGGCTTTTCAGCAATTCCAAATGCAATATCAGCATTGCCTTTTAAAATAGTTTTCACATCATCGATTAATTCGTTTTCGATTCGTGCAACTTTATTACTATTTATATGATAAACAGTCAAATAGTTCTTTTTTTGATCTTTTTTAAGGTTCGATAACTGTTCGGATTGTAAAACCGGATCTGACCAAGTCCAAATGTCTAGTGTAACTTTTTCTTCATCAAGTAAAGTGTCTTTTTCTTCTGGTTTAATTTTTAAAGCAGTTCCGAAATATAATTTTGAATCGTTTTCGGAGAACCAAATTTTTCCAAATTCACTAACGCCCCAATCTTTAGGCATTTCTAAAGAATTTCTGCTAATAACAATTTCATTTGATGCAGTTTTGCCTGTTTGCCATAAATTTAAGCTGTAATTTTTAAATTCAACAGTATCGGCAGAAAAAATAAAAGCTGCATTTTTGCCTGAATTATCTAATGTAATGGTTTTGGCTAAACCTTTATCTTTATAAATTTCAATTGTTTTTTCGGTTTCGGTGTCAAAAATTTTAATTGTTGATTCTAGCAAACTGTCGTTATTATATTGTATAAATCCAAGTAATTTACCATTTTTAGAAAAATTAATTTCAGAAACATTTTCAAATTGATGTTCTTTGTTATTTATTGGATTAATAATTTTTAAATCATAAATTTCGGGTAAATCTTTAATTTTTTTCTTCTTTTCTTTTTGATTGTTATCTGAGTCGTTTTCGGATTTTGATTTTTCGTACAAATATGCAATCCACGAAGATTCTTCTTTTGGCATTTCAAACGAAACTAAATTATCAAATTTCAAAAAGCTATTTGAACCTAATATTATAATTCCTAAAGTATCTTTAGGAAATTTGTCTTTTTTTGTTTTTTTAAGCTTTAGCTCTCTTACCTTTTTAAATTCGGTTTTAATTTTAAAAGCGATAAATTTTGAAGAAGGTGAGAAACTTGCGGAACTAGCTCTGTAGACTTTATATTTTTTATTTGTAATAGGATTGATAATATTTAATTCAATATCATCATTATACGGAACAGCCTCATAGCAAACCCATTGCCCATCGTCAGAAATAGCTTGATGTTCAAGTGTACTCCACAAATCATATGCATTAAAATCTAAAGGTTTTTTATTTAAATTCTCTTGGGAGAATGTATTTGCTGTAATTAAAAATACAAATATTATGCTTATTAGTTTTCTCATTAGATAATATATTAATGATGTTTTTACAGTTTATTAATATAAATCTAAAATTAGGCCAAACTTGTATTTTTTATAAGATAAAATGTTTTATAAACTAGTCAAAAAATAAAAATCAATGAAAATCACTCGTTTTTCTTGAGTCTGCTTATCAGGTTTTCAATTTCCTCAATCGCTTTGTCGGCAGTTAATTCGTCGGTTTCAGAAAAATAAATATTATTGAGTTTTTGCATGTGTAATTTAACTTCCTCATTTATTTCAAATTCGTCAATAAGCTCTTCAACTTCTGATTCTAATAAACTCAAATTATCTTTTTCCTGATAATGTTTTTCAATTTCCTCAGGTTTTTGAGATAAACTTTCTATTCTTTTACTGTGTTTTTTTAATGATTCTAATTTATTATTGGTTTTTTCTTCTCTGATTTTTTGTGTTTCAATTTTCAAAAGTTTTTCTTTTGTATTTGTATATTCCGAAAGTAAAGAATTGTATAATTTAAATTTTGATTCTCTAATTTTAATTTGAGATTTATAATTCTCAACAATTTCATCGCATTTTTCAATTACTTTAATATCTATTTCTGAATTTTGAGCATCTTTTTTTATTTGCTCGTATTTATCAATTTCTTGGTACCAAAAATTTTTATTTACATTAAAAACTTCATGTATAGCTTCAATTATCCATTTATTGATATTATCAATTTCTACATTTACTTTTTTAATTCCACTTGTACATTCATCAATTGAAATATTCATTTTTTGCAATAAATTTTTCTCGCTGTTTTCTAATGTTTCTTTTCCTTTTTTTGTTTTTCTTTTAAACCATTGCATAATAATCGTTATTTTATTATTTAAGATAAATCACTATATATCAATCAGATAACTTCAATTAATTAAAGCCTTTGTATTTTTTCAAATACTCATAAGAGTCATTTATTTCAATAAATTTTTCTTTTGCTTTCTTTTTAAACAAATCAGTTGTATCTGTAATCATATCTGGATGATACTGTTTCACTAATTTTCTGTATGATTTCTTTATTTCAGAAATGCTTGAATTTCTATTAACTCCCAAAATTATATATGCATTTATCGAACTTGATAAAAAATTATTAATAAAAGTACTGCTTTTATTCGAATATTCTTTGTAATCATTTGTATTTGAGATTTTTGGCTCTTCATTTTTTACAAAATTGTTTTTAACATAACTATAACTTTTTTTCCCAATTCTTAAATGATATGCAATAATCATAAGCAAATTTTCTTCTTTTTCAGAAATAGAACCACTTGAAGCTGCAATTCCAAATAATTGATAATAAAATGTCAATCTAAAAGAATGTTTCATGCTTATGTAACTATTACAAATTCTTTTTACATCTATTCTTTTTTTGTAATTTTTCATTACATATTTCTCCGATTCAATTCCAATCTCCTCGCCAAATTCTTCAGTCATATATATTCTTACTCTCTCTATTTCATTTTGAGTAATTTTTTTATCGGCTTTAAATATTTGAATT
Source organism: Bacteroidales bacterium (assembly GCA_016937695.1). Lineage (GTDB taxonomy): Bacteria > Bacteroidota > Bacteroidia > Bacteroidales > NBLH01 > NBLH01. The sequence goes on from JAFGWC010000037.1 coordinate 4,427, forward strand.
GATAAATCAAGAAAATCTATTCCAATATTTCCTGTAATAAGCCAAATTCTAAGAGTTGGACCACCTAAACCGGAAAGCAGTTTAATTCCGTAAGTGTATCCAATTGCTGCAAATATTAATGACACAATAAAAGTTCCTATTCTATTTTGAAATACAGGATAAGCTGCTATTAACCCAAAAAAACCACTAATAACAGCAAAAATATTACTTATATAATCGTTAAACTTCATTTTTTAACCTATAATTTCCTTTTTTTGTAATAAATTTAATTTAAATGTTGTTTTAATATTAGTCGAATATAAATATTTTAGTAATATTCTGATTTCGATATAATATTTGTTATTACTTTTTATTAAAGGCAATTTTAAACAAAAATATAACATTATTAAACATCGATATTGCTGAAAATAAACATTTTAACAATTTAACAATTTGGGAATTAATATTTAAATCCAAATATTATTCAAATTATTTTTATTTTATATCAAACTCAGTTTAATAAATATTTAAAATTATATGAAATAAATTAAACATTTAATTATTTTGGATGTTATATTTATAAACTTTGTTGAAAGCCTTTTTAATTTAAAAATTATAAATTATTTTACGATTTACAGACATGAAGAAAATAAAGATATTTAGTTTAAGCATACTTTTTATATTAATTGCTAATTTCTTTTCCTATTCTCAGAAATTAAGTTCAGATAAAATTTTTTACAATTCAAAAGGCCAGACAGTTAATTGTTTAAAGGCTACAAATGTTGAGTTAAATAAATCCGGACACATAATTTCAGGTGTATTAGCTTTAAATCAAACATTTAATAATGGAAAAAATTCTGAAGTCAATTGTATGGCAAATCATTATGTAGATTTTTACGAAAGTGGAATTTTATTTAAAGCAACAATTGCTGAAGAAAAAACATTTTATAACGGTAAAAACGCATCTGTAAAATGTATGGCAGAACAAGAAGTTTCTTTTTTTGAATCAGGGAAACTAAAAAGTGCTTTCTTAGTAGAAAACTCGATTTTTTATAATGGCAAAAATGCAAGAGTTGAATGTTTGCAAGGCAGAAAAATCTCTTTTTTTGAATCAGGTAGAATTGAATCGGCAATGTTAAATAATAATTCTACTTTTTATAACGGACAAAACAAAACAGTTTCCTGCGCAAAGAACTCATTAATAATGTTTTATGAATCGGGCAATATTATGACGGGAACTATAAGTACTAATTCGATATATTATACGGCAACAAATCAAGCACGACAGTTTAAAAAAGGCGAAACAGTTTTTTTTAGTGATGAAGGTTTTGTAAATTAATCAACAATTATCAAAAAAATAAGTATTTGAAAATAAATGTTTTTTTATTGTCGAATTATTAATTTGTTTGCGTTTTAAAATCATTTAATTTTGGAATTATTAAAAATATAAAAAACAATAAATGCAAGGTAAAAAAATATTAATAGGTTTATCAGGCGGAATAGCAGCATATAAAATTTCGTATTTAATAAGATACTTTGTTAAAAACGGCGCTGAGGTAAAAATTATAATGACTCCTACTGCAAAACAATTTATAACTCCATTAACTTTAGCCACATTATCTAAAAATCCTATTTTGGTCGATTTTTTTAATCCGGAAAATGGCGAGTGGAATAGTCATGTTGATATTGGATTATGGGCAGATGCTTTGATTATTGCTCCTGCAACTGCAAACACTTTGGCAAAAATGAATCATGGAATTGCTGATAATTTATTGCTAACTACCTATCTGTCAGCTAAATGTCCAGTATTTTTTGCGCCGGCCATGGATTTAGATATGTATAAACATCCGGCAACTCAAAAAAATATTGCAGAACTTATACAAAGAGGAAATATTTGTATTGATGCTACAAGCGGTGAACTTGCAAGTGGACTAACTGGCAAAGGAAGAATGGCTGAGCCAGAAGAAATATACCAAAAAGTTGAAGATTTTTTTTATTCCGGAAGTAAACTTGCCGGAAAAAAAATACTAATTACTGCAGGTCCAACTCACGAAGCAATTGATCCTGTTAGATTTATAGGTAATTATTCATCAGGAAAAATGGGTTATGCAATAGCTGAGGAATGCCTTAATAATGGTGCCGAAGTGCTTTTAATTTCCGGTCCTGTTAATATTTTAGTTCCAAGTGGAAAAATACAAACCATAAATATTCATTCTGCCAGCGAAATGTATAATGCTTGTTTGGAAAATTTCAATAATTTTGATGTAGCCATTATGAGCGCTGCAGTTGCAGATTACACGCCAGAAATAGCTTATAATAAGAAAGTTAAGAGAACTAAAGAGGACATGGTTATTAAGCTTAAACCAACAAAAGATATTGCTGCCGACTTAGGGAAAATCAAAAAACCAAAACAAAAAATTATTGGCTTTGCCTTAGAAACTGATAATGAAATGAAAAATGCTTTGCTAAAGCTAAATAAAAAAAATCTTGATTTTATTGTATTAAATTCATTACAAGATAAAGGCGCAGGTTTTTCATACGATACTAATAAAATTTCTATTGTTGATAAAAATAAAAATATCGAAAAGTTTGATTTAAAATCAAAAAAAGAAGTAGCCAAAGACATAATAAAAAAATTAATTGAAATTTTATAAAAATGAGAAATCTAAAAATACAATATCTTATTTTAAGTTTATTTTTTTTTTCAAACATTAAAGCACAAGAGCTAAATTGCAATGTTAGAGTAACTTATCCAACAATAACAGGAACATCAGTTCAGGTTTATCAAGCAATGCAAAAAGATTTGTTCGAATTTATGAATAACAGAAAATGGACAAATAATGTTTTTGAAAATAATGAAAGAATAGAATGTGCAATTGTTATTAATGTTTCATCTAAATCCGGCAATAACTTTGTATCCACAATTCAGGTTCAATCAAATCGTCCTATTTTTGGCACTTCTTATCAATCGCCATTGCTTAATTTAAAAGAAGACGATGATATATTTGACTTTGAATATATTGAAAATCAGGCTATTGAATTTAACGAAAATAGACATAGCTCAAATCTTTTATCAGTAATGGCTTATTATGCATATATAATTATTGGCATGGATTACGATTCATTCTCATCAGAAGGCGGAACTGAGTATTTTCAAAAAGCACAAAAAATTGTAAATAATGCTCAGTCTTCTAGTAATAAAGGATGGAAAGCTTTTGAAGCAAAAAAACAAGACAACAGATATTTCTTAGTCGAAAATCTACTTAACAGCAGATATGGTTCTATTAGAAGAGCTATGTACAGATATCACAGACTTGGCTTAGATACTATGAATGAGAAACTTGAAGCCGGAAGAAATGAAATTTCTGAAAGTCTTAGATATTTACAACGAGTGTATAGAATTAATAAAAACTTATACCTTACAAAAGTAGTACTCGACTCAAAATCTAATGAAATTGTTGATATTTTTTCCGGCTCATTTGCCACCGAAAAAACAAAAGTTTATAATATAATGAAAGAATTAGACCAAATTCATTTAAATAAATACGAAAAACTAATTCAGAATCAATAAATCATCAAAATTAATTGCTTAGTAACAATTTAGAATAATTCGAAAAAGTAATAAATCAATTTTAAGTTTTATAATGCAAAATCTTATTTTATTTGTATTTTTCTTTTCTCAAATTCAGTTAATAAGCTCATTGTTTTATCAATATCGCTTTATCATACAGTTATTTATATTTATATCTTTATAAGCTTTATAACTTTTAACTGTATCATCTCTAAAATTAAGTTTAAATTATTATTTTTACATTTTTGAACAATCTTAGCTATAAATTAAAATATTTTATCTGTGTTAAAATCATTATCAATAAAAAATTATGCATTAATAGATAAAATTGAAATTGATTTTTTTAATGGATTTTCAATTATTACAGGCGAAACTGGTGCAGGAAAATCTATTTTGCTTGGTGCACTTTCGTTGATTCTTGGACAAAGAGCCGATACCGGTATTTTAAAAGACAAAGAAAAAAAATGCGTAATCGAAGGTAGTTTTTATATAAAAGGCTATCAATTAGAAAGCTTTTTTATTGAAAATGAAATAGAATATGAAAACGAATCTATTTTGCGCAGAGAAATAAGCCCGAATGGAAAATCACGTGCTTTTATTAATGATTTGCCTGTAAACTTAAATTTACTGAAAGACATTGGTTTACAGCTTGTTGACATACATTCTCAGCATCAAAGTTTAAATTTAAACAACTCAATTTTTCAATTAAATGTGATAGATGTTTTCGCCTCAAATTCTAAAATTTTAACCGAATATCAGTCAAATTTCATAAATTACATCAAAACTAAATCAGAACTTGAAAAAATAACAGAACTTGCAACTAAAACAAAAGCAGATTTCGATTTTTTCAACTTTCAATATAACGAAATTGAAAATGCAAAGCTTCAGGAAGGCGAACAAGAAAGCCTTGAAGAAGAAGCAAAAACTTTAAATAATTCTGAAGAAATTCAATCAAACCTTTCAAATATTTTCAATCTTTTATCAGAAAACGAAATCTCTGTAATTAATGCTTTAAAAGACGCTCAACATTCTGTGGAAAAGATTTCAAAATTTTCTGATAAAATTGATGAACTTGCAAAACGAATAAATTCAGTAAATATTGAAATAAAAGATATTGCTGCTGAAGTAGAATTAATTGCCGGAGATATTGTTTTCGATTCTGAAAGAGTTGAAATAATTAATCAAAGATTAGATTTGATATATGCTTTACAACAAAAACACAAAGTAAAATCTGTTTTTGAGCTTACAGAAATAAAAAATAATCTGGAAATCAACTTATTAGAAATAAATTCTTATGACGAAAAGATTAAGAAATTAACACAAGAATTAGAAGAATTAACAAATAAACTAAATGCGAATTCCAAAGAATTATCAGAAAAAAGGAAAAATGCATTTGCTGAAATTGAAAATTATATTTTCAACCAACTGATTCAACTTGGAATGCCAAATTCAAAATTTAAAATAGAACATAATTTTACCGAAGATTTCACAAAAAACGGTCGAGATAAAATAAAATTTCTTTTTTCAGCAAACAAAAATACTGATATTCAAGACATTGCAAAAGTTGCTTCAGGCGGCGAAATTTCTCGTTTAATGTTAAGTATAAAATCTTTATTGTCAAAATCTTCAGGTTTGCCAACTATAATATTCGACGAAATAGATACTGGCGTATCGGGAGAAATAGCTGACAAAATGGGTTCGATAATGGAACAAATGTCTTATGGAATGCAAGTTGTAAACATCACTCACTTGCCTCAAGTAGCAGCAAAAGGAAACAAACACTATCTTGTTTACAAAAACGATGACGAAAATAACAGCTCAACCGGAATTAAATTACTATCTAAAGAAGAAAGACTTCAGGAAATTGCGAAAATGTTAAGCGGCGAAAACATTACCAAAGAAGCAATTGAAAACGCTAAAGTACTGTTAAACAATTAATTACATACTAATGAAAAAATATTTAAGCTTAATTATTATTGTTTTAATTTCATCAGTAAATATATTTTCACAAACAGATGCAATAAAAAAAATTAAAGAGCAATATTATCAAGTAACTGATGAAAATTATCAAACTCACCAACTGACTTTTAACACAATGCTTCCTGCTATTGGTCTACAAACAACAAACGTTAAATATTATTATAGCTCTATACAGTCAAATCCTGAAATTGATCCGTATAAATTAACTTATAAAGTTGTAAAAATTCTTGTAACCTACAATGTTGCTGCAAATATGGATTTTACTTTTGAGTATTTATTTGATGATAATCAAAATTTGATATTTTTATATGAAAACTCATACAATTATCAGGAAAATATTGAAAAAAGATACTATTACAATAAAACCAATCTCATACAAATAAACTCTAAAACATTTGATAATAAGGGACTTAAAGACGATTATTCAGAATCAAAAAACTTTAAACCAAACGATTTGCAAGAAGCAAAGAAAAATATGATTAAAGCAAAAAAGCATGTAAGTCTTTTTAGCCAAATAATTAATATTGAAAATTTAGATAAAAACTAAAACATGAAACCTCCTATTTGTTGCCTTTGTAACGATAGATTTGAACCTTCAAGCGGTGGTTTAATTTATTTTACTGAAGACCAAGATGATAAAAAACATAACGAAATATTAAAACAACCTGGTTACACTGGTCATCCTTCAAATGCATTTTGGTTTTGCGAAAAACATTACTTACAAGCAAAAAAATTAAGTAATTTAACAAAATCAGAAGCCTTCAAAATACTAAAATCAGATTAATCTAAACATCTGAAATTAAGTATTTTAGACGTTTTTAAATCTAGCAATGAATATTATTCAGACAAAAGTAATTTAAAACTTACTTTTAGTTAATTAATCTTAAAATTTAAGCATCTCATCTAATTTTTATAAATATTAAACTTTTTAAAATTAATTTTGAAATAAATATTGATGTCATTTAGTTAAAGTATATAATATTTGCAATATTTATATTTACAAGTTACAAGTTGCAGTGTAAATGCCTGAAAAACTTATAACTTTTTAGTAATTCTAATAAAAATTCTTAACCAAACGACATTAAAAAAATATTCTTAATTTCAGTTTGTATTTATAATGTAAATCACAAATCACCTATGGGTAAATTCATTATTTTATTTGTGCTAACAATTTTTTTTGTAAACACCTCTATTTCACAAAATTACATTACTTTAAGCGGATTTATCAAAGATGCTTCTACGGGTGAAGAACTTATAGGCGCTACAATTTATGTTGATGAATTAAAAACTGGGAGCGTAACAAATGCTTATGGATTTTATTCTATTTCATTATCGCCAAATAAATATAACATAAAAATCTCATACATAGGCTATCAAGCTCAGACTTTAGAACTAAATTTAACTAAAACTTTCAGGAAAAACTTTGAATTAATAAGTCAAGATAATGAAATAGAGGAAATAAAAATATCGGCAAACAAAAAAGACGAAAATGTGAGCAGTTTAGACATGAGTGTTAACAAGCTGCAAATGAAGACAATAATGAAAATCCCGGCACTTATGGGCGAAGTTGATGTTTTACGAACAATTCAAATGTTGCCAGGAGTTCAAACTGTTGGAGAAGGAAGTATAGGATTTTATGTAAGAGGCGGAGGAGCAGACGAAAACCTTATTCTGCTTGACGAAGCAACTGTTTACAATGCTTCTCATTTGGGCGGTTTATTTTCAGTTTTTAATCAGGATGTTTTAAAAGACGTAAAACTTTACAAAGGCGGAATTCCTTCTGTTTATGGCGGAAGATTATCTTCAATTCTTGAAATTAGAATGAAAGAAGGAAATAATAAAAAATTTAGTGCTCAAGGCGGTATTGGATTAATTTCCAGCCGATTAACAATAGAAACTCCTATTATAAAAGATAAAGCCGCATTCGTTTTTTCAGGTAGAAGAACATACGCCGATCTCTTTTTTCCACTATTAGGTGATTCTGTTATTAAAAAAAGCAAAGCATTTTTTTACGATTTTAATGCCAAAGCTAATTATGAAATTAATGAAAACAACAGAATTTTTGTTTCAGGTTATTTTGGTAAAGATGTTATTCAATTTGGCGAAAGTATGCGCATGTCATACGGAAACGAAACATTCACTTTAAGATATAATCATCTGTTTAGCAGCAAATTATTCGCAAATGTGAGCTTAATATACAGTAAGTTTAATTATGGTATGGGAATTCCTGATGGCGTTACCGGATTCGATTGGCAATCAGGGATTTACGACATTTCTTTAAAAAATGATTACACATTGTTTTTAAACACCAAAAACACCATTAAATTTGGATTGCAAATTACTCATCACACTTTCAGACCTGGAGAAGCAAAACCAATTGGTGAAGAAAGTATTTTTTCAGGCATAAAAACCGATGACAGTTTTGCTGCCGAGTATGGATTATTTATAGAAAACGATCAAAAAATAAACGACAAAATATCTCTTCGATACGGACTTAGATTATCTGCATTTCAAAATATAGGTCCATATACAAATTATATTTACGATAAATCTAATTCGAAAGAGTATATCCCTATTGATTCACTAAATTATAGAAATAACGATTTTTTCAATACGTTTTATGGTATAGAACCTCGATTTAGCTTAAATTTTCAAATTAATGATAAAAGTTCTATGAAATTAAGTTATAATAGAATGGTTCAATACATACATTTAACAACGAATACAATGACCATAACTCCTCTAGACATGTGGTTTCCAAGCAGTCCAAATGTAAAACCGCAATTAGCCGATCAATATGCATTAGGCTATTTCAGAAATTTTTTAAAAAATTCTTTAGAGGCATCTGTTGAAGTGTATTATAAAAATATGCAAAACGCAATTGATTTTAAAGATCATGCACAATTACTTTTAAACAAATATTTCGAAGGCGAATTAAGAGTTGGAAATTCATATTCTTATGGTGCAGAATTTATGATTAAAAAACAAGCCGGCAAATTTACAGGTTGGTTAAGTTACACATACTCAAGAGTTTTCAGAGAAATACCGGAAATAAATGACGGAAATCCATATCCTGCAAATTATGATAAACCAAACGACATTTCATTAATTTTATCGTATGATATTATCGATAATTTAAATATCTCTTTAAGCTGGTTTTATTCAACAGGAGCACCAAGAACTATGCCTACAGGCAGATTTGAATATGAAGGAATGATTTCACCGGTTTATTCAGACAGAAACTCAGTTAGATTACCCGATTATCATAGAATGGATTTTGCTTGCACTTATGATTTTAAGAAAACAAAACGGAACGGCGAAGCTAAAAAATTTAACAGCAGTTTAAATCTGTCAATCTATAATCTATACAACAGACATAATGCTTATTCAATAACATTCAGACAAGTAGAAGGTCAACAATATGATACAGAAGCAGTTAAAACATATTTATTTAAACTTTTCCCTTCATTAACATATAATTTTAATTTTTAAAACATATTGCTGATAAAAAATTATAAATCAGATATAATTAACAAAGAAAAAATGAAAATTTATTATACAATATTTATTATAATTTTAATTATAAGTTCATGCACAGAAGTAATTGATCTTGAATTAAATACATCAGAAAATAACAAACTTGTTGTTGAAGGAAGTATTACCACTGAACAAAAAAGCCATACAGTAAAACTTAGTAGAACTACTGATTATTTTTCAAATCAGGCTACTCCAAAAGAGTTAGGCGCAAAGCTTAGCATTAGCGATGATGAAAATATTTTTTATCTAACTGATGATGATAATGATGGCATATATATTACTGACGAAAATGTTAAAGGACAAGCCGGAAAAACATATCGACTTGATATTGAGTTAGAAAATGGTGAAAAATATTTTGCTGAATCTTTTCTCAAACCAATTTTTCCTATGGATTCTTTAAAATACGAGTACAAAAAATCAGATTTCCCTTTTGATGAAAACTACTATTATTCAATTTATTTATATGTTCAAGAACCTCCTTCAATCGGAGATTATTATCAATGGGAACTTTATATAAACGGAATTCATGATTCCGATACTCTTCGCAATAAAACTATTGTTTCTGATGAAATGGTTAATGGCGTTTATATTAGCAAATGGCCTGTTTATGTAATACCGGATTATAAAATCTTAAACGACACAAATATGGTTAAAATTCAAATGCTTTCTATTTCAAAAGAAGCATACGATTTTGAATTAGCATTAATTCTAGAAACCGATTACAGTGGATCTAATTTTAGCGGACCTCCTGCTAATATTCCTACTAACATCAGTAATGGTGCATTAGGCTTTTTTAGCGCTTCTGATATTGTTGAAGACAGTATTGAAGTTTATTATAAAAAGAATGTTAATAGCAACAAAAAAATTAGCTCTAAGCTAAAATAGCTATGATGATTAATATTATATGTTTTGTATTAATTAACAGTATACTAATTACTTGCAAAAAATAAGTAATGAAGATATTTTAAATATTACAGAAAATCTAAACTAAAGCCAAAACAATCGCTAAACATCTGTATTTGAATTATTTATACATTTAATCTTATTTCCAAAATATAAATTTATATAAATAAATTTATATTTTTTACATCTTTATTTGGCAAATCATTTTGAATTATATAATATTGCAATATATTACTATTTAAAAATCCAATTATTTTATCTAACTACATATTAACAGATTAATTTTAAGTGCAATATATTAAGCTCTTAACATTTGTCGATTTTCAAAAATTTTCTATAGAAGTTCCAAAAATAAAAATATAATAATATTAATAATCACCTATAAATTTAATTAAAATTCAAAATTTACACATGTACGACATTCTTGAATTAAATAAAAAGCTTGTGAACGATTTACGCACAATTGCTAAAGATTTAGGAATAAAAAAAGTAGAAGCACTAAAAAAGCAAGACATAATCTACAAAATTTTAGACCAACAAGCTATAAATGAGTCAGTTGAGAAGAAAAACTCAAGACCTACTCCTAAATTTCAGTACAAAGACAAAAGGGCTGAAATAAAATCCCCGGAAAAAAAGCAAGAAAAGCCGGAACAAATTTCCATTAAAGATTCTATAAATCCCCAGGAAAAAATAAAGGAAGACAAAAAGGAAATTCTTATAGAAGAAACTATTAAGGAAGAAGTTAAAACAGAAAGCAATTCTGAAATAAAAACCTCAACAGAACCTAAAAAAAGAGATTTCAAAAGAGATATTCCAAAAAAAGAATATCCTGAAAATAAGGATTATCCAATAAAAAGACCCTTTAATAAAAAGCCAAGAGAAAAAGCATATGATTTTGATGGAATAATATCAAGCTCAGGCGTTTTAGAAATTATGCAAGAAGGATATGGCTTTTTAAGATCTGCCGACTATAATTACTTTAACTCTCCTGATGATATTTACGTTTCTCAATCTCAAATTAAACTTTTTGGTTTAAAAACAGGCGATCAAGTTCAAGGACAAATAAGACCACCCAAAGAAAGTGAAAAATATTTTCCTTTAATAAAAGTTGAAGAAATTAATGGAAGAGATCCTGACTTTATAAGAGACAGAATACCTTTTGACTATTTAACTCCACTTTTCCCTGATGAAAAGTTTAATTTAACAGGTGGTGGAAGAAGCACTCTTTCAACAAGAGTTATTGATTTATTTGCACCTATTGGTAAAGGACAAAGAGGTTTAATTGTAGCTCAACCAAAAACAGGAAAGACAGTTTTATTAAAAGAAATTGCAAACGCAATTGCTGCTAATCATCCAGAAGCTTATTTAATTATTTTATTAATAGACGAGCGACCTGAAGAAGTTACAGATATGGCTAGAAGTGTTAATGCAGAGGTAATTTCATCAACTTTTGACGAGCCGGCTGACAGACATGTAAAAGTAGCAAATATTGTTCTTGACAAAGCCCGAAGAATGGTTGAGTGCGGACATGATGTTGTTATTCTTTTAGATTCTATAACCCGTTTAGCAAGAGCATATAATACAGTTTCACCTGCTTCAGGAAAAGTACTTTCTGGTGGTGTTGATGCTAATGCGTTACATAAACCAAAAAGATTTTTTGGAGCTGCCAGAAACATCGAAAATGGAGGTTCTTTAACTATTATTGCAACTGCATTAATAGACACTGGTTCTAAAATGGATGAAGTTATTTTTGAGGAATTTAAAGGTACCGGTAACATGGAGTTACAGCTTGACCGAAAACTTTCTAATAAAAGAATCTATCCTGCTGTTGATATTACTGCTTCAAGTACCAGAAGAGAAGATTTACTTTTAGATAAAGAAGTATTAAATAAATTATGGATATTAAGAAATTATCTTGCTGATATGAATTCTGTAGAGGCTATGGAATTTATTAAAGACAGAATGAATAAAACAAATTCTAACGAAGAGTTTCTTGTATCTATGAATAGCTAAATCTGTTTAGATTAAAAAAAAACGCGCTAAATTGTAATAATTTAGAGCGTTTTTTTTAATATAATGACTAATTATTTACTCAATCCCATATAAAATTTCTGATAAAAGTTCAAAAAAACATATGTTTTACACTAATATTTTTCATTAATTTCCACTAATTATTAATCAAATTAGTCCATTTTTTGATGATTTTATATCTAAAAAACTGAATTTTTTGATTTTTTTTCACAATAAAAAAATATTTTTTATTAACAAGCTCTGTTAATAAGTCTGACAGGCGATTGTAGAGTTTTTTTGTGTTTTAGGAGTTTTTTAATACATAAGCTAAAATACTGTTTTTCATATCTTTACAGGCTTAGAGTAAACTCATAGTTTAACATATACGCTTGAAGTCCTTACTGATTTTGATGTGTAGGCGATTACAAAGAAAACAAAGTTTTGAAGCAAAAAAATCAAAAAAAATCAAAAAAAAATTTATTGAGATTTGCTAAAGTCATGAAATAGTCTATATTTGCAATATAATAGTATTAAAAAATTCATTAACTTTTAAATTAAATTACTATGAACAAAGCTCAATTAATTGATGCAATGGCAAAAAATGCCGATTTAACTAAAGCTGATGCAAAAAGAGCATTAGATTCTTTCATTGAAGCAACTTCAGGTGCACTAAAAACTGGTGATCGTGTTGCATTAGTTGGATTTGGTTCTTTTTCAATTTCAAAAAGAAGTGCTAGAACAGGAAGAAACCCTCAAACAGGTAAAGAAATTAGCATAGCAGCAAAAAATGTTGTTAAATTTAAAGCTGGTACTGATTTAGCAGGAAGCGTTCAATAAGAAAGATTTTTTTTAAGAAAAAGCTGTTTTGTCTATCAAAACAGCTTTTTTTGGTTTAATAAGTATTGATAAATTAAGAATTAATTAAATTTATTAACTTTACTGTATTAATAACATAAGATATATTTCAAATTAAGCTTTTTTAGATGATGTTTACTAACGAATAACTTTTATGAATACATTTTTAGTTATACTATCAATTTTTTATTCTTTTTCTATTTCTGATTTGAAGCAAAAAGATAAAATTTCTGACAATCAAAAAATCACAAATAATAAACTCTTTGAAAATAAAACATATAAAAAATCGATTCGAACTGTTCTAATTTACAAAAAAGGCTGGGAGATGTCATTTCCAATAATCGAATTGAACAGCAACGATGAAATTGAGCTCTCTTTTGATGATGTAACTTCGAGTTCTAAAAATTATTCGTGGAAATTTATTCATTGCAATTCTGATTGGACAAAAAGTGATTTAGACCAAATTGAATATTCTCAAGGATTTGAACAAGGTGATATTACTGATTATCAATTTTCAAAAAACACAACTATTCAATACATAAATTACAAATTTAGTTTTCCAAATGAAGAGATAAAATTCTTAAAATCAGGCAATTATATTGTTAAAATTTTTGAAGATGGAGATGAAAAGAATATTGTTTTAACAAAAAGATTTTATATAAATGAGAATGTTTCCAGCATTAATGCAAATTACAAAAAATGGCTTCCTGCAAGTTTAAATGCTAATAATCAGCAAATTAATATTGAATTTTCATATAATCACCGAAATTTAATTGACAGAGAAAGTGAATTGGAATTAAAAATATTTAAAAATAACGAAATAGAAAAAACCACTAAAAATATTAAACCTAGTTTTATTCAAGCAAACAAAATATTCTATTCTGAATTAAGAGAACTTACTTTCCCTGGCGGAAACGAATTTAGGCATGTCGATTTGAAAAACTTAAAACTTTTAAGCGACAGAATTGATTTTATAAGTTTTGAAAATGACACTTTCTCCGTAATTTTAAAACCCGATAATAATGAAAAAGATAAAGAATATTATTTTTTTGAAGATTTAAACGGTAAATTTTTAATTAAACTTGAAAATAATAACGAAAGTAATATAATGGCAGATTACAGTTATGTGAATTTCAGTTTAGATATGCCATTATCCTTACAATCAGGCGATTACTACTTATTCGGACAAATTTCTGATTGGCAAATAAAAAACGATTTTAAACTAAATTATGATTTTAAAGAAAAAAAATACAAATTAAAACTACTTTTAAAACAAGGATATTACAATTATCAATATGTTTTTATTACTGAAGATGAATTTTACAGAGATAATTTAATTCGATTTAGCGCTGAAGGTAATTTTTTTAATACCGAAAACGATTATTATATTTTACTCTATCACAAAGATAAAATTGATGGATATGATAAACTCGTTGGTTTTAAAATGATTAATACTGTAAAAAAATAAAATTGCTCTATTGTAAAACCGTTGATATACAGCAACATATAAGTTATCACATTCGTCCAGCCGCTTGAAGCGGTCGGATGAATGCTACAAAGAATTAAATCCTACATACTTCTTCTATATTGTCCGCCTACATTAAATAAAGCATTAGTAATCTGACCTATAGAACAATATTTTGCAGATTCCATTAGTTCTTCAAAAATATTTTGATTAGAAGCTGCTGCTTTATGTAATTCTTTTAATTTTACAGAAGATTCTTTTTTCCATGTATTTTTTAATTGCTCTAACATAAAAATTTGATATTCTTTTTCAGCTTCTGTTGCTCTTATTACCTCGCCCGGTGTAACAGTTGGTGAGCCTTTAGATGACAAAAAAGTATTTACACCCATAATTGGCAATTTGCCTGAATGCTTAAGTCTTTCATAATAAAGCGATTCCTCTTGGATTTTACTTCTTTGATACATTGTTTCCATTGCGCCAAGAACTCCTCCTCTTTCTGTAATCCTGTCAAACTCTACCATTACTGCTTCTTCAACTAAATCTGTTAATTCTTCGATAATAAATGAGCCTTGTAATGGATTTTGATTTTTAGCCAAGCCAAGTTCATGATTTATAATCATTTGGATAGCCATTGCTCTTCTAACAGATTCTTCTGTTGGTGTTGTAATTGCTTCATCGTAAGCATTTGTATGTAAAGAATTGCAATTATCATAAACGGCATAAAGTGCTTGAAGTGTTGTTCTAATATCGTTAAAATCAATCTCTTGCGCATGTAGCGAGCGACCCGATGTTTGAATATGATATTTTAACTTTTGCGAACGTTCATCACCTTTATATTTCAATTTCATTGCTTTTGACCAAATTAATCTGGCTACTCTGCCCATAACTGAATATTCAGGATCTATGCCATTTGAGAAAAAGAAAGATAAATTTGGTGCAAAATTATTTATATCCATTCCTCTTGAAGCATAATACTCAACATAAGTAAATCCGTTTGCTAAAGTTAAAGCTAATTGTGTTACAGGATTTGCTCCTGCTTCAGCAATATGATAACCTGAAATAGAAACAGAATAAAAATTTCTAATGTTCTCATTTATAAAGTATTGCTGAACATCTCCCATCAATTTTAATGAAAAATCAGTAGAATAAATACATGTATTCTGCGCCTGATCTTCTTTTAATATATCTGCTTGTACTGTTCCTCTTACATTACTCATTGTTTTAATCTTAATTTTGGCATAAACATTTGACGGCAAAACCATATCGCCAGTAACACCAAGTAACATAAGACCTAAACCATTGTTGCCTTCAGGTAATTCGCCCTGATATTTTGGCCGTTTTGTGCCTCTTTCTTTATAGATTTTTTCGATTTTAGCCTCAACTTCTTTTTCTAAGCCATTTTTTTTGATGTATATTTCACATTGCTGATCTATTGCTGCATTTAAAAAATATGCCATCATTATTGGTGCAGGACCGTTGATAGTCATTGATACTGAGGTATTTGATGCTGATAAATCAAAACCGGAGTAGAGTTTTTTTGCATCATCCAAACAAGCAACTGAAACACCTGAGTTTCCAATTTTTCCATAAATATCTGGTCTTCTGTGAGGATCTTCGCCGTATAATGTAACCGAATCAAAGGCTGTGCTTAATCTTGCTGCAGGCATTCCTTTCGAAACATAATGAAATCTTTTATTTGTACGTTCAGGACCTCCTTCGCCGGCAAACATTCTAGTTGGATCTTCGCCTTCTCTTTTAAATGGGAAAACACCTGCTGCAAATGGAAATTCACCAGGAACATTTTCTCGTAAATTCCATTTTAATATATCGCCCCAAGCATGATATTTTGGCAATGAAATCTTTGGAATTTGAAGATGCGATAATGATTCTGTATGAGTTTCAATTTTTAACTCATTATCTCTAACTTTAAATAAAAAAAATTCGTTTTTATATTCTTTCTTCTTTTCTTCCCAAATTTCAATTATTTTTTTGTTTTTTGGATCAAGATTTAATTCAACTTCTGTATAAAGTTTTTCTAATTCTGATTTTAAATTATCGTTATCAGTAGCTAAATCAATAGCTAGTTTTATTCCAAAAAGTTTATTTGCAACTTCTGCCTGATTTTCTGTCCACAAGTTGTAATTTCTTATTGTTTCAGTAATTTCTGATAAATAACGAACTCTTTCGGGCGGAATTACGCTTATTTTATCATTAATAATTTGTTTTTGTAAAATATCGGAATGAAAATTAATCTTTGTTTTTTCATTTATTTTTTCAAATAAAGATTTAAATAAATCATTAACTCCCGGATCGTTAAATTGAGATGCAATTGTACCAAAAACAGGTATTTTTTCAGTATCTTCATCCCAAATTTGGTGATTTCTGGCAAATTGCTTTTTTACATCGCGCTTTGCGTCCAAAGCTCCGCGTTTATCAAATTTATTAATTGCTATTAAATCGGCAAAATCAAGCATATCAATTTTCTCCAATTGAGTTGCAGCACCATATTCAGGAGTCATCACGTACATTGAAATATCGCTGTGTTCAACTATCTCTGTATCAGACTGTCCAATACCTGATGTTTCCAATATTATCAAATCAAAATTAGCTGCTTTTGCTATTTTCACGGCATCTGCAACATATTTCGACATAGCCAAATTTGCTTGTCTTGTTGCCAAAGAACGCATATAAACTCTTTCATCGTTAATTGAATTCATTCTAATTCTATCGCCTAGCAATGCTCCGCCGGTTTTCCTTTTTGAAGGATCTACTGAAATTATTGCAATTGTTTTATCTTTAAAGTTATTCAAATATCGTCTTACTAATTCGTCAACCAACGAAGATTTTCCTGAACCTCCGGTTCCTGTAATTCCTATCACAGGAATATTTGTTTCTTGAGCTATTTTACTAATTTTTTCTAATTCTCCATTAAGCTTATCAGGAAAATTTTCAGCACTTGAAATTAATGAGGCTATTGCATTGATATTCTTGCGTTTAATATCATCAACAGTAAATTTAAATTTATCACCGAGTGGAAAATCAGCACCTTTAACTAAATCGTTAATCATACCTTGCAAACCCAATTCTCTGCCATCGTCGGGCGAATAAATTCTTGTAATACCGTACTCTTGAAGCTCTTTGATTTCAGTTGGAAGAATAACTCCTCCACCTCCACCATATATTTTTATATGACTGGCATTCCTTTCTTGCAAAAGATCGTACATATATTTAAAAAACTCAATATGTCCGCCTTGATATGATGTTATTGCAATTGCCTGAACATCTTCTTGTATAGCACAATCAACAATTTCCTGAACAGAGCGATTATGGCCTAGGTGAATTACTTCAACACCGGTTGACTGAATTATTCTTCGCATTACATTAATCGCGGCATCATGTCCATCAAAAAGCGATGCTGCTGTTACAATTCGAATATTGTATTTTGGTTTATATATTTCAATATTTTGCATAAAGCCCATATTTTAAATTTGCATACAAATATCTAAACTTTTATGTATTTATTAAAATCTATTTTTAATGTGTTATTTTTTAATGATTTTTTATGAAAAATAATTTATGTAATTTAGCATATTATTAAGAGTTAAAAGTTTGTGAAGTTTAAATTTCTAATATGTAATTAATTGATTGACAGAACATTATCCTTAACAAACAATTTAAATAGACATTTATTAAATATTTTACTAAAAAGATGAATTCACTGATAATTGAAAAAGGGAATAACACATTTGGAATAACATTAGATAAAGAAAACAAAATATTTTTATTTGAAGGGCGCTCATTACCTGAAAACACCGTTGCTTTTTTCCAACCTGTGCTTGAATGGCTTGCGAAATACGCCCAATCTCCTGAAGATGAAACTATTGTAAATATGGATTTTATTTACTTTAATACATCAAGTGCAAAACTTATTTTAGATGTTTTAAATGAATTTGATAAAGTTAAAAAAGCCGGAAATAAAGTTAAAATAATATGGCACTACATGGAAGAAGATTTTGACATAAAAGAAGCCGGACAAGAATATGAAAGCATGGTTAGTATTCCTTTTGAATATGTTATGCATCCGGAATCTTATTATGACTAAATGAAAATTCAAGATTTTAGGGTTTTGATTAAAAACCACAGTGATAAATACATTATTTGTTTTTACATTTAATATCTGGTAATTAGAGATTGGAAATTGGTAATTAAATTAACAAATAATAAACCCACAATATTAATAATTACAACAAGTTATTGACCATTTACTAATAACTAATATACAAAACACAAATGTTATTTGAACCAATAATTATAAAAAATCTAAAATCAAAAAACAGAATTGTTATGGCACCAATGTGTACATATCAAGCTGTAAATGGTTTTGCAAACAACTCACATTTAATACATTACGCATCAAGAGCTATCGGGCAAACCGGAATAATAATATTGGAAGCTACTGCAATTGAACCAAGAGGCAGAATATCTGTAGATGATTTAGGCTTATGGAGCGACGAATTTGTTGATGGATTAAAAAGTATTACTGATGAATGTAAAAATCACGGAAGTAAAATTGGGATTCAACTTGCACATGCAGGAAGAAAATCAAGAGTTTTAGATGAAGAAATTGTAGCGCCAAGCTCATTAGCTTTTAACTCAAGCTTTCCAACACCGCACGAATTGAGTAAAGATGAAATTGAAGAAATAATTCTGAAATTTGGCGAAGCTGCAAAAAGAGCAGACAAAGCAGGCTTTGATTTTGTAGAAATTCATGCTGCACACGGATATTTGATTAACCAATTTTTATCGCCAATTACAAATAAAAGAACTGACGAATACGGAAATGACAAAAAGCTTTTTCTTGAAAGGGTTTTAAAAGAAGTACGCGCAAATTTTTCGCCGGAAAAAACAATCTTTGTTAGAGTATCGGCAGAAGAATATAATATTGCTGGAAATAATCCTGAAAATTTAGGCGAATTATTATCAGAAATTAGTTATTTGTTTGATATTCTACATGTTAGCTCTGGCGGAATTGATGAAAATTCTGATTTTAAAACTTTTCCTGGATATCAATTAAGCTTTGCTGAATATTTAAAAAAAGAATTAAATAAACCTGTTATCGCAGTTGGTTTATTGCAAGATGAAAACATTGCAAATCAAGCACTTAAAGATAACAAGGCTGATTTAATTGCTATTGGAAGAGGATTATTAAACGACCCTTATTGGCCGCTTCATGCCGCAAAAAAATTGAATGCTGATATTGAATGGCCTAAAGCATATTTAAGAGCAAAAATAATTGACTCTGGTTTAAAATAACTGTAATGCTTAATATTATTTGTTTTAATTAATTAACAGCCAATTAGTAATTACTTGCAAAAATAAGTAATACAGATATTTAAAATATCTATAAAAATCTAAACTTGCACCAAATAATTTGATATTCACTGTTAATCAACATTTTATGATTGTAATTTTTGATGGAATTTGTAATTTTTGCGAAAGCTCTGTGATTTTTATAATAAACAGAGACAGAAAATCAAAATTCAAATTTGTTCAGGCGCAATCAGAAATTGGCATAAATTTACAATTAAAATTTGGGGTAAATTCTATCAAATCTGAAACAATAATACTTATTAAAAAAGATAAAGTCTTTTATAAAAGCAATGCTGCACTTGAAATTGCTAAAAATCTCGATAGTTTTTGGCCTATGCTTTATATTTTTAAAATAATTCCCTCCTTTTTTAGAGATAAAATTTATGATTATATCGCTAAAAATAGATATAAATGGTTTGGTAAAAAGAATGCTTGTATGATACCAACAACAAGCATAAAAACCAGATTTTTATAATAAAACGCACATCAAATTTATAATTTCAACAACTTAACTATGTCTTTTTCAATACTTTCAGGTTTAGTTGTTGGAGAATAACGTTCAAAAGGTTTTCCATCAGGACCAACTAAAAACTTAGTAAAATTCCATTTAATTTTAGAACCAAATATTCCACTCAACTGCTTTTTTAAATAAACAAAAACGGGATGCGTATTTTCGCCATTAACATCTATTTTTTCGGAAAGCTGAAAAGTAACTCCAAAATTAATTCTGCAAGCTTCTTCAATAGTTTCGTTGGTTTCGGGTTCCTGATTTTGAAATTGATTACTTGGAAATCCTAAAACAACTAATCCTTTATCTTTATATTTTTGATGTAATTCTTCAAGTCCTTTAAATTGAGGAGCAAAACCACATTTTGTTGCTGTGTTTACTATTAAAACTGTTTTTCCCTCATAATCAGACATTTGAATAGTTTTTCCTTGTGGTGTTTTAAAACTTAAATCGTAAAATCCCATTTGTTTAATATTTAAATCTAAAAAAAATGAATTAATTATAATAGACGAAATAATAAAATATGTATACATAATTTGTTGATTTTCAATAATAAAAGCTCAATATACATAAAAGCTTGCTTTTAAAATGATATTTTTTGATAAAAAACATTAGATTTTATTCTACTAACAAAACCAGCCCTTTAAGATATTCATTTTCAGGATGATAAATATTAATTGAATGATCAGGTGCTTGTGTTGTTTGATGAAGAATTCTGACATTTCTTTTGGCATCGGCCGCAGCAGCAAAAATAATTTTTCTGAATAAATCTCTGTCTATTTTTTGCGAACATGAAAAAGTAAAAACTATTCCGCCCGGTTTTATTTTTCTGAAAGCAATTAAATTCAACTCTTTATATCCTCTTGCAGCATTTTTTACAGCTTTAGCCGTTTTTGCAAATGCAGGCGGATCAAGTACAATTACATCATATTTTGTTTCCGTAGTTTTTAAAAATTTAAAAACGTCTTCGGCAAACGAAGCATGCCTTTCTGGCTCAATATTATTTATTTTTAAATTTTGCTCTATTAAATCTACTGCTATTTTTGATGAATCAACAGAATGCACCAATTTTGCTCCGGCATCTAATGCATAAAGACTAAAACCACCACTGTAACTAAATGTATTTAAAACAGTTGCATCTTTAGAATATTGTTTTATTAATTGTCTGGCATCTCTTTGATCAAGAAAAAATCCGGTTTTTTGACCTGTTTCTATATCAACAATAAATTTTACACCATTTTCAATTATTTCAATTTCAGTTTTTCCCTCTTTTTCCGATATCCAACCTTTTAAGGTTTCAACACCTTCTAATCTACCGGAAACTTCTTTTGATTTAAGATAAACATATTTATATCCTACTGATAATAAACCGTTTATGATATAATCTTTAATGTTTTCTGTTCCTTTTATTAACATTTGTACAACCACAGTATTGTCATATACATCAGCGATTAAACCCGGGAAAAAATCACCTTCAGCGTTTATTAATCTGAATGCATTTGTTTTTTCAGAAATTATAAATTTTTTACGGATTTCAAATGCTTTTTTAATTTTTTCAGTCCAATACTCCTGAGTATTTACATCAGTTTCTGTTGAAGTATATTCAAATACACGACAAACTATTTGAGTTCCGGGAGCATAAAATCCATAACCAATTAAGCGATTGTCGAAACTATAAACAGCTAAAATTTCACCTATTTCAGCTTCAGGTAATTCTTTAACAGCGCCCGAATAAATCCATGGATGCCTATTTATTAATGATCTTTCTCTCCCTTTATTTATTATAAGTTTTTTCATTTTTTTCGCTTTTTTTTAATCTAAAAAGTGATTTTTAAATTTGTAGTTTCACATATAAAAATCACTTAAAATCTTTTAGACAAGTTCTTCTTTTAAATATTTTGCGGTATATCCTTTTTTTTGCTTAATTATTTCTTCCGGAGTTCCTTCAGCAAGTATATAACCACCTTTTTTTCCTCCTTCAGGACCTAAATCAATAATATAATCGGCGGTTTTAATAACATCCATATTATGCTCAATAATTAAAACAGTGTTTCCTTTATTTACCAATCTGTTCAATACTCCTAAAAGTACTCTTATATCTTCAAAATGTAGTCCTGTTGTAGGCTCATCTAATATAAAAAGGGTTTTTCCTGTATCTTTTTTAGCAAGCTCTGTTGCCAGTTTAACTCTTTGAGCTTCGCCGCCTGAAAGTGTTGTAGATGCCTGACCCAGAGTTATATAACCCAAACCAACATTTTTCAAAGCTTTTAATTTTTTAAGTATTTTAGGTATATTTTCAAAAAAATCAACAGCTGTGTTTATAGTCATATCCAAAACATCGCTAATAGATTTTCCTTTGTATCTAACTTCAAGAGTTTCTCTATTATATCTTCTACCTTGACACTCATCACAATGAACATAAACATCAGGTAAAAAATTCATTTCTATAGTTCTTAATCCTGCACCTTGGCAGGTTTCACATCTTCCACCCTTAACATTAAATGAAAATCGGCCACTTTTATATCCACGAATTTGAGATTCCGGTAATTTTTCGTATAAACTTCTTATATCTGAAAAAACTCCGGTATAAGTAGCCGGATTTGAACGTGGAGTTCGACCAATTGGTGATTGATCTACTTCAATTACTTTATCGATATTTGATATTCCTTCTATCGAATCAAATTTTAAAGGATCTTTTAACGAACGAAAAAAATGTTTACTTAATATTGGATGTAAAGTTTCATTAATTAAAGAAGATTTTCCGCTTCCCGAAACGCCCGTAACACAAACTAATTTCCCAAGCGGCAAAACAAGTTTAACATTTTTAAGATTATTGCCTTTTGCGCCTTTTAAAACTATAGTTTCACCTGTTCCTTCTCTTCTTTTTTCTGGAATTTCTATTCTTCTTATATTTTTGATATAATCAGTAGTTAAAGTTTTGCAATTTAAAAAATCTTTTGCATTTCCTTTAGCCACAATTTCGCCACCGTATTTTCCTGCTTTTGGACCAATATCAATAATGTAATCAGCAGATAAAATCATATCTTTATCGTGTTCAACAACTATTACAGAATTTTCGTTGTCACGGAGTTGTTTAAGAGAGTTAATTAATTTCCTGTTATCTCTTTGATGCAAACCAATGCTTGGTTCATCTAAAATATAAAGAACATTTACAAGCTGAGAACCTATTTGAGTTGCTAATCTAATACGCTGACTTTCACCACCTGACAAACTTTTTGATGTTCTATTTAAAGATAAATATGAAAGCCCAACATCTACAAGAAATTGCAATCTTGATTTAATTTCTTTAAATATTTCTTTAGCAATTATTTTTTGCTTTTCGTTAAGTTTCTCTTCAACAGTTGAAATCCAATTTTGCAATTCAGAAATGTCCATTGCAACCAGTTCTGATATATTTTTTTCTGCTATTTTAAATTGAAGAGCTTCTTCTTTTATTCTGCTACCATTACAAGTATGACAAACACTTTTTGTATGAAATTTTTCAGCCCATTTTTGAGCTTTTAAAGAAGATTTATCTTTCTGATATCTTTCTATATACTTATAAATTCCATCAAAAGAAAGTGCATAATCTGTTTTTGCGCCTAATGGTGTATTTTCAAGCACAAATGTTTGCTCAGAACCATACAAAATAATATTTAAAGCCTCTTCAGGTATTTTTTTTATAGAATCGGATAGTTTAAAGTTAAATTTCTTTCCTATTGCTTCAAGTTGCCAAAAAATCAAAGTATCTTTTGATTTTCCTAAAGGAATTATACCTCCTTCATTTATACTTAACTTATTGTCTATTATAACTTTAGCAACATCAATTTGGGTAATTACGCCTAATCCCTTACAAGTTGGGCAAGCACCTTGCGGCGAATTAAAAGAAAAAGTATTTGGTGCAGGTTCGTCGTATGAAATCCCACTTGACGGACACATTAACTTTCGACTAAAATAACTTAATTTTTCATCTTCATAATCTAGTACAGCTATTGTTCCTTTTCCATTCTGCATTGCTGTATCAACAGATTTTTTTAAACGATTTCTATCATTTACCGAAACATTCATTTTATCCACAACAATTTCAATATTGTGGGTTTTATATCGGTCGAGCTTTAAACCAAAAACAAGCTCTTTAATTTCACCATTTATTCTTGCCCAAAGAAATCCTTTTTTTCTTATTTGTTCAAAAAGCTCTCTGTAATGTCCTTTTCTACTTCTAACAATCGGTGCTAATAGATATATTTTCTTATCTTTAAACTTTTCTACTATTAAATCAACTATTTGATCATCAGTATATTTTACCATCTCTTCTTCTGTTTCTGAAGAATAAGCTATTGATGCTCTGGCATATAGCAATCGTAAAAAATCATAAATTTCGGTAATTGTGCCAACAGTTGAACGTGGATTTTTGTTAGATGTTTTTTGTTCTATTGAAATAACCGGACTTAAACCTGTAATTTTATCTACATCAGGTCTTTCGAGATTTCCTAAAAATTGTCTGGCATAAGAAGAAAATGTTTCAATATATCTTCTTTGTCCTTCTGCATATATTGTATCAAAAGCTAATGATGATTTACCACTTCCACTTAAACCTGTTATAACACAAAGTTTATTACGCGGAATTTCAACATCTATATTTTTCAGATTGTGAACTCTGGCACCACAAACTTTAATATTTTCGGTAAATTCTTCGCAGTTTATTTCTTTTTTTGCACTCAAATTATTGATTTTTTTAAAAAGCTTACAAAATTACGAATAATAATTCTAACTTAATTCAATAATTCAGTTATAGTTTTGTTCACAGTTATAAATCTTAAAATTTTAGGTGCCTCAATTCAATATAAATATTAATTTATTTTCTATTATAACTAACTCATTTATTTAATGATATAAAATTTTATTACAATTATTTAAAAAAGATATTTATACTATTTTATAATTTTAAAATTATCTAGAACATATAATTTTTATAAAGTAAAATTAATTAATTTAATTTTCGTTACTTATAAATAGATTTTAAGGCTAATTTTGTGATAAAGACTATCGTTTAATTACTTTAATTCAGTAAAGAAAAAATAAAAATAAAAATGACACATTATAAAATCATAATAATCACTGTTTTGGCATTTTTTATTTCAAAAGCAAATATTATTAGCCAAACAAATAATAATAAAATTGCCGATTACGAAATATCAATTCAAAATTTATTTGATAGCATTATAAAATCAAGTATTGACGAAAAAAGAGTAAAGTTAAATGCAGAAATTTTAGATTTATTTGAAAAAGCTTTAAATGAAAAAAATTCTTTTCAATATAAATTCGATAAGCTTGTAAATATCTCAAAATTAAACTCTTCTGATAATCAAATTAAAATTATAAGTTGGAATTTACCTTTTTCAGACGGAACATATAAATACTTTGGGTTTATTCAATACTTGAAAAAGAAAAGCAATGTAACTTTAACTTTAAAATTAAACGATAAATCTGATGAAATTTCATCTCCTGAAAAGGAAACTCTGACAAATGAAAATTGGTATGGTGCACTCTATTATAAATTGCTGACTAACAGTTACAAAAACAAAACTTATTATACACTTTTAGCTTGGGATGGAAACGATGATTTTACAAATAAAAAAATTATTGATGTTTTATATATAAAAAATAAAAAAGCATATTTTGGACAAGCAATTTTTAAAACAGACAACACTAGTTCAAAAAGAATTGTTTTTGAATATACAAAACAAGCTAAAATGATGCTTAAATATGATGAGAAATTAAAACTTATAGTTTTTGATCATTTGTCTCCTTCGCAAAAGAAATTCGAAGGTCAATTTATTTATTACGGACCAGACATGACACAAGACGGACTTGAATTTAAAGATGGATTTTGGATTTTAAAGTCAAATCTTGATTTAAGGAATTCGGAACCTGAAAATAAAGGAAAACCAATTGAAACAAGCTTTTGATATTTTTAAAATTCATTTAAAAATATTTTAAAGAAGTTTGTAAATTTGTATAAACAAAATCAACAATTAAAAACAAAAAAAAATGGAAAAGATATTATTTGCATTAATATTTTTTGTATCGCTTACATTAAACATATCGGCACAAACAGGAAGTATAAAAATTTTTACAAATTTAGATGAAGCAAAATTTAAACTTAAATTTCAAGACGAATTACAAAACACAATTGTAACAAAAAGCATTACTCTTGATAGTTTAGAAACTCCTAAATATCACGAAGTTATAATAACTTTTAGCAGCGATACAATTGCAGATATAGAACAAGAATTATACTTACTTAAAGATCAGCAAAAAGAATTTGAAATAAAGAAAAAAGCAACAGTTATTAGAAAAACGGCAAAAATCGGGAGAAAAATCGGTAAATTTTTAAGAATTGGTGATCATGATAAAGAAAATATTATTTATGACGTTTTTTATTTAGAAGATGTAACAAAAAGTGACATTTTTAACAACTGATAAATATTATTAATTATTGTTTTTAATCTATTTCGTTTATAGAAATATTATTTTTTTTAATTATTTATTGTTAAAATACTCAACTATTTGTTTAAAATAAAAATAAGAATAAACCTAAAGCCCATTAAATTAAATCTATTAAACTGCTTATTATCAAATTTTTAATACATTTAATATACTATAGTATATTTTTTTAGGAAAAAAGTTTTCAGATAAAATTAAATAATACTACATTTGTGTTTTAAACAATTTATTAACAATGAGAAAAGGAACAGTAAAATTCTTCAATGAGTCTAAAGGATTTGGATTCATTATTGAAGACGATGTGAAAAAAGAATACTTTGTACACATTTCAGGTTTAATCGACGAGATTCACGAAGGTGACAATGTAGAGTTTGAATTAACAGAAGGTAAAAAAGGATTAAACGCAATAAATGTCAAAGTAATTTAATATTTATTAAACTTTTTTAATCTTAAAAGAGCCTGTTTTTAACAGGCTTTTTTAGACACTATCCCAAAAAGTGTGTAAAGTCGATTTACGAATCGGCTTTTTTTATGGTTTAATTCTGTCAGTAAATATAGTCATAAATTGATTTAAAATAATTCCCCAATTTCTGATTGGCTGA
>JAFGWC010000158.1 GCA_016937695.1 Bacteroidales bacterium
ACACTTTACTGTTTGTATTTCTCAGGAATTTCAGGCAAACCGTTATTGTTTTTATCTTCTAAACTTTTTAAATATTCGATTAAAGCCAGCCAAATTTTTCCTTCTTGAATTCCGGCTGTATTTTTATCAAAATCAATTATTTGTTTATTTATATCAGTAATTGCATTACCTTTTTCATCTTTAGGAACTATTTTTATAAGTCCGAAAGTCATTTTTTTAATTCTACCAATAAACTTTAACAGATAAGAGCTTGCTGCAATGCTGTATAATTTTGTGTTCGATTTAGAAATATCAATTTCTTTATCTTCGATATATACTTTTTGAACTTTTCTGAGCAATCCTTTATCCATATTAACATCAATTTTAACACCTGAATAATTTAAATAGCTGTCGGCGCCGGGAGTTGCATGAGTTTTAACAATTACTTCCATAAGTCCTTTTAGCTCTTTTCCGGTTATATAAAGCTTTGCGATAGGATATCCTGGAGTTTGGTTAGCACCAATTCCAAGCGGAGAAACTCTAAAAAGATCCGGAGCTGTTATTTTTCCTTTCAAAATATTTTCTCTAATTGTTCCAGATGCTTCAATTGTCAAATCAACTTTATCAGAATGTTTATCTACATAAAATTTAATGGCATCGGCAACAAATTGCCCAACAGTTCCGGCTTTTTTATCAACATATGAATCTGTTTTCATAGTATAATCTGTTTCGCCAATAGGAAGCGAATAAGATAATCCGTAAGGTTTAAAATATTTTTCGTCAATATCTGCTTTATGCTTATCTATCAAGGAGTTAACTTCTTCATCGCCAAGTATTTTATCGTTTAATTGAATTAGCGAAAAGTTGTAGTTTTTTATTTTTTTATTTTCGATATTTAATTCTAATCTACCAAGATTTTTAACATAAGCGCCTGTTTGAACAATAATGGTATTATTTACTTTTATTGCTTTTTCTGTAGAAACATGAGTATGTCCGCTTATAATAACATCTAAATTCTTAACTTTTTCGGCAATTTTTAAATCTTCGCCTTCATAAACTCCTTTTTCGTTTGGATAAAATCCGCTATGAGATAAAAGAATTACCAAATCGACTTTTTCTTCGTTTTTCAGTTTATCAGTTAGCCTTTGCACAGTTTTTATTTGTTTAGAAAAACTAACAGGTTTTGCATTAGGTGCAACTCCATCAGCATCTTGCCCTACAATTCCAATTATTCCTAATTTTAGACTGTTTTTTTCAATAATTGTATATTCTTTTATAGTTTTATCTTTATATAATTTTTCAAGTTCATTATCAGCATTTGAAGTTTCGCTAAAAACTATATTAGAAGCAATAATTTGAGGTATTTCAGCATTTTTTTTACTTGCAAGTATAATTTTTGAAAGAATATCTGGCCCAAAATCAAATTCATGATTTCCAAGCGTTATTGCATCATATCCCATTTTTTTCATTAATGCAATTTGAAATCCGCTTGTTTGCTCATCTGCTTGAAAAATTGTTCCCATAAGAAAATCTCCTGCATCAACAATTAATGTAGAGTTTGGATTTTCAGCTTTTTCATTCTTAAAAAGTGTTGCTAATCTAGCAAAACCGCCAATTGTTTCGTCATCATTTACTGTCATTGGAGTATATGAAAGTTCAGGTCCAAATCCGGTTAACATTGAATGCATATCGTTTGTGTGCAAAATCACAAGTTTTTGAGAATCAGACACTTGCGTAATCAGCAAAATCACTAAAATTGAGAAGGTTTTTAATAGGTTTTCTTTCATGATTATTGTTTTTAATTGTTAGATATTATTTTTTCAATTTCACTCAAATTTACTATTTCGAAAGTTGGATTAAACGATAATATATTGCCGTTTTTGTTTGGATTAAACCAGCAAGTATCAATATCTGAATTTATACCTCCCTGAATATCAGAAGTTAAACTATCGCCAACTATTAATATTTCAGATTTATTTTTAAAATTTATTTTTTCCAAAGTATAATCGAAAAACAATTTATCGGGTTTTGCAATTTTAACATCTTCAGAAATAATAATTTCTTTAAAATATTTTTCAATTTTAGATTTTTTGAGTCTTCCTTCCTGAACAAATTTAATTCCGTTTGTAATAATTGCTAAATTAACTTTTCCGAACAAAAATTCCAATATTTCAATTGCGCCTTCAAGCATAAAATCTGTTTGACTAAGTTCATTTAAATAACTATCACTTAGTAATTTAGCATTTAAATTACAATTAATTTCTTTTAAAAGAATCTCGAATCTTTCAACTCTTAGTTTTTCTGAATTAATTTTTCCTTTTTCTAACTCGCCCCATAAAAAATGATTTATTTGGCGATATTGTGCAAGATATACAGAATTAAAATCTACTCCGTAATTTTTAAATGCCTTATAAAGAGCATGTTGCTCAGATTTATCATAATTAAATAAAGTTCCGTCAGCATCAAATAAAATCCATTTGTATTTGTAATTCATATTAATAGTAAAAAGTTAAAAGTTTGAAAGTTTAAACAGCTGATTGTGCTGCTAACCAAGCAGTTGAATAAGCTATTTGCAAATTATATCCGCCTGTATTTGCATCTAAATCAATTATTTCGCCGGCAAAAAACAAGTTTTTAACAATTTTAGACTCCATTGTTTTAGAATCAATTTCTTTTGTGCTAACACCTCCTGCAGTTATAATAGCTTCTTTAAAAGAGCGGCTTCCTGTAACATTTAAGCGAAAATCTTTCATCAAAACTCTAATTTCCTTTCTTTCTTTTGCCGATATTTGATGACATTCTTTAGAAGCGTCTATTTTAGTTAATTCTAAAAAAACAGGAATCAATTTAGCCGGCAACCACAATTTAAAAACATTGGCAATTTGCTTTTTTCCGTTCTCATTTAAATCTCTAACAAGCCTATTATCAAGCTTTTGATCATCAAGTGCAGGTTTTAAATCAATAGAAATTTCAACTTTATTGTTTTTCATTAATTCATCAACAACAAATCGGCTTAAAGTCAAAATAATAGGTCCTGAAAGTCCAAAATGAGTAAAAAGCATTTCGCCAAACTCCTCTTTAATTTTTTTCCCTCCAACCCAAAGCGATGCATTTGCATTTTTAAGGCTTAAGCCCATTAATTTTTCAGCAATATCGCCTTCTGTATTAAGCGGAACCAATGCCGGACGCACTTTTTCAATTTTCTGACCGATATTTTCAATCACTTTATAAAATTGTCCATCGGAACCTGTTGCGGGATAAGAATTTCCACCGGCTGCAACAATTACACTTTTGGCAGAAACTTCGTATATTTCGCTGTTATACAAAAACTTAAGTGCTGATATTGCTTTATTTTCAGTAATTATTTCTGTTACTTTAGATTTATATCTTATATCAACTTTTTTCTCTGAAAGCCAGCTCATTAAAGCTTTTAAAACATCGCCGGCATTATCGCTTGTCGGAAAAACTCGCGAGCCTCTTTCAACAGAAGTTTCTAAACCATGACTTTCTAACAATTGTAAAATATCATCAACAAAAAAAGTGGAATATGCGTGTTTTAAAAATTTACCATCAGGAAAAATATTTTTAAAATGCTCAGATTTATATGATTTATTAGTGATATTACATCTTCCTTTTCCTGTTATCAGCAATTTACGTCCGGCGCGTTCTTTTTTTTCAAGCAACAAAACTTTTGCGCCCAATTCTGCTGCTCTTCCGGCAGCAATTATTCCTGCAGGTCCTGCTCCCACCACTATAACATCATAATTATTCATCAAGATATTTTTATTTAGAAACGCCAAAGTTATAAAAAGCAAACAGATAAGCCCAAAAGAGCAATTAAATTTTCACGATAATGCAAATTTAACAGCATATTCGGCATGTATCTGCAATGTATCGAATAAAGGCAAATCAAAATCTTTTTGTTGAATTAAAAGCGGTATTTCGGTACATCCAAGAATAATTCCTTTTGCTCCTTTTAACCTCAATTTCCCCATAATTTCAACAAATCTGCGCCTTGTAGAAGTTTTAAACTCTTTATTAAAAAGCTCTGTAAAAATGGTGTTATTTATAAAATCTCTGTCTTCGTCGTTCGGAATTAAAGTTCTAATTCCTTTTTCAGATAATTTATTTTTGTAAAAGTCTTTTTCCATGGTTTGTTTTGTTCCAAGCAAACCAATGGTATCTATCTTATTATCAATAATTTGCAACGCTGTAGCTTCTGCAATATGTATGATAGGCACATTTATTTTAGTTTGAAGTTTTTCTGCATAATCGTGAAGTGTATTTGCACAAAGTACAATTCCTTCGGCGCCTATAGAAATTAATTTCAAAACTGCATCTTCAACAATTTCATAAACTTTATTATAATCTTTATTCAAATTATTTCTGTTAACATCCTCATAATTAAACGAATACAATATACAACGAGAATAATTCAATCCACCTAATTGCTTGTTTGTCAATTCATTAATAATTCTGTAATATTCAGCACTTGAAGCCCAGCCTGTTCCGCCTATTAATCCCAAAGTCTTCATTTTTTTAACATTTTAATTTTAATCAATATAAATTTATGAATAATATTGTAAAATTCTATTTTTTTATGATATTTCAAAAAATTATCAATGATTGGAACAATAATAAACATAATAACTGTGCTGATTGGTAGCAGTATCGGAATTTTATTAAAGTCAAAACTACCTGAACAACTTGTAAAAACAGTTTTTCAATCTTTAGGATTATTTACATTAGCTCTCGGTTTTTTTATGGCTTTAAAAATCAACAGCTATTTAATTGTAGTATTTAGTTTGGTTTTAGGCGCAATTATCGGCGAATTTTTCGACATTGAAAAATCAATTGAAAAATTAAGCCGAAAAATAAAAAATAAAATAAAACTGAAAGACGAAAAATTTACTGATGGCTTATTAACTTCATTCCTGCTTTTCTGCATGGGTTCAATGACAATTCTTGGCGCTTTTGAAGAAGGAATGAAAGGCGATCCAAGTCTTTTAATAACGAAGGCTGTTATGGACGGATTTGCAGCAATAGCACTATCTTCAGCTTTAGGAATTGGTGTTTCATTTTCTGTAATTCCTTTATTAATTTATCAAGGCGGATTAACATTATTTGCAAATTATTTAGGTAATTTATTTTCTGAAGAAATTATTAACGAACTGACAGGACTTGGAGGAATTTTGCTTATTGGATTAGGAATAAATATACTTGAAATAAAAAAAATCAAAATTTTTAATATCCTTCCTGCATTAATTTTAGTTGTATTTTTTGCATGGCTAAACGAAACATTTAATTTTTCAGAATTATTTAAATCAATTCTAAATTACTGATTATAAGACAAAAAAAACATTAGATTAATAAGCTGACAAAAGAAATTAATATTTTTATATATATATTTACCTTTATAAAAAATAAAAAAAACATCTAATTTGAAGAATTATGGCAAGAGCAGATATTATAAATTACAAAGGCAGAGATATTTTTTACATGGATTTTTCTAATTTAAAAACCAAAGAAGAAATTAATGCAGTTATGGTTGAAAGCGTTAATTTTATACGCAATAAACCTGAAAAATCTATAACAGCATTAACAAATATGACCAATATGCATTTCAATAATGAAGTTAAAGATCTTTTTTCTGATTTTCTAAAAGGCAACAAACCACATATTAAAATCAGTTCTGTTTTCGGAATGTCTGGCCTTGCAAGAATACTTTTTAACGGTCTCATGAAAATAACTGGTCGTGATGTTCGCTCTTTTGAAAAAGAAACAGAAGCTAAAGATTTTTTAATAAGCAACAGCTAATCTATATATAGAACATTTATAATAAGCCTTTTATATATTATCCCATCAATTTCCTTATATGAATAATTCATTTACAGCCATTGATTTTGAAAAAGCACAAGGTTACCGTTGGAGTATTTGCCAAATAGGGCTAATTCAAGTAACAAATGGCGTAATTACTGATGAAATAAATTTACTTGTAAAACCACCAGATAATTATTACTGGCCTCGTTTTATTGACATTCACGGCATAACACCCTTAGACACAGCCAATTCACCTACATTTGATCAAATTTGGCATAAAGTTGAACCATTTATAACAAACAAAAATGTTGTGGCACATAATGGTTTAAGCTTTGATTTTCCTGTTCTTCAAAAAACTTTAGAATATTACGATTTACAAGTTCCGGAATATAGTAAATTCGATACTTACAGAATTCATAAAGCAGGACTTGCAGAACTTTGTAAAGCGTATAAAATCCCACTAAACCACCACGATGCATTAAGCGATGCCAAAGCATGTGCAGAACTTTTTTTGATACATTTGAATTCTAAAAACTAATGTTAAAAATATTTTAAAAATTCTTCCACTTATTTTAAAGTAAGCTAAGATTTTTTATTTTCTGGAATCTTAATTTTAAAGGAAAGTTTTTTGATACAGAGTATTTTCCAAAAACATTAAAGAATTATCCTTTTGCAGAAATTGGAATTTATTTAATGCAAGGAAAAGTACCAATCGAATTTGATTTTGTAACATGCAATAATATATATATCTTTAAACATCTTAAATTATCCTTTTAAATAAGATTAAAAATGTTTAACCGATATAAAGTAAAAAATAAGCCGCCATAGTTAC
>JAFGWC010000159.1 GCA_016937695.1 Bacteroidales bacterium
AGGAAAAAGAAAAGCGGGCAGAAGAATTAATCATTGCAAACAAAGAACTTGCTTTTCAAAATGAGGAAAAAGAAAAACGAGCAGAAGAATTAATCATTGCAAACAAAAATCTTGAGCAGTTTGCATATATTGCTTCACATGATCTTCAGGAACCGCTTCGTACAATATCAAATTACATGCAAGTTTTCGAAGAGGATTATCTAATGCTTTTAGATGATAATGCCAAAAAATATCTTCTGGCGGTAAAAGATTCATCAAAAAGAATGAGCATTTTAATCAAATCGCTTTTAAACTTTTCACGAATAGGACGTAATCTCAACCTTATTGAGATTGATTGTAATCACCTTATTGCTGATGTAATTGCTGACCTTCAAACGATAATTAAAACTTCAAATGCCGTAATTGAGGTAACAGAAATGCCCAAACTTAATCTTTATGAACCCGAGATCCGACAACTTTTCCAAAATCTCATCTTAAACGCAATTAAATTCCAAAAAAAAGATAATCAACCAAAAATTAAAATTCAATCAGAGAGAATAAAAAAGAAATGGCAATTCTCTGTTACAGATAATGGTATCGGAATTGCACCTGCTCATTTCGAAAAAATATTTGATATTTTTCAGCGTATTCACAACAATGAAGATGTTTATAAAGGAAAAGGAATTGGACTATCAAACTGCAAAAAAATAGTTCAAACACATCACGGAGAAATCTGGGTTGAATCGAGCTTAGGAAAAGGAACCACATTTTATTTCACCATACCAAAGATTAAAAAATGAAAAAAGAAGCAATATGTATCATGCTTGTTGATGACAACAAGCATGACAATTTCTTTCATGAAAGAGAAATTAAAAAGGCCAATTTTGAAACTATTGTTATAACCAAGGAATCTGGAGATGAGGCTTTAGAATATCTAAATTCGATGATCGATTCTGACAGTAATAGCCAATCCTTATTTTTTTGGATATTAATATGCCAGGAATGGATGGATGGGAGTTTCTTGATAAATACAATAAGCTAGATAAAGATATTCAAAGTGGAATTATAGTTGTTATGCTAACAACTTCTGATAATCCCGAAACCAAAGCCAGAGCTATGTCATGGAGTTCGGTGATCGACTATATAGCAAAGCCTCTAACCAAAGAAATAATGGAAATTATTAATAACAAATATTTAAAACTCTAACAGAAATAAAGCCAGCCTGTTATCAATTAGGTGTCTGATGGCAAATAAATTGCCATTGCAGCTCACACTGTTTACAATACGCAATCCCAACAGCAATATAATATTAAGGCACAGCAAAATCAAGAACATAGCCGAAACAGAAAAAGTAATAATCAAAAAAATATTCGCTTAACAATACTTATAAAAGAAATACGATATATATATTTATAGCTCATATTTCTTTTTTGTGGCTTAAACTTATAAAATTAATTTTGGCGGTTAAAAGTTTATCTATTTAATAAAATCGATAAATTTAAAATTAATAAAACCTTTGTCGCTAAATTGGAAGCAAACGCTAAGTTAAACACAATTGTTAGCATGCAATTAAAAGTAATCATATGAAAAACATCAAAATATTAGGATTAGAAAAACATAAAGATTCTGAAAAATATGAACCAATTGAAAATGGAATTTACAGAGATTTAAAGGACGAAGACAATACAAATTATAGAATTGCAATCTGTTTTGAACTTGAAAATGAAGAAGACAAACAATATCCAATAGAAGATTTATTGGACAAATATTTTCTATATGTTTCTGATTTTCTTCAATCGAAAAACGCTGTTAATGAGGAATCCTTTAAAATTCTAAAATTGGAATTAGGAGGCGAATTGGAAGATATTAAAAATGTTTCTGAAATAATTGGGAAAAGAGTTTATTATAATAACTTCATTGGTGAAGACGGACAAACGCACGTTAATTTGAAAATTGAATAAAAAACTGCAAACAATCTGTTTACGGCTTTGACCCACCTAATTTCTATTTTTAGTCTGGATTTGCACTTGAATTATTATCCATAGTAGTAGGTTTTGTAGCAATAATATTTATAATTAATCATAATAATTAAAAATAAATCAAGCAATTACACAATGCGAAGAAAAGATAGAGAAATAGATAATATCGAAGCTATTAAGATTCTGCATAAAGGCGAATTTGGAGTTCTTTCTATGATTACAAAAGAAAATAAATCTTATGGAATTCCGCTGCATTTTGTTTTTATCGACAATCAAATCTATTTTCATAGTGCAAAAAAAGGTAAAAAAATAGAATGCTTAAAAAATAACAATAATGTTTCTTTTTGTGTTGTTGGCAAAACAGTTTTATTGCCTGCAGATTATAGCGCTATTTTCGAAAGTGTAATTGCATCTGGCATTATAAGCAATGTTGAAGGCGAAGAAAAAAAAGAAGCATTAATGCTTTTAATCGAAAAATATTCTAACGATTTTATTAATGAAGGCGAAGAATATATCAAAAAATATTTAAATAGCGTAAAAGTTATAAAACTTTCGATTGAATCAATAAGCGGAAAAGCGCGCAAACAATAAAAAGGATAAGAAAAAAAAACATCGATAACACCACAAAAACAAGCAGTTAACAAAGCAACTAATTACTTTGTTTCTATTTGTAATTTCAGTAACTTTATATAATAATTACTTCAATTCTTTTTTTTATTTTTCATTTATTTTTTTGATGAATTTGGCATTAGCTTTATTTTGAAATTGAATTTACTTTATCGATTTTTGGATTAAAAATTGTCTGATTTCAGTAAAAAAAACAAAATCCTTATTGAGGTATTTTATAAGCCAAATAATCTATCAACAAAAAGTAAATGTTTCAATATCAATACCTTAACTAAATTTTAATCAGATGAAAAATATAATCATAATAAGTCTTTTATTAGTTTTGATGTCAGTTAAAGGATTTTCGCAATCTAATTATAATGATTATTCTGAAAATGATAAAGAAAAAATATTTTCCGATGATTTTTCAACCAATAATAATGCTTGGTCAGTTGGTAATTTTGATTGCAAAATATACACTCATAGTCCCGGTTATTTTGAAATGAAATCAACTTGTCCTGATCGGGCAACAGGGCACTTAGTAAATTACAGAAACGAATTTATTATAAATCAAACCAGAAACTTTGAAATTGAAACTTCAATTGCTTTAATTTCAGGCGATGAAATTCAAAGTAACGGAATAGCTTGGGGCCAAAATAATATGGATAATTATTTTATTTTTATGTTTTCTGCAAATGGAACTTATAGTATTTATAAAAGATATAATGGTACTTGGGAAACATGGAAAGAAGTAACATCAACAAGTTTGATTAAAAAAAATAATTTCAATAAATTAACAATCCGTAAAATTGATAATAAGTTTTATTTTTTTATTAATAATGGTTTTGTGCATTCATGTTCTTTCGAACCTTTTCTCGGACAAATGCTTATGTTTCAAGGCGCACAAAATTCAACAATTAGAATAGATTATATAAATATTTCATATTTAGAAAAGCAACAAATTGTTCTATCAGATTATATTGCGCCGGAAATAACAATTACAGAACC
>JAFGWC010000038.1 GCA_016937695.1 Bacteroidales bacterium
ATAATTGGTGCATATATTTTACTTCGTAAAAGGCACGAGCCGGAAGATTTTTTTAATGAAAACAATACAAGTTCTGACGAAAGTTTAATTGATGATTTAAATATTTTTGGTGGAAACAAACGTGTAATAACATCGTCTGATTTTATTGGCGGAAAAGTTACTTCTTTTTTTGGTGGTTCAGAATTTGATTTGCTTAGCGCAGAAATGAGAAACAAAAAAGCTGTTATTGATATTTTAACGATTTTTGGCGGTTCTAAGTTCGTTGTTCCGGCAGATTGGAATGTGCAAGTTGATGTAATTTCTGTTTTTGGTGGCTTTACTGATAAAAGAAACAATATCATTTCAAATCAAAATAATAAAGATAAAACGCTCATAATTAAAGGTTTAGTTGTTTTTGGCGGTGGAGAAATTAGAAATATGTAAAATTAATAAATCGAAAAAACAAATTACAAAATAATGATAAACCCTATTTTTAAAAATAATGCCACAATAATAATTTATTTTTCGTTATGGCTTTTATTGAGCTTTTTTATATGGATTTTACTTCATTATTTTTACAATATCAACAATTTAGTAGCTATTTACGATAGTTTGTTTTTTAATTTAACATTTGCAGCTTTTGGCATTGGAATTTGGTATGTTGTAAAATACAACAATATCTCAGATACTTCTTTCACTAAAGTGATTTTTAATCATATTTCTTCATCTGTTATAATTTCTTTAATCGCAATTTTAATAAGCTTTCTTTTTATAAAACAGTATTATGTAGATTTAACAAAATATGATTTTTATGTTGAAACTCTGATTTGGCGATTTATTTTAGGGATTTTTCTGTATGCTTTTCTTTCTTTGGTTTTTTATGTTGTTTTATATAACGAAAATTTAAAACAGAAAATAAAAGATGAAGCAGAATTAAAAGCTATTTTATCGAAAACAGAATTAAACGCCTTAAAAAATCAAATAAATCCACATTTTTTATTTAACAGTTTAAACTCAATTAGCTCATTAACAGTTAGTAATCCTGAAAAAGCAAGAGATATGTTGGTAAAACTTTCCGATTTGATGAGGTATTCGTTAAAATCAAAACCAAATGATTTTGCTTTGTTGAAAGAAGAACTTAATAATATTGAAAAATATCTGGCAATAGAAAAAGTTAGATTTGGCGATAAAATAAAATATGTGAAAAATATTAATCAAAATTGTATCGAAAATAAAATCCCGAATTTAATTTTACAACCGATTTTCGAAAATGCAATTAAATATGGCGTTTATGGAAGCACAAATAATATTGAAATTGAATTTAATTGTGAACAGATTGATAATGAAATGATTATATCAGTAAAAAATAATTTTGATAAAGAAAGTAACATAAAAAAAGGAGAAGGAATTGGACTGCCAAATATAAGTAAAAGGCTTGCTAATATCTATAAAAAAAACAATCTGATTTATACATATATAGAAGATGAAAAATTTGTAGTAATTTTAAAAATACCTCAAATTTAATTAATGATATAATTATGATTTCAAAATTAAAAGCAATAATAATTGAAGACGAGCAACCGGCAATTGATTTGCTGATTCATTATTTAAAAGAAATTGATAAAATTGAAATAATTGGTTCTTATAAAGATGGATTTAGCGGCTTAAAAGCAATAAATGAATTAGAACCGGAACTTGTTTTTTTAGATATTCAAATGCCAAAACTCACTGGTTTAGAGCTAATTGAACTAATAGACAAAATGCCTTTAATTATTTTCACAACCGCTTATGATGAATTTGCAATTAAAGCTTTTGAAATTAATGCAGTTGATTATTTGTTAAAACCATATTCAAAAGAAAGATTGCAAAATGCGATTGATAAAGCATTTGATAAAATCAAAGATAAAAACACAGAACTTATTGATTATCAGAAAATTAAAGAATATGAACTCAGCTTAAAACATGAAAAAATTGACAGAATTGTTGTAAAAACAGGAAATAAAATAAAAATAATTCCTGCAGATGAAATAATTTATCTCGATGCCGAAGATGATTATGTAATGATTTACACAAACGAAGGCCGATATTTAAAACAAGCTACAATGAAATTTTTCGAAAATTCATTAAATCAAGATAAATTTTTTCGCATTCATCGTTCATATATAGTTAATATAGAGCAAATTAAACAAATTGAACCTTACGAAAAAGACAGTCATATTGCTATTCTTAAAAACAATGTAAAATTAAAAATCAGCAAAAGCGGTTATAAAAATATTAAAGAAAAATTAAGGTTTTAATAGAAGTAAAATGGGATTTGGTTTCAATATGATTTTTACACTAATAGTATTTCCTTTATTAATTATTTTAACAATAATATTTTTTGTTGCATTTATAAAAACAAGAAAAAAAAGTTTTGTTTTAATAATTCTATCAATTTGGGTATTTGTAATTGCAAGTATTTTATTTTTATCAATAATAATTCAAAATGACAGACCAATTCGTTTAAAAAAGGCTGATATAATTGGCGAATATCGTATTGATACAAATTTTTATCGAGGGAAAAATGCACGCTGGCAATACAATCATTTTAACTTTCAAATAACAGATAATGAAGAATTTATATTCACAGTTTTGAATGAAAGTAAACAAAACAAAGTATATAAAGGATGCATAATATGGAAATTAGGGCCGCCGGACATTTGGACTGTAGAAATGAATAACTCAACTCACCACGTAATTGCCAATAAACCGGTATTATATAGAAGTCATGAAAAATTCTATTATGTTTTTAAATCGAAATATTGGAACAATCTGTTTTTTAGGAAAATTGGAAAATAGCAAAAACTATACTCAACAGTTTTCAAATTTTGTATATTATAAATTCGTATAATGCCGATAGACTTTAAGTTTTGTATTGCTAACGAAGTGCAGCGATACAATTACTTAAAGCGTTTCGGTATAATATTTCAATGCCAAACCAAAAATCAAGTTTAAAAGTTTAGATATAATAATTATCTTTGCAAAATTGAAACAAACAGAAATATTCTAAGATAAAAAAATGGAAACAGTATTAAGCGGAATCAGACCAACTGGTCATTTACATATAGGAAATTATTTTGGTGCAGTAAAAAACTTTTTAAAACTTCAGGAAAATTTCAACAGCTATTTCTTTATTGCTGATTTTCATTCACTTACAACTCATCCAACACCAAAAGATTTACACGCAAACGTTAAAAATGTGCTTGCAGAATACTTAGCTTGCGGATTAGAGCCTGAAAAAGCTACGCTTTATATTCAAAGCGATGTTCCTGAAATTCCTGAAATGTATTTACTGCTAAATATGAATGCATATATTGGTGAATTAGAGCGCACTACAACTTTTAAAGATAAAATCAGAAAACAACCTGATAATGTTAATGCAGGATTGCTAACATATCCTGTTTTAATGGCAACAGACATTTTAATTCATCGAGCAAACAAAGTTCCTGTTGGAAAAGACCAAGAGCAAAACCTTGAAATGGCACGAAAATTTGCAAAAAGGTTTAATCACATGTACAATGTTGATTTATTTCCTGAACCCGAAGCATTTAACTTTGGAAAGCAATTAGTTAAAATTCCCGGTTTAGACGGAAGCGGAAAAATGGGGAAATCAGAAGGAAATGCCGTTTACCTTATTGATGAGCCAAAAATTATAGAAAAAAAAGTTATGAAAGCTGTTACCGATAGCGGACCAACTAAAAAAAATCAGGAAAAACCTGAAGCTATTCAAAATCTTTTTACAATATTAAAAGTAGTTTCTGATGAAGATACTTATAAATTTTTTGATGAAAAATATAATAATTGCGAAATAAGATATGGCGATTTTAAAAAGCAATTAGCAAAAGATATAATAAACTTTACATCACCACTTAGAGAAAAAATTCTCGAAATTTCATCAAACAACGATTATTTACATAAAGTTGTTACACTGGGAGCCGAAAAAGCAAGAGAAAGCGCGTCAAAAACTCTTGCTGAAGTTAGAAAACATATTGGATTTAAAAGATTTTAAAAAACACCTGTGAGCGTTTAAAAAACATCACAGCGTGTTTTTATTGCAATACTTTTATTTGTAACATACTTAAAATCAGGCTGTTTGCTTATTAATCTTCAATATTCAACAATTTTTTACAAAGCAAAATCGATTCTTCATCTCCGGTATATTTACCTTTAGTGTCAGAAAGTTTTATAGTTGGCGTCCATTCTTGACCTTCGGGTTTTGCTTCAATAATTTTTATAACGATATTTAAAGGTTCAACACCAACATCGTTTGTTAAATTGGTTCCAATACCAAATGAAATTTTTATTTTATTTTGACAATGATTTGCAATTTTCTCAACTGTTTTAGGATTTAAACCATCAGAAAAAATAATTGTTTTTGCAAGGGGATCAATCCTTAAGTTTTTATAATGACTAATTGTTTTATCTGCAAACTCAATTGGATCGCCTGAATCCTGCCTAACACCATCAAATAATTTTGCAAATTTTGTGTCAAATGCCTGAAAAAATACATCAGTT
Organism: Bacteroidales bacterium; assembly: GCA_016937695.1. Taxonomy (GTDB): domain Bacteria; phylum Bacteroidota; class Bacteroidia; order Bacteroidales; family NBLH01; genus NBLH01. Next base: position 4,534 of record JAFGWC010000038.1, read on the forward strand.
GTAAAAGTGTCTGATAAAGAAATTCCTAAATCGCCTCTATAAACTCTAACCCAATTATCAAGTGCCAGTTTATTCGCCATTTTATAACCATATTTTGCAGCATGAAACATAAACCATTCATGAGCATGGGTTCCAACAGGAATCAAATCATATTTTTTTGCAAAATACACATTGCTTGTTCCAATAAAAGAAGGCTTTCCGTAAATTTTTAAAGCTTTTACAATTCTGTCATGATTTTCAAATGAAAATCTTCTTCTTGTTCCGAAATCTGCAACATTTACACCCAATAAATTAAACCTTGTGGCTTTTTCTCTGGCTATATCAATAATCTTATATTCATCAAAAGTTTTTTGATTAGTTAGCTTAAAGTAAAGTTCTGATATTAATGCCATTAGAGGAACTTCCCATAAAATAGTTCTATACCAATAACCTTCTATGTGAATTTGTAAATCATCACCTTTTTGGATAACACCAACTTCGCTAGGGTCATATCTGTATCCTTTTAAAAAATCAAAATAAGTTGGATCTAAATAATAGCATTTTTTTTCTAAAAATTCCTTCTCTTCCTTTTCTAGTCTAAGTTGGCTGAATTTTGCAATTTCTTTTCTTAACTGTTCACCAAATCCTTCAGGAAATTTACTTTTCCCTCTGTTTATGAACTGATATTTTACTCGTGCTCGCGGAAAAATTTTAATAACCGCATTTTGCATCGTGAATTTATATAAATCATTATCTAGTATAGAATGAATCATAATATTTATTGTTAAAGAATTTTAAAAGATAAAATTAGCATTAAAAAATTAATATCTTTGTTTTAAAAGTGTTAAATTTCAATCTAAACAGTATTCTAAATAAAAAGGTTTAGGCCTTATTAATTTAACAATAAAATGAATGAAGAAATGATAAATCTTTTGGATACGATTAAAAGTCCTGATGATTTAAAAAAAATAAGTAAAGACAAATTAATTCAAGTTAGCAATGAACTTCGACAGTTTATTATTGATATTGTTTCCGAAAATCCAGGGCATTTTGGCGCAAGCCTTGGCGTTGTTGAATTAACAGTTGCTTTGCATTATGTTTACAATACACCATACGACAGAATTGTTTGGGATGTTGGTCATCAGGCATATGGACATAAAATACTTACAGGGAGAAAAGACATATTTCATACAAATAGGAAATATAAAGGAATTAGTGGATTCCCAAATCGTTTTGAAAGCGAATATGATGCATTTGGTGTTGGTCATTCTTCTACTTCTATTTCAGCAGCACTAGGAATGGCAAAAGCCGCAAAGCTTAAAGGCGAAATCGATAGAAATATTGTTGCCGTTATTGGCGACGGTTCAATGACAGCAGGACTTGCTTTTGAAGGGCTTAATAATGCCGGAATTGAGAATTCAAATATTCTGGTTGTCCTTAACGATAATCATATGGCTATTGACCCTAATGTAGGGGCTTTAAATGAATATTTATTAGACATAACTACTTCAAAAACATACAATAAGCTTAAAGAAGAAGTGTGGCATTTACTTGGGAAATTAAAAAAAATTGGACCAAATACGCAACAATTCGTTCAAAAAGTTGAAGGTGGCTTGAAATCAATTTTATTAAAGCAAAGCAATCTTTTCGAGTCATTAAATTTTAGATATTTTGGACCAGTTGATGGGCATGATGTAGAATATCTAGTAAGTGTTTTAAATGATTTAAAAGATATTCCGGGTCCAAAACTCTTACATGTTTTGACAAAAAAAGGAAAGGGTTTTAAACAAGCAGAACTTAATCAAACTCAATGGCATGCACCAGGATTATTCAATAAAAATACCGGCGAACTTATTAAAGTAAAATCGGACAAACCGCAAGCACCTAAATTTCAAGATGTTTTTGGTCACACTTTATTAGAATTAGCAGAAAAAAACGATAAAATTATTGGAATAACTCCGGCAATGCCTTCTGGTTCATCATTAAATATTATGATGGAAAAAATACCGGAAAGAGCTTTTGATGTAGGAATTGCTGAACAGCATGCTGTTACTTTTTCTGCAGGTTTGGCAGCTGAAGGTATGATGCCATTTTGCAATATTTATTCGTCGTTTATGCAAAGGGCTTATGATCAGGTAATTCACGATGTGGCTCTTCAAAATTTAAATGTTGTTTTTTGTCTTGATAGGGGAGGTATTGTTGGTTCCGATGGAGCAACTCATCATGGAGCATTTGATTTAGCATATATGCGATGTATTCCAAACATGATTGTTTCATCACCTATGAATGAACAAGAATTAAGGAATCTCATGTACACAGCTCAATTGCCAAATAGAGGGCCTTTTGTTATAAGATATCCAAGAGGTAAAGGAACTATGCCAAATTGGGAAACCGAGTTTAAAGAAATTGAAATAGGAAAAGCCAGAACACTAAAAGAAGGAAATGATGTGGCTGTTTTAAGCATTGGAGCAATAGGCAATAATGTTTCAGTAATTTACGATAAACTTGATAAAGAAGGAATTGATATTTCTCATTACGATATGCGCTTTGTTAAACCTTTGGATGAAAATTTATTACATAAAATTTTAAAAAAATTCGATAAATTAATTACTGTTGAAGACGGAACCGTTGTTGGTGGATTTGGAAGTTCAATTCTTGAGTTTATGAGCAAAAATAATTATTCTGCAAAAGTTAAAATGCTTGGTATTCCCGATAGATTTATTGAACATGGAACGCAACAAGAATTATATGCAGAATGTAATTATGATAGTGAAAGTATATATTTGGAAATTATAAAAATTTCTGGTTTAAAAAACTTAAGTAATAAATCTGCAGTTGCATAAAAATAAATTTATTTAGTCTTAGATTTGTATTTAATTGATAATCAGCTTTTTACTTTTTTGCGTATTATTTACATTAAGTTTTATAATTATAGTATTTTCTGGTATTGAAATAGGGAAATTACTTTTTTTGTCTGTGATTTTTTTAGCTAAAATTAATTTTCCGCTAATATCAAAAACTTTAATATTACTATTATTATTAGGAAATTCTTTTAATTCGACAATTAAATTTCCATTCGCAAAATAAATCTTATCTATAATATTATTGTCAATATCGTTTGCTGATGTTGTACCAAGATATGTTACAGAGTTTGAAGTGTTAATTGATTCATTATTAGGATTTAATGCTTTGTCGTAAGTTTGCCATGCAGGAATAAAGATAGCTACTGTTTCATTAGTAATTGCACCATTAATAGTGGCTTCATAATTTTTTCCAATTCCACTAACACTTAAACTAAGATTTTCAGAACCACCATAAACTATATTTTCATCAGAAAAATTTGTTATTTCTTCACTAAAAGCAATTTTAAATTTAATAGGTAGAGAATAAGAAGGATTTGTTTGACCATCGGCTAATAATATTTCTACATTTGGACGAGTAATGTCGTAATATATCTCATAAGATTCATGTGATTGATTTAAATTTCCTGCTAAGTCAGTAAAACTATTTTCAGAAATAGCAATTTTAACATTTCCATCTTGACTCATTCCTTTAATGCCAACATTATACTCTAATCCGCTTCCGGTTAATTCAATTTCAGTAGCATTTGCAGTTCCACTTAAAACAATATCGTTTTCGTTTAAGTATATAACTTCCTCATTAAGAGTTATTTTAAAGTTTATAGTCGAGTTATTTGTTGGGTTATTCTGATATTGTCCTTTAGTAATAACAAACTCAGGTGAATGAGTATCTATTGTAATTCTATTATCAGTATTTATTGATACCTGATTACCATTTAAATATTCATCAAGTATAGTATTTTCATCAATTTCAATAACAATTGTTCCTTCACTTGTAAATTCCGATAATGTTAAAGTATAAGTTAAATCGCTGCCAGATAAGTCTATGTTCTGTGCTGTATTATTCCCTATAATTACTATGTCCGAAATGTCAAAATCAACAGGAGCTCTGTTAAAAGTTATAGTATATGCAGCCATTGAAATATTTGTTGGATCATTTTGCCCTGATGCCTGATTAATTTCAACTGTAAAAGGCGCATCTATGTAATTAACTTCATTATTTATATTATTTGACTGTGTATTCTGATTTCCGGCAATATCTACAGCTATATTTTCAGGAATATCAACAATTACAGTTCCACTTTGAGTCATTCCGCTAACAGCAATAATGTATTCATTATTTCCACTTATATTTACAATGCTTGGATTTGCCGTTCCACTTAAAATTATATCCTCAGCAGAAAAACCTATTATACTTTCACTAAAAGTAGCTTTAAAATTTATTACTGATGAAAAACTGGGATTTTCTTGTCCATCAGCATAATCAATTATCAAAGAAGGGTTTACATAATCGCAATTTATTTGATTTTCAGTATTTATTGAAGCCAAATTTTGTTTGCCCCATACGTTTGCAACCATATTTTCGGTAATATTAATTACAACTGTACCAGAGTTTGTCATTCCACTTACTTCAACATCATAAATATTTCCATTTCCACTAATAGAAACATTTTCCGGATTTGCAGTTCCCCAGAAAGAAACGTCACTAGATGTAAAATCATTTACATTTTCACTAAATGTTGCTGTGAAATGAACAGTAGCTTCATTAGTTGGATTAATCTGTCCTTCTGCCAATGTTATTTCAACATATAAATTTTGTCCGTTAAAAGATACAATATTATCAAAAAAGGTAGCACTTTTATTCGAATTGCCAACAGAATTATGAGCAATTCCTTCCGGGATATTAATAATTACAGTTCCATTTGAACTCATCCCTGAAACTGCTACGTTATAATTAGAGCCACTTCCGCTAACAATTGCTGTTGATGGCGATGCAGTACCACTTATTATAACATCAGTTGAGCTGAAATCAGTAACATTTTCGCTGAAAATTACAGTGAAATTAATGGGTGAATTTTCAGTTGGGTCAGTTTGCGATGCTGCTTGATTTATTGATAATGTAAGGTCTAAACCCGAATAATTTATTTCATTAAAATTAATTGGTGATGATTCTGCAACAGATGATCCATCACCAACTCCTCCATGAAATTGTTCATTTTGTGCTTTTAATGAATCAAAATTTGCTGCAAATATGATTAAATATGATACAATTAATATTAACTTTTGTTTGTTGGTTTTCATTTTTTTTAGATTAATATTAACTATTCAGCTGATCTAACTGCTCTGAAACCAGAACCTATATTTCCAGATGAGTCAAAAGGGTCTAAAGCTGCATAAAATCTATCAGATACTTGCAGTCTAGGTGCGTCATCATTCCAGTCTCCACCTCTGAAACCGAAACCACCTGGGAATTCGTTCAGCTCAATTGATACAAACCAAGGTATTATTCCATGACTTTCTTCACCCGGTTTAAATCCTGGCCAGTCTGGGTTATTTGCATTGCCCTCAAAACCGATTATTGATGTCAGAATCCCATCACCATTTGTTCCCTGAAAACTTCTACCAATTACATGTCCAATCGAAACGGTTCTTTCCGCCATAGTTCCTGACAAATCCATTATTCCATAATAAGAAGCTCCAGCATTAATCCTGTCAGAACTAGAAGTAGCAAATATACCGCATCTTAATGGTGCATCATGCTCAGTATCATGACCTGTTGTGAATTTATACTCTGCATTTCCATTAATTCCTGTTCCTGGATTTGATGGATATGAATTTATCTCACCTAAGTTGTTTACAATATATTCTGTAGTTGAGTTTCCATAAATGTTTATATTGTGCCAAGCATATTCATTTGCTATTGGATATTCTGGACCTCTGCATGCTTTTTCAAATTCAAGCTCTGTCATAGGTCTTAAACCTGCCCAATCAGAAAAAGCACATCCATCTGGCCATCCTAGATTGCAAATTGCAATATATTTTCCGTCATCCGGATCGTTTTCAATGCCGTTATTATTTAAATCACAAAAAAAATGTAAAGGTTCTCCTACTTCTCCAACAATTTTGCATCTTACACTATTTCTTGATTCTGGTTGATTCGTGTGATTTATAGGAAAAGGATGAAGATTATTATCGCTTAAAATATCAAAATAAGTTCTAGAGTTCTGTTCTTCACGTGTTAATGTATTTAAAAAATCAGCCATTTGCTGGTTGCTGATTTCATATTTCATACAATAAAAAGCATTATAACCTGTTGGGAAATTTGGATTATCAATTGCAGTGTTACCATCAGAATCAATACCACCATTACCAACTACTAATATTCCATCGCCTTCAAGTTGTTCATCCATAGGCGCTTTAGATATATCAGGGTCTTCGCATTTAATTACAACCGGAGTAGTGCTTATAAGTGCAGGATTAGTATTAACATCAGCTAAATTCCATAATCTACCTGTAGAACTACCATCACCAACATAAAACTGTCCCTGTGGAACATAAACCATTTCAATTGCAAAAACTTTAATTTCAATATTTGTAGCATTATCAGAAATACCATCTGTCCCATATTCCCATCTTAATCCCATGTTAGGCCAGTTGTTATTTCCACTTCCATTATCTGCTCTATAAATAAAAACTCCTTTGCCATCGCTCACAGCATCTATTGTTGAACCTTCAACTGCAATATGGTTTTCATCAATTGAGCTTAAAGTAGCATGCTGCCAAACACCGCCTTCTTGTCTAAATTTAATGAAAATCCATGCTGCATCCCAATTTGAAGCGCCGGTGTTTATTCGCCACGAGTTCTCCCAACTTAAATCAAAATTAACTGTAATGTAATTACTTACAGTGTTTTTGTTTGTTAAATTTATGTTGGATACCTGAATGTTATTTGCAAAAAGAGGATAATAATTTGCAAAAATTAACATTAATATAAAACATAAGCTTCTTATTCTCATTATAGTGGATATTATATTGTAATTTACAAATTTAATTTAGATATTAAATGCAATAATTTATTTTTGAGGAGTAACGATATTATTTTGATAAAATATCAAATAAGTCTTTTTAATAAACTAAAAGCAGACAAATATTTAAATGAAATTTGATATGCTAAAATGTGTTGTTAAGTTTTTTTCGTTTATTTAACTTTGTAATTTTTTTCGTTTAAGATGGTTGAAATTTTTTCTTTAAAATCACCCTGAATGATAATTTTAGAATCTTTTACAGTTCCGCCAACTCCACATTTTGTTTTTAAAACTTTTCCAAGTTCCTTTAAATCATCTTCTTTTCCTATAAAACCTTCAATTATTGTGACTGTTTTTCCTTTTCTTGCTTTTTTGTCAAGAAGTACTTTTAGATTTTGTTTCTGTGGTTCAAGAGTTTTCATCTCTTCTTCGGTGTTTTCATATTCATAATTGAAGTCTGGATTTGTTGAGAAAACCATTCCTAATCTATTTTTCCAATCATTTTTCATTTTATAATGCCTTTTTAATAAAATTGCCATTCACAAAAAGTAAATGGCAATTTTTGATTTTTATAACGTGTAATTAATTAAATAATTGCACGTTATTTAGTCATATTTATTTTAAACACTTTAGATTCTTCTTCGTTGCTTATTTCAATAAAATATAATCCTGAAGCAAATTCTGAAATATCTATTTCTGTTTTAAGTCCACTAGGTTTTACTTGTCGAATTATTTTTCCATTAAAATCCATCACAATGATATCAATATCATTAGAATAATAATTTGTTTTCACGAAAAACACACCCTCTGTTGGGTTAGGATACAGAATTATTTCGCTTTCAGAAAGGTTATTAACTCCTGTTGTACTTTTCACTGTTAAAATAAACTCATCTGAAACTGTTGCACCTGATTTATCTGTAGCTGTTACTAAAATATTTAAATCACCACTATTTTCAGAAGTTCCAAAAAGTCTTCCTGTAACATAATCAAATTTTAACCATTCAGGCAAACTACTTCCATTAGCTTGTTTTGCTGACAATTTCAACTCATCACCAAAATCAATATCATTAAATGTATTTGATGGAATTGTATATGAATAACTATTCCCTTCGTAAGTTTTCTGATCTGGGATTTCTGTAATCAATTCAGGGGCATTATTGATATTAATTACTTCAAGTTCAAAATCGTGATTTCCAATACCACCTGAAACATCCATTGCTTTCAGCCTTATTGTTAAAACAGCTACATCATCATTTGTTGGTATTCCACTAAATTTCCTTTCTTCAGTATTGAAATTTAGCCATGATGGCAAGCTAGATCCGTCAGACAATGTTGCCATATATTTCACAATTTGATCTCCTTCGTCTAGCTCAATAAATGTATTTTCAGGGAAAGTATATGTAAACAAGCTTTCTTCGTTTATTTGTTTCTTTGTTATAGGAAAATTTACTATCGGCGCTCTATTTAATGCAAATCTTAATTCAAATCTATCTTTAACATCTCCTTTAACAAAGTTAAACTGGTATTCATTTTCGACATTCAGAAACGTAGAATTATTTTCATATTTGTCAACTAAATAAACATTTGTATTGGTAATCTGAAAGTCTTGTTTAGAAATAGTAACTATACCAGAAGTTCCCAGCCTTAGCCCAACAGGTACAACCAGACCTTCTTTATTTGCATCAGGAAGGGCGTTAATTGACATAACAGCTCCGCCTTCATTTGTAATTGAATATAGATTAGGTATGTCTTCGTAGTTATAATAATCTGGATAAGTCTTAGTATTCCATGAGAATTTAGCAAATGCATCAAGTTTTATATCAAATTCTTCTGTTGCATTTGGATTAAAATACATTACTGTTTCATCAGATTTCCCTGTGTTTGTAATAACTTTTAATCTCACTATTTCAGAAGGCGCAGATTTAACCTTTGCACTTTTAAAGGTTGTAGTTGCGCTATGTACCCTATGCGAATTATTCAATGTAAATCCAGCACCAGTAGCATTTGCATGAACAAAGAAACCTTGCATTGCAGAAATAATACTTGTTTGTCCATTTGTGCCAATTCCATCAACATAAGCAGCATATCTGTTATTAGCACCATCCCAAACATAAATAGCATTATCCAAATTAGTCAAGCCAACATTGATAAGATCCCAATCAATACTTGAAGGGTAAGGATTGCCTACTAAATGCCACCCATCAAAAAAACTAGGTGGTGCAATTGTTGGATCATTATCATTATAAGATAATCCCGAAACAGACATGTCTCCGGTATTTAGTTTACCATTGAATGTTACATGACCATTTTTATCTCCATAAAAAGAGTATCCTTGCTTATTTACCATATCAACAACAGCATCGGTTGAATATCTTTGTAAGAAAGTCCAACCTGGGCCCATGTCTGTTGGGTCATAACCAGCAGGGGCAGTTATCGGATTGCCATCTAAATCTACAGATTCATCATACCAATAAAAATTAGGATTATATGAAGAACCAAAAGAAGTAAATAAATCACTTTTTGCATTACTTCCTGCATCTAAATCAGGAGTTAAAATTGGTGATGTAATATAATGGGACTGTTTTAGAATTAGATGTCTTTGTACGTGAGCCAATCCGCTATTATCAGAAATGCCATTATCTATAAAAGAGGCAATTGGCCCATCGTCTGCAGGTGATTCTAAAGTGAAATCTCCTTGTATTTCGGTATCAGAAAGTATAGTTATTTGCGAACCTGCAGTTACAGAAACATCGCTTCCTGAATTAATAATTAAATTATTGAATGTTAAAACTCCTGCATTACCGGTAATTCTTTGTGCGGTTCCATTAAAAAAAACAGTACCATTATTATGATTAAAACTTCCATTTATAATTAAATCACCAGCAATATTAACATTGCCAGAAGGAGCGGTTAAAGAGCCAACTATTACAACATTTCCAAAGTTATTAGTTGAGGTTCCGCTTATTACAGTCGAACCAAGGAAACTAACTGTTGAAGTGCTGGTAGTACTAAAACCAGAATCATTCGTCCAGTCGCCATATACATCGAAGTTATTTGAACCTGATATTGTAAGAGAAGCGCCTGATTCTATGGTGAGATTATTACATTCCGCTCCGGGTACTGCTATTTCAGGCATAAAATTAGCACCGTTAGGAATCGTAACATCTGTATTAGCTAATGGAATTCCTGGGCATGTCCAGTTTCTTACATCAAACCAGTCAGTGCTGTAATCACCTAACCATGAACCTCTTGGAATAACTTCAATACTTATTGTTCTAGCTGCACTTATTCCGCAACTATTCTCAGCAGTTACTTCAACAATCCCGTCAGTTGCAGATGCATCAAAGTCGATAGTGACAGAGCTTCCTGTCCCATTAATTGTTGCTCCGGAACTTGTGTAGTTCCAATTATAAGTGACCGTAATATCATTAGTTACACCGTATACATTTCCAGTAGATTCGAGACAAACCGGGGTGAGAGCGGCTATGAAATCAGAAGGTCTAGCCGGAGAAATATTAAACACAATATCAACATCATCACTTGAAGTACAAACAAAATTACTAATTGTCCATCTTAAAGTATAACTTTCATCTAATACTCCTGTAAATACAGAGTTCATTGAATTATTATTTACTATTGTACCACCTGTGCCACTTATAATAGACCAAACACCGGTATAAGGTGTCGGATTATTCCCATCAAGTATTGTCCCTGATACTGCACATAAATCTTGATTATCTCCAGCAGCGGCAGTAGTAGGTACATCATAAGCATTAACAATTGCATTATCAACTATCCCTGTTTCAACTGTGCCATCAGTATAAGTAAAATCAGTTAACTTATAAGCTCCTTGTACTAAAGTAGGTAAAGTGTAAGGAAGCGAATTAATTACAATCTGTGTTTGTGGAACTCCATCAATTTCATAATCAAGAGTGTATGGTAGTGAAATTGGGGCAAAAGAGGTAAAAGTAATAGGAATTCCTACGTTTCCACATACTGGACCTATTGGCGACAACCTCGCACTAGGTGTTGTTATTGTTATACTTGCTGTAGTATAATCAGTTGGTGTAGTTGAAACAGATACATTATCAGTAGTTATAACCGAACCTTCCGAAAGAGTTCCGGAAGGTGTAGATCCTATTTCATTCCATGTTGATCCATTATAATAAGCAACCCTCATGTCGCTAAGTCCATCCTCTGTCATTGCTGCAGTTAAATTACTTTGAGCATCCCAGTCAATTTTAACTTTTGCATTTACTGATGCAGAAGTACTCGCACTCCAGTATTCCATTGCATTTGAAGAAAGTAATGGCGCAGTTAATGACGTAGCTGTTAAATTAGGTGTGAAAAATTCAGCAGTCCAATACAATGTGCTTCCTGCGTCTGATATTAATGTGAAATTATGTCCTTTGACTGTTCCTTTTCCAAGTGGAAATATGAAGTCGTCTCCATTTGTTATTTGTTTTGTTAATGGTCCATTAACAAATGAAGTTGCACTACCTCCTGTAGGAATTACAGCAGAAGTAGAAGTGTTGCTAACTGTTAAAGTATTTGTGGTGCTTGTATTTATTATACCATTAGTAAGTAATAAATTATTTGACACATCAACTGTGCCATTAACACCAATGTTTAGTCCTGCTGGATTATCAATTTCAAGATTATTAAAGCTATTTTCACCTGTGAAATCGCCAGTTGGGCCGCCTATAGACTGTATGGCAGTACCTGCAAATGTAACTGTTGAGGCAGGAGCCATTCCAGTTCCGCTTATAAATTTCCCGAAATTATAAATTTCCATGCTGCCTCCAATAGTGAATTTTTTATTATTTACACTATTATCAAGCGTAGGCCCGTCAATTACAAGTTTGTTACAAATAGTTAAATCTTTATTATAAAGAGTTCTTGTGCCAGTTCCGGAAAAAATAAGATTAGGTACAGTGTTATATAAACTAGCTATATTTGTATAGCTTCCTGCTCCACCATAATTAAGAGTTCCATTTCCTGTACAGTCAAGAAATTCAGCATAATTACCAGCCGGAAGGTTTCCGGTTTCAATATAAAGTGTGCCATTAAGTCCGCTTACTGTTCCTAAATTATGACCAAAAGTTGGTGCTATAATCTGGAGTTCATTATTAATGGTAGTTCTATAAGCAGAAGAATAATTATTGCTGGTATAAACAATGTGATCAATTATTACAATTGCTCCGTTAGGTCCGCCTATAGGACAAGGTGGGGCAGTGCCAATTGGTGTCCAAATAGTATTATCAGACCAATCTCCATCCTGATTAGAAATGTATGAAGGTACTTGATCTGGAATAGCTGTTGGATTACCTGCAGTATAATCTGCACTTAAGTTACTGCTTCCAGTTGAAGTAAATGTTATCTGATGCAAAATCTCATCCACATTCTCAATTCCAACTTTGTACCAAAAATCACCCGGAATTTCCAATCTAGCATCTATATAATCTGTTTCAGTTCCTTTTACATCTGTTGGTATGTATTGTAATTTTAGAACTCCATTAAAACCTGAAATGCCGGAACTTTCAATTTCCCAATAATATTGCAAAACGTTATTTGGGTCTGTAACAGTTGGGTGATAAGTATTAATAGGATTAACATTTATTGCTCCAACAGTTAAGCTAGCATCTATATTATAAATAGCAGGAGTATATTTTCCTGACACTCCAACCGGAAATGTAAATGATTCAGGTGCGCTTATTTTCGGAAAGAATTTTCTTATTCCGTTACTACTTGCAACGCCGTCTGATTTAATCATTTTGCCTAAACTAAATGGAGCTCCTAAAATTGAACTATTCTGACTAAGGGTTAATAAGTATGAGTTTATGTTTAAAATACCAGATGTTAAAACAAAGTTTCCTTGTACTGAAATATCATTGTTTAAGTTTGCTCCGGAACTATTATTTAACTCTAAGCGACCATATGCGCCTATTCCTGTAATTTGCTGTATTGAAGGTCCAGATAAACTTACACCTCCTGTGTTATTATCATCAGTATATGATCCATTATTTGTAAAGTTTCCTAATAATGTAAGTTTGCTTGCTGCTAATACTAAGTTCCCAGAACTAATTAATAAATCGTTATCTACTGTAAAATTACTATTGACAGTTAGTGATGATGATGGTGAAACATTTAAATCGTAGAAATTAGTGATTGAAGAACCTGTAATTGTTTGAACAGAACCACTAAATTTAGTTAAATTGGTACCATAATTATAGTTTCCTTCATTGATAAAGTCTCCATTTATAGTAACATTAAGATTATTTGTATTTAAAAAGCTTGTTATATTGCTTATCGTCAAATCACCTTTTAAAATAAGTGGATTGATACTTAAATCTAATGATGCTGTACTAGCAGTTCCTGTAACAGATAAATTATTTAATGCTAAATTAGCATCTAACAAATAATTCTGGTTTCCTGTAACAGCTTGACCAACAGTAGGTACCTGACTAAATACTATATCACCACCTGTTACCGATGACGTTATTGGACGAAGGTATAAATCGCCAAAAGTAGTACCTCCACCTCTAACAATATTTAGCGTACCACCCGACATATTAAATTCACTGTCCGCATTTAACACTTCCAATTTTGCCTTGGTTACTAAAGCATTATTTCCCATAATAACTACATTACCTCCACTTTGAGTGTATTTCAAAGTACCGTTTGTAGTTGAAGCTGGTCTTCTTATTTGACCATTTACAAACAGATTTCCTCCTGTTACTTCAATTTCAGCATTTAATCCTGAATACTCAATGTCTGCATTATTTGTTGTATTATTAGTTGGTCCAATATATACATTTCCGTTTTGAACAGTCAGTTTTCCATTTAAAAATAAAACCTCGCCATTTGCAGCATTATTTGCAATATATACATTTGATGGAGTATTAATTGTTAAACCTGCCGTTATTGGTATTGTTAAATCAGTTGTTGTAGAAATACCTAAATTACCTGTGCGGTTGTATATAAATGTGCCATTTTGCAAGGTTAACCAGTTATTCGCTGGCGTTGGCACTGTTAGGGTTCCACCAATGGTGCAAGCTAGGGTAGTTGCTTGTGAAGTCCCTTTATTTACAGTTACAAGTTCAAGCACAGTATAAGGACTTTGTCCTGTATTTGTATTTTCTATCGATGCATTGTCATTACCAAAAAAGGTTAAAGGAATATCAGTAAAATCAGCACCTCGGCAATCATTTGGTGCAGCTGCTGGTGCCAAAGAATTGTTTATCAAGCTTCCGCCAATTGATATACTTTGATTAGTTGCATTAGAATAAACTTGTAAACCAGCAGGTTCATTAATAAATAAGTCACCATTTACTATAAAATTCTGCGCAAGGTTGTTATTTCCATAGTAAACTAATGCACCACCTTCAATTCTAAAATCACCATCTATAGTAATCGTTTTGGCAATTCTTGCTGTTGGAGCAGTTGGATAATTAGAATTCCATGTAGGACAAAACCATGAATCAGAGTTTTGTCCCCTAGTTATTAAATCACCATAAATTGTAAGGTCGTTATTTGGAAAAATTATATTTGAACCACCAAGAGGTGAAATAATAAGATTCCCATATGTTGATGTGCCATTTGGCAACCAATAAGTTCCACCAGCTGTTCCATTAGTAGTATATAATTCAGTCGTTCCAAGATTCGTATTAAATTCAGAAAAATCACCTGTTGGAAAAATAAAATTTCCAGGACTGGTGTATCTTGTAGTCACTCTAAAATTTCCATTCCCATTTGGATGATTTAGCACCATACTAAAAATACAGCCAGGATTATATCCGATATCCAACGCTGAACCAACCTCAATCTGAAGACTGGCAGCTGCTGCAAAATCTTTATCAATTATATTTCGCTCTGTATTGTTAGCATATATTGACACATAAACCGAATCTAGACCTCCAATAATTACAATATCCCTGGCTCCAGGAACTCTTCCATCTGTAGCACCAGTATGTTTCAATATAGCGTCTGTTGACCAGGTATTTGTTGAACTCCATAATCCAGTTTGCCTACTATAGAATACAAGAGGCGTTCCAAAAGGATTATCTCCAATATTATCACCCGCAGTATAGTCTCCATCAATAAAGGGCACATTCTCTAGGAAAGATCCTGTGCCAGGTTCACCAATAATATTTCCGGCTTCATCAACATCAGTGTCATCCCCATTGGTCCAAGTATTTGTAGTGGCATCGAATCTGGCTGCAACATATTCATTTTCGGAAACATCACCTACTTCAATAATATTTGCATCGTCGTATTTATAACTATGTGTAACAGTTGCTGTTCCAAGCGTAAATCCAGTTGATTGAACTCGCCAAAAATAGTTTAGACTTCTACTAATAGCTGTAACATTTGGGTGTTCATAATTTACCGGTTTTAAGGTGATTGAACCATAAGTCGTTGGTGCTCCACTTAAACCAATAGAAGCAGGTGTGTAATTTGAAACTCCCAAAGGGAATAAGAAAGCTGTAGTTGTAGAGTATACTTTTGTTAAACCACCATCACCAGAATTACCACTGGTACGAATGTAACATAAATTACTAAATGTTGTTGCAGAAATAGAACCGGAAGATGCAATATTTAAATTATAAGAAGCAATATTGAATATTTTATCTGAAAGAAGATTCAAAGTTCCATTAACTGTAGTATTGGCTATTAGAGAAACTGGAGCAGTATCTCCATTCGTATTATTTAATTCAAGATTTCCAAAAATGCCGTTTCCATCAATAGTTTGTGTATTTGTACCTTTTAAAACAATTTTACCAGCTCCGGTATGAAGCCCTGAGTTATAAACATTTCCTAAAACATTTATTGTATTTCCATTGTCATTTAGAGTTGCCAATTCAAGGCGAAACTCATTTGCCACATTAATGGTATTTTGAGTTCCTGCAAAACTAACAGAAGTACCAGCAGCTTTTCTAATGGTAAAATTATTTAATGAAAAAGCAGCCACAGTATTTATTGTAAAAGTCTGACTTTCTGAACCATTAAAGGTAGTTGTATTTGTACCACTTGTGTAGCTTGTCCCGTTTGCGACACTAAAATTGCCACCTATAGTGAGGTTAAGATTGTTCGCATCAAAATCACCTGCAGTAATAGTAAAATTATTTAGAATACTTAAAGGATTTGTCTCCAAACCAACTAATGAGCTACCACTTGCTCTGTTTATAGTTAAATTCCCTAATACTGAAGTTGAATTAATATTGTAATTAGCATCAGCCAAATCTGTTCCACTTGTTGGCCTGATATCTAAAGTACCTCCTGTAACATTGATATTAGCCAAATCGGAATTTACATCAAAAGCTTCCTGAGTTGTTGCATCAGTGACATCATAAATCCTTATAGTGCCTCCCGACATTGAAAATATATTGCTCGTATTATCCAGATTAAAAGATCCATAAGCAGTATTAATTCCATTTGTGACTCTGGATGTATTAATGCTAGGATTAGACTTTAAATCCGCTATCGATGAATAAGCTATATTTCGTTGGAAACGACCACGAAGGATTAGCGTGCCTCCCGTTTGGAAATATGATGCGGAAGATCCGGTTAAGGAATGAAATTGTTTTGCATCAACAGTTCCACCATTAATGATTACTTGTCCTGAAGCAACATTTGAAGTAACAATACCTTCAGATTCCCTTGCAGATAAATATCCATTGTCTATTTGTAATTTACCGTAAACATACAAACCACTGTTTCCGCCAAGTCCAACTCCATTAACCAAACCTATTCCTCCAGAAACTCCATAAGCCTGATTTACTTCGCCATAGTCATCTGCTGTGGATAAAACTATAACATCTGACCCATCAATTCTTAAAGCTGCGTTTGATGGTATATAATAATTGGCATTAGCAGCCGTACCTTCAGAAAGAGAAGGTATAATTACCGAACCTTTTAAAATCAAGGTTCCAGAACGAATCCACAAAGCTTTTCTTAAATCAGGATTACTCGCTGTTCCACCAACATCATAGGCTAATGTATTTGCACCAAAAAGTTTGAAATTTGCATTGCTGGTTGAATTAATAGTTAATTTATAAGTTTGGTCAAAACCTTTATCAACTATAAGATTATAAAAATCCGTTATCCCGTTACAAGTTATTGTATTATTATTGTTTCCCTGAAAATAAACGGAAGCAGCACCAGATGTGCCAGTAGAAGCTAATGGAGGAAAAGCATTATAAATAGGATAATCTAGATTCGTAAATCGAACTGTACCGTTATTAGTAAGATCTCCTTTGATAATTACTGTATGAAAATTGGTGTAATAATTTAATAAAGGTGCTGTACCACCAGTACCACCAATTGTTGTATTCGTAGTTCCATTCCCAACAGAAATAAAAGCTCCATTGTCGACTAATACATTTCCTTCTATAGTGATCGACAATTTTGTAGCTGAAGTATTGTCATTAATACGATAGTTCCCTTGTTTTACATGCAGATTTCCATTTAATGTGAGATTAC
This sequence comes from Bacteroidales bacterium, assembly GCA_016937695.1. Taxonomy (GTDB): domain Bacteria; phylum Bacteroidota; class Bacteroidia; order Bacteroidales; family NBLH01; genus NBLH01. The sequence continues at coordinate 21,881 of JAFGWC010000038.1, forward strand.
TAAACTGAGTAGCAATAACACCACCAGTAGTATTAATATTTAAGTTATTATAAACTAACTGTGTTATAGGTAGCGTAAAGTTAGAAGTATTGTTATATTCAGTTGTTCCACAACCAGTATCAATAAAAGTATTTACAGTTGCCTGAGGGAAATTAGTTGAGGCAAGTCTGAGAGTTCCATTACCACTAAGTGACAGTAAAGTATTTGTAAATTGATAAGTAGACATGTCAAGAAAACTAGCAGCATTAATAGTAAGGTTTAATCCTGTTGAGTTTATATCTGTAGATAAAGTTACAGTACGACCTGAAAGAATAACAACAAAATCTCCATTGTCCGGAATGTCATTTCCAACTTGCAATGTACCACTAGGGTCTAAAGTCCAGGTAGTTGGAGTATTCCAGTCTCCATCCTGATAAGAATAATAAGTTGTTGTGTTTGAAGTTCCAATTGCAAACCAAGCAGGAAAATTTGTAACTGCAGGATTTGATGTTATAGTTGCACCTCCAATTCCACCAGCAGAAATGTAAGTTCCTGATTGAGCTGCGGTAGAAATACCCAAAACATTTGTTGTAAGTAATCCGCTTTCAGTAATCCTGACAAATGCGTTTTCAAGATTACCTGTACTGTTTACGTACCAATTTCGCGGCTGTATACTTTCTATAGTTGAGCCATCATCTGTAGTTGCGCCATTAGCGGATACTGAAACGATGGCATCAACTGAACCTATTCCTGTTGTTATGTCTATTAATTCCAATCCCTTATAAACTCCTCCTTCACCTACAGGAAATAAAAAATTTGAAGAGCCTGATGTAGATGATGGTAAAAACCTTTGGAATGAGCCGTTTATAAAAGCAGTTTCTGATCCGCCAAATAGTTGGCCTGCAGCCACATTGGCCAAAGTTATAATGTTTGAAGCAGGGTCAATTATTCCTTCAGTCAAAGTTAATGACCCGGTTGCACTGGTTCCTATTGTTAAATTAGTTCCAAGCCCAACAGTGCCTGAAGTTCTGTTTACAGAAAAGTTCAGAAGGTTTTCACTTCCAGGCGTAAAGAACAAAGTACCTAATGCACCTGAACCAGTAACATTTATTGTACTTAATGGATTTCCAGAAATAGTACCTGTTGTGCTGAAAATTGTTCCATTAAGGGTTAAAGTATTGCCATCTAAAATAAAAGGGTTTTGCTGTAGATTAAGAATTCCATTTACAACTACCGAGTTTGTGAGTGTAAGTCCATTTACATCAGAATTATTAATTGTGAGATTATTTACTGTTGCAGGTAAACCATCACCAGACACTTGTGCTGCAGAAGCATTGTATGTATAGTTAGCACCAACGCTAAATATCCTTGTTCCTGTTAGCTGTATACTTCCAGAATTAGTTCCAGTTGCAGAAATACCATCGGCATGGGCAGTAATTATGCCAGCACTGGAATTTAAATTAAAAGTACCTGAACTACCATCAAGAACGCTGGTTCCCATATTGATTGTTGAGCCGGTATTTACAGTGAAATTAATGGTATTTGAGATTGTACCACCTGTTTTGCTAAAGTTTTGTTCTGTAATGCCATTTAAAATAATTGCCCCACTTGCATTAGAATTTTCAGTAATTGTACCACCAGTCATAATAAAATCCCCTCCAATATAGACAGTTGTAACCCTTCCGTTGTTTTGCGAAAAACTAAACGTTCCAACAGAAATTGAAAAGTCATCTGTAATGGTGAGTTGTCTATTTGAATTATTTGGAGTCAAATTAGCTCGAATATCTAAACTGCCAATTGAATTAGCTGGGCTTACATTTAATGTAACATTATTAGTGATAGTTACAGTTCCAGTACCTGAATTTTGGCCCGGATAGGTAGCATCATTCACCCAGCCTGTTCCATTATACCTCTCCCAGGTATTAGAATTACCCCAGTTACCAACTGCTCTTGTCTGATAATCACCAACTGCCTGTCCAAATAATGAAGTATTAAAGAAAATAATTGCAGCTATAATTAGCAAAAGGCTTTTAGTATATAAATTTATTTTCATGTTTGCTTTTTTACTACTTAAATTTACTGATTTCATATGGTCTATTATTTATTTTACTTTAAAAGACTAAGCCTATTTATATTTAAAATGAGACAAAGCTTAATAAAAAAAATTATACATATATATAAATTACATGTTAATGTTTAGTTTTTTATACGTAAATCGTACAAAATTGTTTCAAGTTTTGGTATAATTTATGTTTTTTTTGATAAAACACATGTTTTTTTAGATAAAATGCATGTAGTGTTAAAAAAAGTTAATATGTAAATTTGTCTTTTATTAGATATAGACGTCAATTGATGGTATTAAGTTGCATACATAACAAAAAGTATGCAGAACTTGTATTTAGAGATTAATTAATAATGAAATTTATAATTATAAAATATTTTTTATTTGGAAATAGAATGAATTAAAACCGTTTGTTTTTTACTATAAAAAACAAAAACTTGTAGGCAATAATAAAATGATTTAGAATTGTTGATATTAAACCATAATATTTTACCATAATTCTGAAACGTTCTTTTAAACCAGGAATAATTGTTTTTTTTGTTCTTCCTCCATCCATAAATTTTGAAAGCACTAATTTTGTATTCACAATACTTCTTGACTTTTTTAGGATTTTAATAAGCCAATCGAAATCAGCTGAATACAAATATTTTAAATCAAAAGGTTCTGCTATTTTTTTTCTAATTATTACAGATTGATGGCAGACTTTCATTCCATATTTGAGACTTTTCCAATTAAGATTTTCAGGTGCTTCGTGTCTTCTTTTTCCTAATGTTTGCCCTTTATAATCAATTATTTCAGTTTCGCCATAAAAAACATCAACTAAACGATAACCGGAACGAAAAATATTGTTTAATATTGATAGAGAGTAGATTTCATCGCCTGAATTAATGAACCAAAGATAGTCGCCAGTTGCAATTTTCATAGCTTTATTCATTGCATCATAAATACCTTTGTCTTTTTCACTTTTCCAGTAGTTGATGTATTTGTTGTATTTTTTTATAATTTCAATTGTTTTATCTGTTGAACCACCATCAATTATTATATATTCAGTGTGTGTATATGCTTGATTAATAATACTTTGGATTGTTTTTTCAATATATGCTTCGCTGTTATATACAACAGTAATAATTGAAATTAATGGTGAATGTTTTCTGTCTTTTTTTAAAGTATTTAATACTTTATGTCCGCCTTGCATTTTTTTATTATTTATTATTCTTAATCACATAAGAAAAGAGCATAAAAGCTTTATAATTTGCTCTTTTTTTAAAATGGATATCCAATTCCGAAATTAAATGTAGTGTTGCTCCATTCAAATGCATCAGTTCCCAGCCATTTACTTTTATCTTCAATAACCGGATCATACATTTTAAATCCAAAATCGAAACGGAAAATAAAGAAAGAAAGATCTATCCTTAAGCCAACTCCAGTACCAAAAGCAAGTTCTTTATAAAAATCTGAGAAACTAAATTTTTTATTTTCATTATCATCATAATTGTCTATAGTCCAGATATTTCCGACATCAGCAAAAACAGCTCCTTCTATCATCCAAAACATGTGAAAACGATATTCGAGATTCATTTCTAATTTTATATCACCGTATTGGTAAACTTGCAATGAGTCTTTAAAAGTTCCAGGCCCAAGAGTTCTTGATTGCCAAGCTCTCATGCTGCTTGCTCCACCTAAGAAAAATTGCTTCTCTTGTGGCGAATAATATGAATTTCCATAAGGAATAATAAGTCCGGGATTAATTCTATAAACAATTTGATTGTTAGAATTTAAAATTTGATAATATCTAAAATCTAATTCGACTTTAGCAAATTGAGCGTAAGGAATACTGTTTAGTGTGTAAAATCCTGGTCTTGTGCTGTTTAGTTCTTCAACTTGGGCATTAACACTTTCTTCTTTTAAAACCGGACTAATATTTGTGTCGAGCGAATAGTAAACGCTTCTGAAATATTCACCTGCTCCAAGTTTGTCTGCATTTGTTGACTTGTTTAATTGAGTTAAAATATTGCCGGCAATTTCCAATTTTGACCTTAAATAAATAAAGTCTCTTTTTTTCTTAATGTCTTGATTATTATATGTTAAGCTATATGAACTCCCAATTATTACATGGTCATATTTTTCTTTAAACTGGTTTGTATTAACCAAATCTGACAAGTATTCTAAAGAAATGTTAGTTAAATTTACAGAATTAAACTCTAGTAAGTCAAATTGATGTGTCAGATTTTTTGTACGCCAATCGTAACCGAATGTTGTGCTGAAAATATTTTTCCTGTAATTAATATTATTTCTGAAATTATAACCAATTGAGAAACTGGTTTTTGGGAAAACTCTTAAATATAAATCTCTAGTATTAAATGGCGAAATAAGATTTGGAAAATGCAGAGATGCAGTAATACCATATTCGGTTTCGCTAAAGTAATTGTCTGAATTAGAGATAGTTGCGTCTTGATTGTTTAGTTCGACTTTAAATTTTACATTTAATATTTCAGCGCCACCAAAAATATTTAAATTTTGATAATAAAAGTTTGACGCCATTCCATATTTTCCTGAAGTTGTATTTCCTTCAAGTTCAACAGTGAAAGATTGAGGTGTTGAAGGTGTTAATTTTATATGGGTATCAAGATATCTGATTTGATAACTAGCTGTATCAGTAAATCTTTCAGACTCCGTAAAATCAATATTGATTAATCTGAAATTTGCAAGAGAACTGTAATATTTAAAAGAAGATTTCACCAAATTTAATTTATATAAGCTATCAGAATTTATTCTTAATCCACGAGTTAAAACAGATTGAGAATATTTGTTTTTATTTTCTATCAGAAAAGAAATTTTATTGTCGTATTTGATTGTATCATATAGTGTTATCCTTTTTTCTTTTGATATAATATTTGAAGGCAAATAGTCTGGATAAATTGTTAAATTATCGAAAGCGTATTTTGAGTGATTAGTTTCTTCTACCTCGCCATCTGGCAATACTTCCGTAGGGTTTTTTATAGTAAGTAAAATATCTGCCTGATAATTGCCAATAAAAGTGTCTATTGAAAAATATATATATTCTTTTGAAAATTTATAATAACCTTTGTTAAGTAAAATTTCAGTTATCTTATTTCTTTCATCATCAAGTAATGAAGACTCTAAAATTTCACCTTTTGTTATCTTAGACTTTTTTAGATGCGGACTAATAATTGACTTTATTTCTTTATCAGTAATACTGTCTTTGAATTCTCTAATTTTGTATGGGTTTCCTGATTTAATGGTGTAAGTTACAAATGCTCTTTTTTCTTTATAAGCAACAGAATCAAATGCTTGAGCAAGGTAATAACCTTTACTTTTTAAAAGTACAACTAATTGGCTTGAAGTTTTTCGGGTTTGTACTGCGTTATATAAAACTGGTTCTTCACCAATTTTTCTTATCCAACGCGACCAATAGAACTTTTCTTTAGGCTCTTTGCCTTTGCTAAGTCTTCGTCTGTTTAATTTTTCTTCTTTGGGTTGTCTTCCTGATTCTCTTTTTTCTTCTTTAACAGGATCAATTAAATTGTAAATTCGAGCATAAGGGTAAAAGCCAAATATTTTTTTATTAGGTTTTTGTTTCACGTAACTATCTAAACCGAAGTCTAATACAGATTTATTGTCGGTTTTTACTTCATAGTTTTGAAGGAAAAATTCTTCTTTAGGTACATACTTGGTAGGGCTGCAAGAAAATAAAAGAATAGTAATGAAAACTATAACAAAAAAAATGCTTTTAAAAATTGACAATTTTAGATAAAATTCTTTCACAAATAATCTCATTTAATAATAAAACTTAATCAAAACTGATTGATGAAAAATATAATCTTAAATACAAAAAAAAGTAATTCAAAATCAAAAATAATAGTTTTTATTCAGATAACTACAATTTCAAAATTATAATAACTAAAAATAATATTGAGAGATTGATTCTTGATTGAATTTAAAGTTGTAATTAGGCATTCAATTACAAGATTGTCAGTCGAATGTAAATGCTGCTTGATTTGAAAGATTTACAGAAATAGATTTAAGTAATAAAAGAATCTCAGATTAAATTTAAAATTAATTTTTTATATTTTTGATTTATAATTTGCATATTTCATGTCTATAATAAGAATATGAGTCTTTAACCATTCTTTTAAAAAAGTTGTTATTTCAACAGATAGTACCATTTTTCCTTCATTGAATTTTTTTTCAACATCAGCAACTTTTTCAATAAATTTATCGTGTTCTTTTTTATGATTTTCTGTTTGAGGGAAATTAATTTTTTTCAAATACGCTTCTTCAGTTTTAAAATGAAGAATTGTATATTCTTTCATTTTTTTTAATAAGAGTGAAATGTTTTCTTTATTTGAACGAGTTTTAATGTTTTCATAAAAATCATTAATCATTTCAATCAATACTTTATGTTGTTCATCTAAAGAATCAACACCAACACTAAAAGAATTTTCCCAATTTAAAAATGCCATAATATATATTTTTATAAATTTAAGTGTTCAAAAATAAATAAAATATCGATTAAATCTTATAATTTAAAATTTTGTATTAAATAAATTTTTAATATATTTGCTAGCTTACAAAAAGTGTATTGTTTTTTACAAAGCTAAACCATATGAACGAAGAAGTTGAATTAGTACTTGATGTAGCAGAAGAAAAAATGCAAAGTGCTATTTATCATTTAGGAAAGTCGTTATTGAAAATCAGAGCAGGCCAAGCAAATCCGGGAATGTTAGATGGATTGATTGTTGATTATTATGGAACAGATACACCATTAAAACAGGTTGCAAATGTTGGAACATCAGATGCAAGAACAATAATTATTCAACCATGGGAAAAAGCAATGATTGGACCAATTGAAAAAGCGATAATGGCAGCTAATCTTGGTTTTAATCCTGGTAATAATGGCGAAGTTATAAGGATTAATATACCAATGCTTACTGAAGAAAGAAGAGGGTCTTTAGTAAAACAGGTTAAACACGAAGGTGAAGAAACAAAAATAAGTCTTAGAAATTCAAGAAGAGAAGCTATAGAAGAATTAAAGCAAATGAAAAATGATGGTTTATCTGAGGATCTTGTTAAACGTTCTGAAGAAAAAATTCAAAAAACGATAGATAAGTTTTATGCAAAAGTAGAAGAACTTATTGAACAAAAAGAAAAAGATATAATGACAATTTAGCAACCTATTACTAACCGATATATTTGATTTTTAAAGGAGTATGATTTATCGAAAAATCGTATTCCTTTTTTTATTTCTATTTTTTGAGCTATTTTTGGTTGACTTATTTTTGAAAAAGGCAATAAATAAATTTAAAATTAAAATAAACTTTCAATGGAAAAACAGAATAATAAATTTATTTTTCAATGTGTAAATTGTGGTAAAAAATATCAGGAAAATGAAACAAAATATTTATGTCCTGAATGTGAAAAAACTCAATTAAGTAATTTGCCTCCAAAAGGAGTTTTGAAATTAATTTATGATTATGAAGCAATTATAATTAAAAATAAAATCAATATCTGGGAAAAGTTAATTGAAACAGATTTTATTGATTTGTTGCCAATTAAAAATTTAAAAAGTATGCCGAACTTAAAAATTGGCAAAACACCTATTTATAAAATTGAAAGTTTTAATCAATCAAAATTGAAATTTAATCTTTACTTAAAAGACGATTCTCAGAATCCTTCATACTCATTTAAAGACAGAGCCAGTTCATTAGTATCTGCTTATGCAAAAGAAAATAATATTGATACAATAATTGCTGCATCTACCGGAAATGCAGGCTCTTCTTTAGCAAGTATTTGTGCATCGCAAAAACAAAAAGCTATAATTTTAGTTCCTTCAAGTGCGCCCGTAAGTAAATTATCTCAAATAATTATGTATGGCGCTACATTAGTTCCAATAAAAGGAAATTATGATAATGCCTTTGATTTAAGCATAAAAGCAACAGAAAAGTTTGGTTTGTATAATAGAAACACAGCATTTAATCCTTTAACGATAGAAGGGAAAAAAACAGTTTCTTTTGAATTATTCGAACAGTTAAATTTTGTAATTCCGGATAGAATATTTGTACCTGTTGGCGATGGCGTTATTATTTCAGGCGTTTATAAAGGTTTTGAAGATTTGTTTAAACTTGGGATTATAGATAAATTACCAATAATAGTGGCGGTTCAAGCTACAAAAAGCGATAATCTTATCAGAAATATTGAAAATGAGCAGTTTACAGTAAAAAAAAGTAATACAATTGCAGATTCTATATCTGTTGATATTCCAAGAAACTTTTTTATGGCTAAGGATTATTTGCAAAAGTATAATGGTGAATTAATATCAGTAAGCGATAAAGAAATTTTAGAAGCTTCATCTGAATTATCAAAAAACACCGGTTTGTTTGCAGAGCCTGCAGCTGCAGCTGCTTTTGCAGGATTTATCTCTTATTACAATAAAAAAATGTTAGATAAAAATACGAATAATGTAGTTTTATTAACAGGAAGCGGCTTGAAAGATATTAATGGAATTAAAGATATACTGAATATGCCAAAAATAATTAATCCTGATATAAATGAGCTTTGGGATTTGATTAATTTTAAAGATTAGGGTTTAGATATTCAAAACTAAAGCTATTATGAAGGCTGTAGTTTAATATAGCGTTTAAAAGAAAGAATCACTATTATGCTTTAATTGCCAGTATACTAATTACTTGTAAAAGAAAAGAAGTACAGATATATGAAAAATATGTGCTATTTTAAACTATAGCCTGTAATATGCAAAATCTAAATACAAAATAAATTATTGTAAGTTTAATATTAAGAGGTATTTATGTTAAAAAGTTTCTTATTTTTGCCTTTTATACTTAAAAATAGAATAACAAATTATGGCAACAACTACAGATTTTAAAAATGGAATGTGTATAGAATTTAATGGTGATTTATTTACAATAGTTCAATTTCAGCATGTAAAACCAGGAAAAGGTCCGGCTTTTGTTAGAACAAAATTAAAAAATTTAAAAACCGGAAGAGTAATTGAAAACACTTTTAATTCAGGATTAAAAATAAATGTACAAAGAATTGAGAGAAGACAGTATCAATTTTTGTATAAAGATGATATGGGATTTAATTTTATGAACCTTGAAAATTTTGAACAAATACCATTAGAAGAAGAAATAATAAATGCGCCAAGTTTTATGAAAGAAGGACAAGTAGTAGAAGTTGTATTTCATGCAGATACTGAAACAGCTTTGTATTGCGAGTTGCCACCATTTGTGGAAATGGAAGTAACATACACAGAACCAGGATTGAAAGGCGATACAGCATCTTCTTCATCATTAAAACCTGCAACATTAGAAACAGGAGCTATAATTAATGTTCCTTTATTTATAAATACAGGCGATAAAATTAAAGTAGATACAAGAGATAGTTCATATTCGGAAAGAGTAAAATAAATTTTGCTTGTATTATTAGTAAATAATTGATTATGACATCAAAAGCCTCGCTAAATAGATTAGAGTTTTGTAATTTTAAGCTAAAAACATTGCTTGATTTTACATTAGCAATAAATAAAAACTTATCTACCGATGAGCTGCTTAAAATGTACGAAAAACTATTGCGATGGAAGCTTAATATTGGTAAAGTATTAATTTTTGCTAATAATAAGGGATGGTCGTGTATTTTGGTTTCTGGAATTTCCGGATTTAAGCATTCAAAAATTAATGTTGAAAGAGATTTGTTTAAACATAAAGAAATTGTACTTGCTAGCACTATTGAAAATCCGGCAATAAAAGATTTTGATATAATAATTCCGATAATTCATAATCATACAGCAATAGCTTATGTTTTGGTTGGCGATATTGATGAAGAAAAAGAAGGATTAAGTCCGTCTATAAAACATATGCAGTTTGTTCAAACACTAACAAACATTGTAATTGTGGCAATTGAAAACAAAAGATTATTTAGAGAAAATATCGAAAAAGAAAGAATACATAAAGAAATGGAGCTGGCTTCTGAGGTTCAAAATATGCTAGTGCCAAAGTTAGATGAAATTAAAAATATAAAAGGAATATCAGCAGAAGGTTTCTATTTGCCTCATTATGAGGTAGGTGGAGATTATTACGATATTTTTAGATTAAACGATCATGAAATAGGATTTTGTATTGCTGATGTATCGGGAAAAGGTATATCAGCAGCATTATTAATGTCAAATTTTCAAGCAAATTTGCGTGCACTTTTTGTTTCGTCGATTTATTTAACAGATGTTGTATTAATATTGAACGAGCGTGTTTTAAAAAGTGTTAACGGCGAAAAATTTATTACTTTATTTATTGCAACATATAATACTCAAACTAATGAAATGCGATACATAAATGCAGGACATAATCCGCCTATGCTATATAATAAGAAATCGGAAAAAATAGAATATTTAACTACAGGATGTATAGGATTAGGAATGTTAGATAATATTGAAACTATTGAAGAAGGATATCTTGAAATAAAACAAAATTCAAAATTACTTTGTTATACAGATGGATTAACAGAATTAGAAGAATTAGACAAAGTGAGTTCGTCTCTTGAAAAAGTTGAATCTTGTTTGAAAAATGAAAATAATATTAAAGACACATTCAGTAAAATGATTAAAGAGATGAATATAAGCAAGTTAAATAATTCAATTTTTGATGATATAACAATGCTAGGAATAGATTTTAATGTAAATTAAGAAGTTAACCAATAAAGAGTATAAATTTTCAGTTCTTATTCTTTTTTTAATTGTTACAAGTTGCAGATTTAATGTTAAATTTAATCTGCAACTTGTAGATTCTATTTTACTTCAATTTATTCGATTATCAGAATAATTTTTCTTTAATTATCGATGTTTAATTGAACCCGAACCGGCAACTTTTGCATCAATAAATGCATTTCCCGAATAATAAATATCTCCACTTCCGGCAACTCTTGCAGTAAGTTTTTCTGAAGCATAAACATAACAATCGCCTGAACCACTTACAGTTACCTCTACTTCTTTAACTTTTAAACCTGAAGTTTTAACGTCGCCAGAGCCACTTATTGAAATGTCTAATTTCTCGGCATCATTTCCGCCATTTATAACAATATCGGCAGAACCGGAAATTTTAGCGGAAATGTTTTTTGCATTTAATTCGTTTAACGAAATGTCGCCGCTTCCACTAATTTTTAATTCAAGATTTTGAGTTTCGATTTTTCCATCAGCAATTATATCGCCAGAGCCGGAAATTTTTAAGGCATTAATATCTTTCATCGAAATGTAAATTTTGATTTTTTCGGAATGAGAGACATTATTTTTTTTCCATTTAATAGTTAGTTCCCCATTACTAACTTTTGTTTCGATAAGTTCTAACATTTCATCGCTTGCTTCAATTTTAAAGCTCTGTTTATCAGATTGTTTCAAATAAATATTGGCGCTAATTGCAAGATTTATCTCAGTAAAACTTGGTAAATCTCTATCTTGAGAATTTTGATTGGGTTGATTTCCAATTGCACTAATATTTATATTTACACTTAGAAATAAAACCGCTAAAATAATCAAAGATCTTTTTAATACTTCCTTTTTCATTTTTTTGAATTTTGTTAAATAAAAAATTATTAATTGTGTTTATTAATAAGACGAAAAATAAATTTTAACGCTGCATGTTTTTGAAAATATTTGAAAGGGAATTTTTGTATTTATAGGAATGATATTTTGTATGGAAAATTTCTTGCTGTGATAAAAAGTTCAATTATTAGTTAAACATATATCGTCTTTAAATAAAGATATAAAAAAAAGACTGCTTCAAAAGAAACAGTCTTTCGCTTGTAGATTTTAATTTTTATCTCAGATTTTTAGCACCTGTTTCAATGTCTTCGGTTATTTTTGCAAATACATTTTCAATTGTGTCCATTCCGTTTATTTTTACAACGTCATGTGTTTTTCTATATCTTTTAATAACTTTAACAGTTGTATTCTCGTGTTGCTCAAGGCGATATAGAATTTTTGCAGTGCTAGAATCGTAAGATTTTGCATATTGTTGCTTTCTTCTATATTCTAATCTTTTAACTAATTCAAAAGGCGAAACTTCTAATTCATACATTTTTGTAATAGACAAACCATGTTTTTTTAATATACCTTCAAGTATGTATGATTGAACCAAAGTTCTTGGGAAACCTTTGAATATAAAGCCTTTAGCTTGTTTTGAGTTTTCAATTTTATTTTCAATTAAAGGAACCACAATTTCATCCGGAACTAATTGTCCGTTGTCATAAAGTTCTTTAATTTCTTTACCTATTTCAGTTCCTTTTTTAATTTCTTCTTCAAGCATATTTCCGGCTGCAATATATTCTAATCCGTATTTTTTAGCCAAAGCTTTAGCTTGAGTTCCTCTTCCCGAGCCTGGATATCCAAACATTACAATATTTAAGAGATTTTTGTTCAGTTCTTCTTCAATAATATTAGTTAAATCGGCTGTAACTTGCTCAATTGTTTGTGTTCCGTCAACAATGCTAAGTACGTTTTTATCTTTGTAGAAATCAAGAACTGGAAGTGTTTTTTTATTATATTCTCTTAGTCTGTTTCTTATAACATCCTCATTATCATCACTTCTGCCGGAAGTTTTTCCTCTTTCCATCAATCTTTTAGTAGAAACTTCTTCAGGTACTTCAATGCTTATTAATCTGTTTAATGTAGTATTAAGTTTTATCATTAATCCAGATAAAATATAAGCTTGAATTTTTGTTCTTGGAAAACCATCGAATAAGAATCCGTTTGCTTCCGGATTGTCTTTAATAGTTTTTTCAATTATCTGAACAATAATTTCATCAGAAGCCAAACCACCTTTTTCAATAATGTTTTTTGCTTCTAATCCAAGTTTTGATTCTTCCTGAATTTCTTTTCTAAGAATATCGCCTGTTGAAATATAAAAAAGTTTATATTTATTAATTAAAAATTCAGATTGTGTTCCTTTTCCTGCGCCCGGAGGGCCAAATAGTGCAATGTTTAACATGTTTGTAAATTTATTTTTTTTGAGTCCTAAAATACAAAAAACATTTTTAGTGAGCTATTTTAATTTCCTAAAATTTTAACTATATATTTTAAAACATATATATTTAACAATAAACATATTTTATTGTTGAAATTATTGTTTGTAATATATTGTAAATCAATTAAATAATATAATATTTATTTTGGTTTATTCTTTTCTTAATTTTAAAGTTACAGATTCGCTTGGCCAACTTTCTGTATTTTGTTTATTTACTGCAGTAATTACAAATGTGTATCTTTTTCTGAAAATTCCTTTCCCTTTTCTGCTAATCATTATATATTTTTTATCAGTTTGTTTGTAAAAAGAATCTTCCGAAATGTAATCGGCATAAATTCCTTTAAACTTGTATATTTTATAGTAGATTCCTGTATCAGCTTCAAGTTTTTTTCTGTTATTATCCATTTCCCAAGTAAGTAAAAACTCTTTTCTAACTTTTATCGATTTTATATTAATTGGAGATCTTGGTTGAGGTAATCTACTGATTTTAATCCAGTTAAGAACTGTATCAGCTTCTGCAATTAAATTTGTATCTTGATTAAATACATTTTTCCATTCCATTTTTGGAACATCTGCATAAGCAAAATACAAATCGTATTTTAGACTGTCGTTAATTCCGTTAGGGTTTTTTAATAATGAGTTTGAGCTGTAAAAAATGCTTCCTTTTATTTGCGGATATTTTCTGTTTAGCCTTATTTGATCAAGAATTTCCGACGGATTTTTCCAATCTTTTGTAGTATTTATTCTATGAGTTGCTTGTCCGATGTAAAGATGTTTTCCGTAAGTATGTTTGCTCCACCAATCAACAAGTTTTTGATAATCAGCTATTTTGTAGCCAATAGTCCAATAAATTTGAGGTGCAACATAATCTATCCAACCTTCTTTAAGCCACAAAAGTACATCGGCATATTGTTGATCGTAGCTTGCAAGTCCTCTTGTGTCTGAGCCTTCCGGATCGCTGGTTTTATTTCGCCAAACTCCGCTTGGTCCAACTCCAAATTTAATTTGCGGATTTATTTTATTAATTGTATCGCTTAAATCTTTAATAAAATTATTGATATTATCTCTTCGCCAATCGGCCAAACTTAAATTGTATTTATTGTATTGCAAATAAGTGTTGTAATCGGGAAAAGATTTTCCATTTTCGTTATGCGGATAAAAATAATCGTCGAAATGAATGCCGTCAATATCATATTTATTAACAACTTCCATAACAATTTTTATTATATAATTTCTTGCTTCTGGAATTCCGGGATTAAAATAAATTTTCTTTATTTCATCGCCAAAAGTTTCAAACCATTCTGGATGTTGCCGTGTGATGTGATTATAAACAGTTTTTACTCTTTCGATGTTAGAAACCGCTCTGAACGGATTAAACCATGCGTGAAATTCTATACTTCTTTTATGACATTCGTCAATCATAAATTTTAGCGGATCGTAATATGGTTCCGGCGCTTTTCCTTGTTTTCCTGTTAACCAATGCGACCAAGGCTCGTATTGAGATTCGTAAAAAACTTCGGCTGAAGGCCTTATTTGAACAAAAATTGCATTTATTCCGTTTTGCTTATGTTTTTCAATAATATCAATAAATTCTTGCTGTTGCTGATTTGAGTTTAAATTTGGCGATGAAGGCCAATCAATATTAAATGCAGTTGTAATCCAAACAGCTCTAAGTTCGTGATTATTAGTGTGCTGAGCTTGAGATGAAATGCTGATAATTGAAAATATTAAAAGGAAAATTGACTTTTTGATTTTAAATTTCATCTGTTTATTTTTTTATTGTTTTTAATTTGTCAGATGTAACATCCATTATTTCAGGCATTTGTATGTTGAGCATCTGCTCGGAATAATCATGCCCTTGTGTGTCAAAATTTACTTGGCATGGATGTTTCATATATGTATTTTACAAATAAAGTATTAAAAATGCCACGAATTCACTAATTAAAAAGGAATTTCGGTAGTTCTTTTATCTTATTTGTGCATTAGTGGCTAAAAAATAATGCAGTAAATAATTGTAATTGCAAATATATATTAAAAACCAATAAATTTAATTTGATTTATTTAAAGCATCGTAAAAAATTTGATGAATTGCCGGTCTGATGTTAAATCTGTATATTTTCGGATTATCTCTTGTAGGAAAAACTCTGTTCGACATAAAAATGTATAAAAGTCCGTTTACAGGATTTGCCCAGGCAAAAGTTCCTGTGTAGCCTGAATGTCCAAAACTTTCGTTGCTTGCGCTGTATGCACAAGAGCCGTTTTGTTTGTTTTCGAGCAAAGGTTTGTCAAATCCTAGTCCTCTTCTGTTGCCTGAATTGCAATATTGACATTTTGTAAATTCTTTGATAGTAGATTTGCTGATAAAATTTTCGCCACCGTAAATTCCGAAATTCAAATACATTTGCATAAGCTTGGCTAAATCGTTTGTTTTGCCAAATAATCCGGCATTTCCTGAAACTCCGCCCATCATAGATGCTCCTTCATCGTGAACAGTTCCATGTATTTGTTGCATTCTGAAAAAAGTATCTTTTTCAGTTGGAATTATCTGATTTACAGAATAATACCTTAAAGGATTATATGTTAAACTATAAGCGCCAAGCGGTTTGTAAAAGTTATTTTTCGAAAAAGTTTCGTAATCATATCCGCTTATATTTTCAATGATTTTGGGATACAAATAAAAACTTAATCCTGAATATTTATATTCTTTTTTACTTAAAAGTTCTGATTTTTTTATTTGTTTATATATTTTTTTCTTGTAATTTTTATGCAAATAAAGGTTTTCGGCAATTTTTATTGGATATTTTTTTGATGAATATGATTTAAAAGTATGATATTTAAATTTGCCGTTTTTCTTTTTGGTGTTTTTCCAAAAAGCAATCCATTCTTTTAACGCAGCATAATGCGCCAGAACTTCGCGTAAAGTAATATTGTTTTTGTTAGAGTGCTTAAAATCAGGCCAGTATGATGAAAATTTATTGTCTAAATTTAGTTTTTTATCATCAACAAATTTCATTAAAGAAGGCAAAGGTCCTGTAATTTTTGTAAGCGAAGCAAAATCGTACAAATCTGATTTTTTTACCGGATTTATGTTGTCGTAAGTATGAAATCCGTAAGTTTTATGGAAAAAAACCTTGCCGTTTTTTGCCGCAAAAACCTGACAACCGGGAAAAGCGCCTTTCGATATTCCTAAATTTGCAATTGAATCTATTTTTGAGTTTAAAAATTCTGAATTAATGCCCAATTCTTCAGGAATTGTATATTTAAGTCTTAATCCGCCTTTTGTTAATATTCCTGTTCCTGCTTTAAACTTTTGGTTTATGCTCACAGGCAATTTCCCTTTTGCGCCAATTGCGCCAAAAATTAATTGTGCCGATAAATCTTGTGTGTTCTCCGATTCCTGATAAGTAATTATTAAAGCTTTGGAATTTTCTATATTCCGAAATTCTCTTAAAGCATAAGCATTTCCAAAAATTGTAATTATAGAATTTAAAGAATCTGAAATATAATTTACCATTTCGACCATTTGTTTAGTTATTCCGTAACTATTTCTGGGATAAAGGTTTAGCTTATGAATTGAGCAAATAATTAAATCGTAATTTTTAAGTTTGTTTTTTGTAAACTCAATTAAACTGTCAGATTCTGTTTTTTGTAAAAAGAAATTGTCGATTTTTGAGTAATCGGTAAGCCTTTCCTGAAATTTTGTAATAGTATCGCTTCCAAGCGAAATAGACGCAATTTTAATTTTACCGATATTTTTAACAGGAATTAAAGAATCTTTATTTTGCAAAACAGTTAATGACGCTTCTGTAAGTTTTCTGTTTATTAATTCGGCTTTTTTATTGTTTAAATCGGCAATTAAATCATTTATATTGATTTTCTCATAGTTGTTTAAATCAACAAACTCTTTAGCTTTCAGTATTTTATAGCATTTTTCGTCAATCTCTTGTTGAGATATTATTTTATTTTTTAATGCTTCTTTTATTTTATTAATTGCCATTGGAACATCTTCGCTAAAAAGCAAAACATCGTTTCCGGCAAGTAAAGCTTTAAGTTCAAGTTCGCCATTTTTATAAAATTTTGAAACAGCTTTCATATTAAGCGCATCGGTAAAAATTAAACCTTCAAAACCCATTTCTTTTTTCAGCAAATCGGTAACAATTGGTTTTGAAAGAGTTGAGGCCAGATTTTTTGTAGAATCCAAATTCGGAATACTTAAATGAGCAATCATAATGCTTTTTAAACCTTTGCTAATCAGTTGATTAAAAGGATATAATTCATTTTCAAACAAATGCTTTTTTGAATGATTAATAATTGGTAAACCAAGATGAGAATCAAATTCTGTGTCGCCGTGTCCGGGAAAATGTTTTGCATTTGCGATAATTTTGTTATTTTGCAAAGCATTCATGTACATTAAGGCTTTTTTTGAAACATTTTCTTTGCTTTCGCCAAAAGAGCGAAAATTAATAACCGGATTATCAGGATTGTTATTAATATCTACAACAGGAGCAAGGTTTACATGAATTCCCATTCTTTTACATTGCAGCGCAATTTCTTCAGCCATTTTGTAAATTAAACTATCGTTTTGAATAGCGCCAAGGCTCATTTGATAAGGAAATTTTACAGTACTGTCGAGCCGCATTGCCAAACCCCATTCTGCATCAATTGAAATCAGCAATGGAGTTTTAGAAATTGATTGATAATAATTTGTTAAATCGGCTTGTCTTTTAGGTCCACCTTGAAAAAATATAAGTCCGCCAATTTTATAATTTTTAATTAATTCAGATATTTTTTCTGGGTGGTTTTTGTTTTTATCAGAATATGCTGCAACCATAAAAAGCTGAGCAATTTTTTCATCATTATTTAATGAATTAAAAACAGAATCTGCCCAAGTTGTTTTGTAGTTAAGAAATTTATTAACTTTTTGAGAATTAGCAGTTTGAAAACTGAAGAGGTAAATTAAAGTAAAGAAAAAAAGCTTATGCATATTGATTATAGTTTTTTTACAAAAATATAAATTAATAACGAATAGAATTGCTTTTTGTAAATATCATATTGTTATTTATATAGTTGAATGCTTGATGAGTGTTTTATTACTCTAAATATTGTATCTATTCTATTGCAATAAAATGCAAAAAGAAAGAATATGTTTGTGATTAATATGTTGAAATACAATATTTTAGAATGAATAAAGAAATAATGAGTGAAATTTTGGAGATGAGCAAAATAAGTCGGCAATTTTTATTACTTTTAACCCTTATTTTTATAAACAGTAATATAATTTAAGAATTTTCTTCATTCAAAAAATCGAATTTGCACTAAAAAAAACAAACTACAGACAAGTTAAAGAGCAAACAAAGGAAGATAAAAACCTATTTTTAATAACTATGAATAAAAAATTAACCGGAGTTGTTGATATTCCTTTAAAAAGTCAAGAAGACGATCAGCTTCAAATGAAATCGTTTGAAATGGCTTTATCCGAATTTATAAAATTTACTTCAACTCCAATAACTATTGCTTTACAAGGAGAATGGGGTAGTGGGAAAACATCATTAATGAATAGGCTTGAAGAACAACTTTGTAGAGCTGAAGGAACTAATTTTTATAGTGTTTGGCTTAATACTTGGCACTATTCCTTAATGAAAAATGACAATGATATCCTTATTGGAATAATAAATGCCTTGATTGAACAAGTAATAGAAATATCTAGAAAAGAACATCCGGAAAAATTAAAGCATATTATAAAAGATGTATATAAAGTAGGAAAAACTATTTTTAAGGGATTATCACAAGTTGCTGTAAAAACTACTGTTTCGCAAATAAACGAAAATGCAGCAGATTCAATTAATGATGTTTTTTTTAATGAAAATGGTGAAGATAATTATAGCTTAAACGATTTAAGAAATAAACTTAGTGAGTTGATTAATAATAATATAGAAAAGAATGTTGATAAAGGAATTAATAAAAAATCGTTTGTGTTTTTCATAGATGATTTAGATCGAATTGACCCAATTCTTGCTATAAATATTTTGGAATTAATGAAAAATATCTTTGATATAGACAATTGTATTTTCATTTTAGCTATTGATTATGATGTAGTTGTAAAAGGACTTAAAGGGAAATTTGGTGAGCTAAACGAAAAAAATGAAAGAGAATTTAGATCATTTTTTGATAAAATAATTCAACTCCCTTTTCAAATGCCATTAAATTCTTATATAATAGATGATTATATAAAAGAAAAATTATTATCGGTAAACATTATCACTAAGGAAGAGGCAGATAATTAGGATTTTGTAAAAAAATGGTTTTGTTTACAAGCTTATCTATTGGAACAAATCCTCGCAGTATAAAACGGCTTGTGAATACACTCTCATTTATTAATTTACTTATTAAATCTAAAAATAAGATTAGCGGCAAAAAGGATGAGTTACAATCTTACGAAAAACAACTGATTTTTGCTATAATATGCTTACAGACAGGTTTCCCGGCAATTTATGATTTGCTGGCAGATAATGCAGATATTGAAAATTGGTCTGATGAGTTTGCTCAAAAACACGAACTGGAAATAAATAAGAAATTAAGTTTGCATTCTTCAATTTTAAACTCCAAATGGGAACATATAATATATTCTGTTTGTGAAAAATCGCCATATTTAAGTAGGCATTTCTTTAATATCATCAATATTATAAAACAAATGCAAGCAATTGCTGATGATAATAATGAAAACTTACATGATATTTTGCCCAAAACTGTAGACCTATTGTCAGTAACAAATATAAAGGCCATTTCAAAACCGATTATTGATATTAACATTATCAGAGTTTTATTTGCTTTGAATCAAAAACTGCTTCCTGTTTTGCAATCTAAAATATGTGAACCTTTGAAATTTGTGAAAGAAAAGGGCGAATGATTGCTAAACTGAGTTACATATTTGATAATCAGAAATCAAATAATTGGATTTCCTTATCAGTTTTTGTAAAACAGAATAATATTTATTTGAAAGTAGGAAATAATGTTGAATTATTTAGTTCAAAAGAAAATAGTGAAAATCCATATAAAAATTTAGAAATGTGGGGAACAGCAGAAGTTTTTAATCAGTTTGTTGCTGATTTTGAGGATTTAAGCGAAAAATATAGCGACTTTAGCTATGCTAACAAACCCAAAAATGGTTTTTACATGAAAAAAGATAAGCAGATATTTGAACAGTATTTTCAAATTAGCACTCAAAATATAGAGTATTTATATACAAGTAGATTCATTAATAAATTAAGTGATTTTATAATAGATTTCATGCTTCAATCATATAAAATGCTAAATGCAGATTGGCGCGCAAAATAAAAAATTATGCAATTAGAAATGTTATCTGTTGAATGTCCACATTGCAAAAAGTGGTATTCGCATTCAGAGCTATTATCATATTCTACTTTTGGAAGCTCCGAATGTTGGTCTGACGGAAAGTGTGTAAATAATAATTTGTCGGAATATTCATTTATGCCTTTTTCAAAATGTGAAAAATGCAATAATTTCTTTTGGTTTGATGATTGCAGAAAAATAGCTGATTATGAGATAAGTTCTTATTTGAATTCAAATGATGTTGAACCAGAAAATTTAATTTTAATAGTAGATTTTTTAAAAGACAATCCAGAATTTAAAATAAAAGGGAATTTAGATGTTTCATTAGATTATCCTCATGTTTATTATTGGGAAAATATGCCTAAATACATTATCCCCGACTATATTTCAATTCTTGAAAAGAGCAACAATCTAAATAGAGATAGAGAAATATACATAAGAACAAAACTTAGTCAACACATTAATGATTTTGTTCGCAATTCACAAAATTCTCTAAAATTGCATATTAAATACAGTCGAAGCATTAAAAGTTTTTTCAATTTTAAGCATTTAAAATCACATATTAAGTTTTCGTTTAATAATAAAAAACTATATAAAGAGTATGAGCAATTAAGAACGATAAATTTAATGCGATTATCAGAATTATATCAAGAAACTATCGATTATGAAGATTCAAAAATGTCGTTAATTGAAATTGAAAGAGAGCTAGGTAATTTTGAAAAAGCAAAATTTATAATTAACGGTTTAGATCGAATAGATAAGCAACATAATAAAAATTTCGTAGAAAGCAGTTTGAAATATGTATTAAAAAACTCGGCTAAGATTTTTAAAATTAGGTGATTAAGTATGATTTGTGATTTAAAAATCAAAAAAAAAATATTGAAAATGAAAATCTTCGACTTAAAAAGTATTTTTGGCTAATAGATTTGAATTATTGATGAAATATTTCTATACTGGCAAAATTAAGTGTTTTTAAAATTTGTTTCGTTTATAAATGACGTGGAATATAATCATTTGCTTTATAAAAAAACAAACTATTTTTGTATATAGTATCGTAATTAATTAATTTGTTATCAATAAATATCTTATTTTGAAATGTTTTTATAACACCAATATTATTGTAGACTTCTGGATAATTAATTAAAAATTCATGTACTTTAAGGTAATAATTTAAAAAACACCATCATTCAAGGTGCTGTTAAATAAAACATTGTAAGTATTTGGTAATTAATTATATACAACGTTGCCGATTTTAATGATTTTTGCATATTAGTATCAGAATTGTAAAAAAAACAACGAAAATTTAATAAAAATGCAATAAGTTAAAAGTAAATTAGTTTAATTTTATAAAGATAAAATTTTAATTAAACAACTTAAAATCTGTTATTATGAAAAGTAAAAAGTTTATGTTTATTGTGCTTATATTTAGCATGTTAGTAATAAGCAATGAAAAATCTTTTTCACAATTTGGTATAACAAAGCAAGAAATTTCAAATATTGAAAATACAGGACATCAGGTTCAGCTTTGGCAAATATTACCTGAATTTACAAAAAAAGCCGAATATGAAATCAGCATAAAACACGCAGCAGAAGGCGAAAAAGGAAGTTTTTACATAATTGCTTGGGCAGATACAAATAACGATGGCGTTCCTGATAAAGAAATTGGACGTTCAAATTTATTTACAGCTAAAAATGCAGGCGATTGGAGCAGTTGGATTTTTAAATCAGTTTACGATAAAATATTTGTTGGAAATACCTGGAAACAAAGCGATGATAGAATTTATTATCAAATTGACGGTAAACTTGAAGGTTATAAAGGGCTGAGTAACAAACTTTTCTATTCGAGAGAGTTTAACGGAAAACCAACACAATCTGTTGGACCAAGATTTACAAATATAAAAGTGAGTTTTAAAGATATTGAAAACGATGGTTTTGGAGTAACAGAACAAGAAATTTCAAATATTGAAAATGCCGGACATCAGGTTCAGCTTTGGCAAATATTACCCGAATTTACAAAAAAAGCCGAATATGAAATCAGCATAAAACACGCAGCAGAAGGCGAAAAAGGCAGTTTTTACATAATTGCTTGGGCAGATACAAATAACGATGGCATTCCTGATAAAGAAATTGGACGTTCAAATTTATTTACAGCTAAAAATGCAGGCGATTGGAGCAGTTGGGCTTTTAAATCGGAATATGATAAAATATTTGTTGGAAATACCTGGAAACAAAGCGATGATAGAATTTATTATCAATCTGGAGGTAATTTAAAAGGCTATAAAGGCTTAAGTAACAAGTTGTTTTATTCGAGAGAGTTTAACGGAAAGCCAACACAATCAACTTCGCCCAGATATACAAATGTTAAGATTAAAATTTTGAAATAGAGTATTTTTGATTTTTTTAATGTGAAGAGCGCAGTGTGCTTGTTTTCAGTGCTTTACGTTCTTTTGTGTTTTAGGTCTTAAAAATAAAATTACTTGCCAAAAATATTTCCTAAATTGGGCATTGCGCCTTGTGCTGCTTTTGCCATTTCAATTTCCTGAATTGATTTTGCTTGTTCTAAAGCTTTATTTACGGCAACAATTATTAAGTCTTCAATTGCTTCTTTATCAGCATCTTGCATTAAATTATCTGAAATGCTGATATTAGTAATTTTCATATTTGCATTGGCTGTAACTTTAACCATTCCGCTTTCTGATTCGGCATCAACAAACACTGAATCTAAACGTTTTTTTGTTTCTTCTATTTTTTTTTGAGCTTCTTGCATTTTGCCCATTAAATCTCCTAACATAATTTCGATTTTTTTATTTTTTACAAAAGTAGAAAATTATTTAAGCATTTTTTCGGCTTCTTCGAGCGAAATTCTGTTTTTTTGGTAAAAAGCAACAACAAAAGCATCTTCAAAACCATGTTTTACTGCAAGTAATCTAAATGTTTCGCATTCATTTTGGTTTGAACAATTACCAATTGTGTATTTGTATAAACCATCTCTAAAGTAATAATCAACAGGTTGTAAACCTTCGAAAAGGTTTGAGTTTAAAGGAATTTTTTTCCACGAAGATTTAATTTGTACTTTATAAATTATTGATTCTTTATCTCTTTTGTATGTAACGGGTTTATTAACAGGCTTTTCGCTATGTGTTGCAAACATTAAAATTGTTTCGCCTTTCCAGCTGTTATATCCAATTTTAAAATCTAAA
>JAFGWC010000039.1 GCA_016937695.1 Bacteroidales bacterium
AAAAATATTCCTTTTGAAAATGAATATTTCGATTCATTATTTTCATCAGAAGTATTAGAACATATATTCGATATTGACGAATCTTTAAACGAAATTTACAGAGTGTTAAAAAAAGATGCTTTAGCATTATTTACAGTGCCTTTTGCATGGAACGAACACGAAATTCCAAACGATTTTGGCAGATATACTTCTTTTGGAATAAAGCATATTTTTGAAAAACACAATTTTGAGATTATTGAATATAACAAAACATCTCATTTTGCTGCTGTAATTGCTCAATATTGGATTTTATATATTTTTGAATTGCTTGCTCCTAAAAATAAATATCTTAAAATAGTTTTTAATATCTTAATTATTTCACCATTTACAATTTTAGGAATAATTTTAAGTTTTATACTTCCAAAAAACAAAAGCCTTTTTTTTAATAATGTAATCTTAGTTAAGAAAGCATAAAAACCTAACAATGAACATATTACTGATAAATAAATCGGATAAAACAGGTGGAGCGGCTGTTGCTTGTAAAAGACTTAAAGATGCATTAAACAAAAACGGCATTACGGCTAAAATGCTTGTAATGGAAAAATTAACATCGGAAAAAGACATTTACCAAACTTCAAACAAAAAAATCAGTAAATACTATTATTTTTTGCTTTTTGTAGCCGAAAGAATATTTTTTGCATTCTATGAAGTATCAAAAAAAGTACGTTTTGCATTTTCGCCTGCTAATACAGGAATAAATATTTCGAAAAACAAATTGGTTAAAAATGCAGATGTAATTCATATTCATTGGTTTAACCAAGGTTTTCTATCGATAAATAATTTAAAGCAAATTTTAGATTTAAACATACCTGTTGTGTTAACTTTACACGATATGTGGGCTTTTACCGGCGGATGCCATTATAGTAGCGATTGCCTAAGTTATAAAAACACATGCGGAAACTGTAAATTTCTCAAAAAAAACGGCGATAACGATTTATCACACAAGATATTACAGAAAAAGCTTAAACTTTATTCGAAACACAATATTTCAATTGTAACTTGCAGCAAATGGCTGAAAGAAAAAGCACAAGAAAGCACACTTTTAAATAAATTTAAAATAATAAATATACCAAATCCAATAAACCAAGAAATATATTTAAAAAAGGAAAATGATGATTTAAAGAGAAAATTAAATCTGCCATTAAACAAAAAACTAATTCTTTTTGGTTCTGCAAATATTATGGACGAACGAAAAGGGTTTCACTATTTAAAAGAAGCACTTTTAGATTTAAACTCAGATAGTGCAAATTATAAAAATGAAATTGAACTAGTTGTTTTTGGCAAGTCAAACAGTGAATATTTGAATTCAATTCCATTTATTTATCATGATTTGGGAATTATTAAAGATGAAAATACAATTGTTGATATTTATAATATTGCTGATTTATTTGTTTTGCCTTCGTTAGAAGATAATTTACCAAATACAATAATGGAATCGCTTGCTTGCGGAACACCTGTTGTTGCATTTAATACAGGCGGAATACCAGAAATGATAAATCACAGACAAAACGGATATATTGCTGAATATAAGTCAATTACAGATTTAAAAGAAGGAATTAAATATTTAATCTCACATAAAAATATTGAAGTGCTATCTAAAAAAGCCATTATCAAAGTAAATGAAGAATATAACGAAAAAATAGTTGCCCGGCAATATTCATCTTTATATAAATCTATTATAAAATAGAATGATATATTAATAGTTTGATATTAATATAAAAACCATTAACTTTAAACTTACTTTATATAAAATTTAAAAAATGATTAATCTAGAATTTTGGATAGAAACAAGTGTTATAGCTTTTGTTTTAACAATATACACAGCTGTTAGAAATTTTAGATTGAGACAAAAAATGAAAGAGCACCTTGGAAAAGAATGCTATACTTCTATGAATTTTATTTTTAGACATCCTTTAATTACAGCTTTGCTAAATTATTCCGTTTTTTTTATTATTGCATTTATAATTAAATTAGTTCACGAATTTATTTTCAGACAATAATTTACAATTGACTGATTATCTGCACAATAAATCTTAATATCACAAAAAAACAAGCATTTAACTGATAGTCATCGTATCAATTAGTTAATTAACAGTAGAATATCCGCAAGTTTTATAACCTTTTTTTTAAAAATTGATGCGATGTCTTGCAGATTTTAGGTATAATAACAAATTATTTATTGATTAATATCAATAAATAACATATATATTATTGTAAATGAATACATTAATTTACTTATATATATTTTAATTTTTAAATATGATAAATATCATAGCATATACTTTTGTTTTAAGATAAATTTAACTTTTTAATATAAAACAAAAGTTATGAGAAAAATTAGGTTAATAAGTATTTTAAGTGTGATATTTTTAAGTTCGGTATGTTTGTCGGCTCAAGAAATTACATCTTACTACAGTCTCGGAAGTGTTGAAGGCTCAATAAATGATATTAGCAAAAAAGTTACAGCCGCTTTAACTGAAAAAGGGTTTAAAATTTTTGGATCATACTATCCACAAGGAAAATACAGCAATAAAGTTATTGCTTTTACAAGAGACGATTTATATAAAGTTGCCTTATCAGGAAAAGATCAAAAATTTTTAGCCGCAATGCTAAAAGTAGGCTTAATTAAAGATGGCGAAAAAGTTAAAATCTCGCTTTTAAATCCTGAATATATTTTTAATGCATATTTTAGAGGAAGTTTTGCCACGTATAAAGATAAATTAATGAAAGTTGATAGTGATGCAAAAGAAGCATTAAAATCGATTGGCGGCGAATTTACTGCGTTTGGCGGTGGTTTATCTGCTAAAGAATTACAAAAATATCATTACATGATGGGAATGCCTTATTTTGACGAACCAATTGAATTAAAGATATTTAGTTCTTTTGAAGAAGGCACTAAAATAATTGAAGAAAACTTAAACTCTAAAAAAAGTTCGACAGAAAAAGTTTATATGCTTAAATTCAGCAATTCAAAAATTGCGCTTTACGGCATTGCATTAAACGATAAAGAAAAAGGCGAAGCTGCATTTTTACCAAAAATAGGAACAGATCATATTGCTGCTATGCCTTACGAGTTGCTTCTAATTGATAATAAGGCTATTATGTTGCACGCAAAATACAGATTAGCATTGCATTGGCCAAAATTAACAATGGCTCAGTTTATGAAAATCAGTAGTACACCTGGAAAAATTGAAGATATTTTAAAATCTTTAACAGAATAATTTCAATAAAGAATCCGGCCAAACTGTTAATCTGCTGAATATCAGCAAAATATCAGACTAACAGTTTGGCTGTTTTATAATATTATTTTATGCCAACAGCAATAAACATCGGAAATTTTTTCACGCCATCTTCTCTAGGTTTATCAATTGAATAAAATTGATTAAGTGTTTTAACCTTAAAGTTATTATTAATTAATATTTTATTCAAATCTTCAATATCAAAACCTAAATGATGAACACCTAAATCGGCATTATCGTGAAAAGTGCCATCTTCTTTAACCAAATCGGTTATACATAAATAGCCTTCGGGTTTTAGCGATTCATATGCTTTTTTAATAAATCTGTTTGTATCTTTGATATGGTGCAAAGCCATATTTATTACAATTAAATCAAATTTATTTAGCGGTAAGTCCTCATTATCAACATTATGCTTTAATAAAAAAATGTTTTTATTGCCTAAGGAATCAACTTTTTCTTTTAGCACATTTAACATTCCTTCGGAATTATCCATTCCTGTAAAATTTTTAACATAAGCTTGTAATCCTAAAAGAATTAATCCTGTTCCGGTTCCGTAATCTAAAACTTCCATGTTTTCAGACAATGGAATTTGCTTTTTTATTTCAGCTAAAACATTGGCTGCAATGTTTATACGCCTTTGGCTACTATCCCACTCTTTTGCTATTTTATCAAATCTACTTTCCATATATTTATATAAGAATTTAGCTAAAAATAAGCTTTATTTTTGATAATAATTATATTAAATTGCCATATGATTTTAATAACCTGAATTCGATTTTAAATTTAATATCACAAAAATATAAAATATTATGAAAGTAAAAGTTTGTGTAATTCAAGATACTCCGGTGTTTTTCAATAAGATAGCAACTATGAATAAAGTGGAAATTCTTGTAAAAGAGAATGCGGAAAAAGGCTGTAAATTAATTGTTTTTCCTGAATCTTTTATTCCGGGTTATCCTAGAGGATTTTCTTTTGGAACTATTGTTGGAAGCAGAAATGAGCAAGGCCGAAAATTATACAAACAATATTACGACAATAGTTTTGATATTGAGAGTGATGACATAAAAATATTAGAGAAAATTTCTGCCGAAAATGATGCTTACATTATAATAGGTGTAACCGAAAAAAATAAAACATCAGGAAGCTTATATTGCTCATTATTATACATTTCGCCAACAAAAGGTTTACTTGGTGTTCACCGAAAAATAAAACCAACCGGACAAGAAAGAGTTATTTGGGCAGAAGATTCAGGCGCTTCTTTGTTTACATGTTCAACAAAAATTGGCAAACTTGGCGGATTAATTTGTTGGGAAAACTATATACCTTTAGCCAGAATGGCAATGTATAACAAGGGAGTTGAAATATATGTTGCACCAACTGCTGATGCGCGCCCTAATTGGACTTCAACAATGCAACATATTGCTTTAGAAGGCCGTTGTTTTGTTTTAGGTGCTAATCAATATTTCAAAAAATCAGATTATCCTAAGGAATTAAGAGATTTAGTGCAACTTGAAAATGAAAATATTTGTGAAGGCGGAAGTGTTATTGTTTCGCCAAATGGTGATATTATTGCCGGACCGGTTTTTGGTAAAAAAGCTGAGCTTATAGCTGAAATTGATTTAGATAATGTAATTGAGAATAAACTGGATTTTGATGTAATTGGTCATTATTCTCGAAACGATATTTTTGAGTTTAATGTGATAAATCAACCAGAAATAAAAGAGGAATAGAAAAATAAAACAGAAACTGTTGTTGCAGAAATAGTATTGACCGCTTTTTGAGATAAAAATAGCTATGATAATTTAATTTTAATTATCAGTTTTCACAAAAAATAATTTTAAAATATTACTTTTGAAAACGATTGACTATTAAATTATTAACCAACAAAAAGAAAGATGAAATTAAAAATATTAATAGTATTGCTTTTTGTGCCAATTTTACTAAATGCTCAAAAAGTAAAAAAGCCAAATTTGAAATCAGAAACTGATTCAATGAGTTACGCATTGGCTTTAAGTTTGGCTGAAAAGCTTAAAAACGAAGGTGTTGAAAATATTAATGTAAAAATATTTTCATCTGCATTTGAAGATGCTTTTTCAGGAAAAGAAATGTATTTTACAGAAGAGCAAGTAAATAGTATTTTAGACGAATATTTTAATAAAAAAAGTAATATGCAAGCACAAAAGAACTTAGAAGAAGGCGAAAAATTTTTAGCCGAAAATGCTAAAAAAGAAGGAGTTATAACTCTTGAAAGCGGACTGCAATATATTGTTATTGAAGAAGGCCAAGGCGAAAGTCCGAAAATTACAGATAATGTAAAAACTCATTATCACGGAACATTTATTAATGGAAAAGTATTTGACAGCTCATACGAAAGAGGAGAAGCAATTTCTTTTCCAGTAAATGGCGTTATTACCGGCTGGACAGAAGCATTAATGCTAATGAAACCCGGTGCAAAATGGAAATTATTTATTCCATCAAAACTTGCTTATGGACAAAGAGGCGCAGGTGGCGTAATTGGACCTAACACTGCTTTAATTTTTGATGTTGAATTATTGGAAATTGAAAAGTAGAATAATATAATTTATAACTTTTATAAAAATTTAAAAAGCTGCAAGCTAAAAATTACTTGCAGCTTTTTTTTAATTTAATTTTGCTGCCAAAACACAAGTCTTTTTGTATTTCTTTACAACTCCCTGTAAATTAAACACTTCGAAATAAACCATATAAATTCCAATTGCTGATATTGATTCGTTTTCACTTAAACCATTCCAGCTAAAACTGCCTTGGCTTGCAAGCAATTCGTTTTTTGCAATTCTCTTAATTAATCTGCCTTTTGCATTGTAAATACTAACATTAGCAACATATCCCGATTCTTTAAAATTATATCGAATAAACACTTTATCGTCGTAACCATCGTTGTTTGGCGAAAAAACTTCCGGTTCTAATTTTATCTCATCATTCTCATTATCTGAGAATTGCACATAATGCGAATTTATATTTGCCGGACTTGCAAATCCAACATTTTCGGCTGCCGATTGCCAATTGCTTAAATCGGCAGTTGGCACTAATGGACTTACTCTTTCAAGCGAAACGCCTTCTTTATCACTAATAAGTGCAAAATGCATGTCATCAATATATGAAAAATCATCTAAAACTATATCGTTAAATAAAATAACAACCTCGCCTTTATCATCGTTAAAAGAAGGCATTGACGAAACTTGCACGAAACGCTCGTAACTAGCTGCAGGATAATAAGTTTTAAGTTTTGTGCTGTCTTTTGTAATTGCCATAATTTCGCTTGGGCGAAATAGATTATTACTTTGGCTG
>JAFGWC010000008.1 GCA_016937695.1 Bacteroidales bacterium
ATGCAACAAAAAGTAACAATTTTTTATCTTGAAATGACAAACAAAAATCAATTTATACCAAAAATTGGTTTTGAAGATGAAATTGAAATAAAAGAAATAGAAAACGATGAGTATTTAAATTTTGTTTTTTTTACAGGAGTTGGTTTGCCTTTCAAATGGTACAGTCGTTTAAAATGGAATATTTCTGAATGGCAAAATTATTTTAAAAATAATAATGTTAAAACATATTTGGGATTTCATAGAAACAAACTAATTGGTTATTATGAGCTTGAAATACAGGCAGATAACAATATTGAAATAATGTTTTTCGGACTTCTTCCAAATCAGATTGGAAAAGCTTTGGGAAGCAAATTTTTATCGCATGCAATAAATAGCAGTTGGAAACTTAATCCTAAAAGAATTTATCTGCACACATGCTCAATAGATCATCAATTTGCTTATCAAAACTACGTTTCAAGAGGATTTGAACTATACAAACAAGAAGATGAAATTGAAGATATTCCTTCAAAAAATGAATTTGTTGAAATGATTTCTAATTATTATAATAATTATATTGATAGATTTTCTTCTAATTTATAATATCTATTATTTAAAATATATTTATGAAAATTAATTCAAAAAAAGTAATTGCAAATTATCATAAAAAACAAAAAAAATAGTTTATATAATATGATTTTGAATTATTTGAAAAAATCGTTTTTGTAAATGAATCAGATAAACAAATAACCAAACAAACAGGTTGCCAAAACTTAAACATAAAAACATGAAACTCTTTATAAAAGCAATTTTAACATCAGCTTTAAGCTTTTTATTAATTAATGTAAAAGCCCAGGAAAAAACAATAATAGTTGAAGATAATTTTTCTAATAACGTATATGGCTGGTGGATTGGACGAACTGCAAACGGAAGTTGCGAAATGGGACGCGGCGAATACATTCTCAGATATAATGGCGAAAAATCTTGGTCATCTAACATAAATGTTGATTTAAAACAAGACGAAGATTTTGTAATTGAAACCAAAATAAGCAGAATATCTGGAACAAACAGTAATGGATATGGCTTAACCTGGGGAAAAGGTAAAGACGGTTACTATAATTTTATAATTACTCCAAACGGAAAATTTTATGTTAGAAAAGTTGAAACTGGAAAAAAAGGCTCATATTTGATAAATTGGAAAAAAACTCAATATATCAGCACTTCAAGTATCACAAACAAACTCAGAATTCAAAAACAAAACAACGAATTAGAATTTTTTATTAACGATAAATATGTTGCAAAAATACCTTTTGAACAGTTTTTTGGAAATCAAATAGGATTTATGATGTACCAAACTCAGCAAATAGCTGTTGATTATTTAGTTGTTTACGGAAAATCAAGAAGCGCAGTTGTTGTTAATAATCAGCAAGATATAATACAGCCAGATTTAAAAATACTCCAAATTGCAGTTAACGACAAACAAGATATCGAAAATATGAGCTCATCGTTTGGAAATGGCAACTCAATAATTGAACCTGGCGAATCTATTGAAATAACAGCATTTGTGCAGAATTTTGGACATGCAACAGCAAAAGACGTTGAAGCAAAAATTGTTTTAAGTTCTGATGATAGAAATATCTCATTTCCAGATGAATACAAAACATTTAGCTTAGGAGATATTAAAAGCGGCGATTATAAAAAATTAAACTTCTTCTTTTTTACAAGCAGAAGATACGAATCTAAAGAATTGCCGTTTAAAGTAGTTTTATCGGAAAAACAAGGCAGTTATAAAACAGAACAATCACTTGGATTAAAAATGAATGAAAGAACAAATAATATTGTAGATGCTGATATATCAAAATTAGAAATTAGCGAAGATGCTGATATGAAGCAGATTACAGAAATTATGGAGCTTTCTGATGTTGATAAAAACATTCCTAAAAATGCATTAATTAGAGAAAATACTCTGGCTGTAATAATTGGTGTAGAAAATTATAAATATGCGCCAAATGTTGAATTTGCACAAAGAGATGCACAAGTAATGTACAAATATGTTTCATCTGTTTTTGGAATTCCAAAAGAAAACACATATTTTTTAACAAATAAAGAAGCAACATACGGCGAGTTTAATAAAATTTTCTCAAAAGACGGTTGGTTAGCGCGCAGAACAGCAAAAGGAGAGAGCAATATAATAGTTTATTATGCCGGACACGGTGCGCCTGATGCCAAAACAGAATCTGCTTTTCTAATTCCTTATGATATTGATCCAAATTATCCAAAAACAGGATATTCTCTTGATAAATTATACGAATCTTTATCCGGATTGCAAGCAAAATCAGTAACTGTGTTTCTTGATGCATGTTTTTCAGGTAAAAGCAGAACCGATGAAATGCTTGTTGCAGGCGCTCGCTCTGTTATTATTAAAACTAAAAATTCGGCATTTTCAGCAAAAAATATGGCTGTAATTTCTGCCTCAAGTAATGATGAATATAGTGCTGCTTATCCTGAAAAATATCACGGTATATTTACATATTTTCTTTTAAAAGAAATAAAAGAAAAGGCTGCAAATTTGAGCAATATCAATTTGCAAAAATTTTATGAAAACATAAAAACAAATGTCGTTAAAAAAGCAGGTTTCCTCGATAAAGAACAAACGCCATCTTTAATTGGAAACGATAAAGACAGAATGTTAATTTTAGACTAATATTTAATTACGTAATTTTATTTTTTTATTGTATATTTAAAAATAAAAATATATCGCTCTTGTTTTAAAATAGCAGTGATGCTTTATATTATTTGTTATGACTTAATTAACAAGTAATTAGTAATTGGTAATTGGTAATTGATAATTAAAAATGAATTTTTAATATTCTTAATTACTAATTTGCAGAATACTAATTACTTACGTAAAATAAGTATACAGATATTTAAAATATCTCAGAAAATCTAACTAGAACAGAAATAACTATAATTAATTGATAATTAATGCCTTACAATAAAACCTAAAACCTTTTACTATGCAAAAAAAATATTTTTTATTGAAACAATTTATATTTGTTTTGTCAATAAGCTTACTTTTAATTTCTTGCTCAAATTCAAATAATAAAGAAAAACAACAAAACGATAATAAT
Organism: Bacteroidales bacterium; assembly: GCA_016937695.1. Lineage (GTDB taxonomy): Bacteria > Bacteroidota > Bacteroidia > Bacteroidales > NBLH01 > NBLH01. The sequence goes on from JAFGWC010000008.1 coordinate 3,108, forward strand.
CAGCAAATTGATAGAGATAAATCTGAGAATACAGTTAAAAGTAATGTATATACAAGTTATAATTTGCCGCTTCCAATTGAAATTTACAAATTTTTAAAAAATAACAACATAGAATTTAATTTGCAATTATTAAATTCAAAAGATAAACAAGCAAACACATTTACTGATATCAGTAAAGCAATTAATCTTGGATTTTATTCTTCCGATTTAGCATATTGTACAATATTTGACCAAAGTCAGGAGTCTGTAGATTATTTTTCAATATCTATCGAATTGGCTCACGAACTAGATATAACAGAAGGGTATGATGAAAAAGTGCTTGACAGGACTTATGATAATATTGAAAATAATGATTCTTTGTCAAATATTGCTGAAGAAGCTTATTGGAAAACTTGTAACTATTTAGAGAAAAATAAAAAAATTAATATACTTCCTTTTATAATTGTTGGCTCTTGGCTCGAAAGTATGCATATTTTAACCGAATCTTCAAAAAACATTACTGATAAAAAACTAATTTATGCCGAAATTTATAATCAAAAAGAAAGCCTTAAAAACTTAATTTTTTATTTATTTGAAGTGATGAATGATTCAAATGCTTTTATTGTAAATGATGATATTCAGGCTGTTATCAAAAGTTTAAAGCTAATACAAGCTGAATTTGAAAAAATAAATAATCAACAGGATTTAACAAATTTCAATAAAGAATTCATTAATATAAATAATTTAGTTACTACATACCGAAATACTCATAATTAAAAATATAAAGCAGAATCTACTGCTTTATATTGCTATTAAAAAAGAGTCGCTTTCAGGAAAATTGCTGAAAGCGACTCTTTTTTATTAAAATTTATCAAAATGTCGTAACTTAATTGATAGATAAAAAAAAAATAAAAATTATAAGTTAAGTTTTAAAAATTCTAATTATATTTGACGCAAATAATATTATAATATACCATATGTATTGTTTGTAGTTCTAAATTCTTGTTCGTTTTACAAGATTTACATAATATGTTTAATTTAGTAAAATATGTAATTGTATTTTTTATCTTGATTTTTTTTGAAATAAATATTATTTCTCAAAAAAATGGGAATGTATATTTCAAAATTCAGATTGCTGCTTCAAAAGTTCCATTATCTGAAAATAAATTAAATGAAATTTGCAAAGCAAATGATATTTTAAATGTTGAATTTGAAAACGAATGGTATAAATATTCTATACATAAAAAGTTTTTTTTATACGAAGATGCAGCAGAATATAAAAATTCATTAAATGTAAAAGGAGCTTTTATTATTGCTTATAAAAACGAGCAAAAAGTTGATATTAAGGAAGTTGTGGATTTAGGAAATCTAAAACCAGAACTTGTAAATAAAATAGTATATCGTTTAGAATTAGCTGTTTCAGTAAAAAAAGCAGATGCAAAAACAATGGAAATGATAAAAAGTGGAGGAATGCCAATAATTACAGAAAAACAAAATGCTTGGTATTCATATACAATTGGAGATTTCATTTCTGAGGAAGAAGCAATTAAATTTAAAGAAGACAAACAATTATTTGATGCAAAAGTTGTAAAATATAAAAACGGGAAACCATTAAAATAAAATCAAAAAATCTAAACCAACATTGTGATTTTATAATCGGTAGTATTAGGGGGTAATTTGCTGATTCGGTTTAGAAATAAAAGCCTGCATATCGCAGGCTTTTACATTTGTAAAATATTTAATTAATTATTAATTTAGGCTTAATTATTGTATGTAATTGATTGTTAATATGTTTACTTATGAAATTTTTTTTAATTTTTATTTTTGTTGTTAATTATTTATATGTACCTGGTCAAACATACAATGATATTGACCAAAGAGAATATATGAAATTAATTAACAAACAACTTTCATTTGATGACAGAAAACTAATAAATAATTTAAATGAATTAGATGAAAACGCAAGCGATTTAATGTTAGAAACAGATGGGCTTTATGAAAAATTACAGGAAATAAACTCGCAAATTGAAAATGAAAAAGATAAGAGAAAAAAGAAAAAACTTTTCAAAAAATCTGAGAAAATTGAAGAAAGCGCAATTGGAAATAGAATTAATGCTTTAAGCCAATTAAATGAAATTAGTTTGAAAAAGTATATTGTCTATTATAAAGATTTGAAGAAATATTACTCAAGTTCAAATAATGAAAAATTAGATACCGTAAAAAAAATCGAAAAAATTGTAAATGAATATTTTGAAAAAGCAGATTTTAAATTGCAAACAGCCTTTCATTCTGTTAGCATTGATAAAGGTTTCATGCTTTCTACAGAAGCATACCGACTTGAACAATTAGGCCTTTTAAATATAATGAAAATGTATTCGGTTTTCTTAGATTTCGATAATTCATTAAAACTAGAAATCGAAAATGAAATAAAGCAAATTATTATTAAATCTATTAATGATGATAAAGAAATTGTTTCAGAAATAAAAGACTCTGTAAATATTCAAACAGTTTTAGTCTACGATACTGTTAAAGTTGTTGAAAAAGAATTATCAAATAAAATTATTTATAAAATTCAAATTGCTGCTTCTAAAACGCCATTAACTATTAATAAACTTAGATTAATTTACGATTCAAAAGATGTTATTAGTGCAGAATATAGTGATGGTTGGTACAAATATTTAATTGGTTTTTTTGACACATATGAAAAAGCAAGCAAATTTAAATTAATAATAGGAGTGAGCGATTCTTTTATAGTTGGTTATAAAAATGGATATCGAATTAGCACAAAAGATTTAATAAAAGAACTCGAAAACATCAATAATGGAAATAAAAAAACAGATTAACTTGATAATTAGCAATTTAATCTGTTTTATATAAATTTTTATTCGCTTATTTCCCTGTAAAATTAGCTTTTCTTTTCTCTAAAAAAGCCGTAGTTCCTTCTTTAAAATCTTCAGTTCCAAAACAATTTCCAAATTCTTCAATTTCTGATTCAAAACCATTTAACTCTTTGTTATACAAAGCATTAACTGTTTTAATTATTTGTTTTATTGCATAAGGCGATTTAGAAGTAATTTTTAGAAGTAATTTTTTAACAGTAGGAAGAAGTTCTTCAAGTGTAGTTACAGAATTAACTAAACCAAGATTTTTAGCTTCATTTGCATCAATCATATCAGCAGTCATTAATAATTCAAAAGCTTTACCTTTTCCAATTAGTTGAGCCATTCTTTGAGTTCCACCATAACCAGGAATAAGTCCTAAATTAACTTCCGGTTGGCTGAATTTTGCATTTTCAGATGCAATTCTCATATGGCAAGCCATGGCTAACTCGCAACCACCACCTAATGCAAAGCCGTTTACAGCAGCTATTACAGGCTTTCCGCAATTTTCAATACTATTAAAAACATTATGTCCGTGTGCAGAAAGCTCGGTTCCTTTAGTTACGTTAAAATCAGAAAACTCTTTAATGTCAGCACCAGCAATAAAAGCTTTTTCGCCACTTCCCGTAATTATTATTCCTTTAACATTATTGTTTTTTTTTGCTTCAGAAATAGCAACTCCAACTTCTCGTATTGTATCTTTAGTTAATGCATTTAACTGTTTGGGTCTGTTTATTGTGATTGTAAATATATTTTCATCCAAACTAGTAAATATGTTTTGATATTCCATAAATGATAAGGTTTAAAATTATTTCTCAAACAAAAATATCGGTAATTTTCTCAATTTGAAAGTTTAACAGCCATTAAATTTAAAATTAATCGAATAAATAATCAAATGTACTTAAGTATCAATATATCAGTATATTAAAAACAATATGTTTGAAATATTTAAAAATTTAGCAAAAAAAATATAACAAAATGTAAAGTATAAGTGAAATTATTTTTATCTTTGATTTTATAAAATTGTATAAATATTTATCAAAAACAGTGTTATGTTAAATTTTTCTATGCAAAAAAGTTTTTATTTTATATTAATATTTTCAATTTCATTATTCTCATGCAATAATGATGATGAAAATCAAGACAATAATAATTCAAGCGAATTAATTGCTGATAGTAATCAAAGTTCAATTCAAAATACTGCCTTTGAACAACAGAATTATGAAATACCAAAAGAATTAGTATATAATAAGCAAAAAGGTGATTTTTTATATGATAAATTTTATCCTATTGGCTGGTCAAGAGAAGGTAAATTTGCCTATATTATAGAAAATGCTGATGAAGGAAGTGGATATTATTGGTTTGAAATTATAGTTAAAGATATTGTAAATAGTAAAATAGTATGGTCGTGGAAACCAGAAGAATCTGAAGAAGGCGATTTGAAATCAACATGGGAAAGTAATTATAAACTCTTTGCCGAAAAATTAAATAATTCTGAAATTATACAAATTAAACAGTTTGAATTAAAACCCACAAAATCTACTTTTAAAGGTAACGATTATAAATTTAAAATAGAAACCGCAACAGTTGCTGATCAAGATTATGGATTTGAAGTAATTAAAGAAATAACAATAAATATTAGTTCGCCTGAATTAGGAAACAAAGAAATTTATAATATTAAAAATGAAAGCGGCTCAATGACTTTGGGTGCAATTTTATCCGGATATTTGCAAAGCCCGGATGATGACAGAATAATCGTAATTTTAAAACAAGAAAGATTTGGATACGAAGGACCACCAAATGTAATTTCTTTCGAATTGATTAACAGCGACTTATCAAGAGGATTTAAAAAAGACGAAGACAGTTAAAATTATTATAAAAAAGCACAAAAATACATGTTAGCTTAACAGAAATATGCGAAATATTGTATTTTATAAAAAAAAGTATTACTTTTAAACAGTTAATATTAAAAAAGATACTATGGAAATAAAAGATCATTTTATACTTGGTGAAAATATTAAAAAGTTTGTAAAATCACCAAATCATAGCGGAAATTTTGAAACTGGTTTGCCGGATACAGTTGTCTTGCATTATACAGCAGGTCCGTTCAAGCCAGCTCTAAATACACTTACAAATCCTAGAGTAAAAGCATCAGCACATTTAATTGTTGATAGAGATGGATCAATTACTCAACTTATTCCTTTTAATTTAATTGCATGGCATGCCGGCAAAAGTTCATACGGAAACAGAACAGGAATGAATAAATTTTCTCTTGGAATAGAGATGGTTAATTCAGGTCCTTTAACTCAAAGTGGAAATGTATATCGCTCATGGTTTGGAAGCGCTTTTAATCCAAGTGATGTTATTGAAGCAACACATAGAAACGAAACAAAACCAAAATTTTGGCATACATACACAGAAGAACAAATTCAAACTGTTTCTGATATTTGTAGATTACTTATTGATGTTTATGACATTAAGTTTATTCTAGGACATGAAGAAATAGCTCCATTAAGAAAAACAGATCCGGGACCAGCTTTTCCTCTTGATAGACTAAGAAGCAAACTCCTAATGGAAGACAGACAATCTGAAGATGCTGCTGAAATGCCAGTAGAAGGAAGAATTGCTGCAAATAGCTTAAATATCAGATTAACCCCAACTCCAGAAGGAAAAAGAATAGCAAGACCACTTCAAAAAGGAGCTAAAGTTAAAATTTTGGATAAATCAAATGGTTGGTATAAAGTTTCAACCGAAGTTGAAGGTTGGGTATTTGGTAAATATGTTGAAAGTATCTAATTAATTACTTAATAAAATTGATTTTCTAAGTTTTATTAAGGATATTTGAAAATGAATAAAATATGAAGAATTGGATAATTGCAGCTTTAGTCGTAATAGGCATTCTTATAATTATAGGAGTTGCATACGATTATGGTTTATTTGACAATATTAGCTGGGAAGGTGGAGCAATAATGCTTGCTGCACTGGCCGCACCTTATATGGCAGTTAAAAATTTTCTTTTTGGGAATAAACATTTAAAAGAATTTAAAGAAAAATACGAAAATATTCGTACTCAAGAAATAACACATAGATCAAATCTTGACGAAAGTATTAAGGCAAAAGAAAAAAGAATTTCAGATCTTGATAAAGAAATACAATTGCTTGATGCTAAAATGGATGTTTTAGAGCTAAAGAAAAAAAATGTAGAAAAAACAGTTAAGGATTTAAGTATTGAAGATACAAAAAAAGAAGCACTAAACTTATTTGGAGATTAATGTTAAATAAAACAATATATTATATAATAATCATTCTTTTTGTTAGCAATAATTTTTCAGTTTTTGCACAAACATATCCGGAAGTGATTTTGCCCGGAACTGAAAAAATCATTCAAAATGAAACAGACACACTTTGGGTTTTGAAAGACAGTCAGTTAAAAAAAGCAATTATTGCAGCTAAACAACTGATAATTGAAGAACAAATAAACGACGAATTAAAAAAGAAAATCAGTTTAATGACTGATAAAGATTTGGTAAAAGATAGTTTAGTGGTTGATTTAAAGAAAGATAGAGATTTTTATGAAAATAATTGGAAAACTTGTAGTAAAGATATAGATATCTTAATAAGAAAAAATCAAAGACAGATATTATTTACAAGACTTTCATTGGGTGGAGTTGTACTTGCTTTTATAGCAGGAATTTTAATTAAGTAAATTTGATAACTAATAAAATATTTTAAATAATGGATAATCAATACATGGGCGTTGTTCAATATTTTGCTGAACATTCATCAGAGTTTTATTGGCAAGTGTATTTGCCGATAGGTATTTGGCTAATTATAGTTTTGGTATTTTTTGTTTTACTTCTAAAAAAGTACACTTTTGGCGAGTGGTCTGAAGAAAATCCTAATCCATATGCAGGAGAAACTTTCGATATGCCAAGAGGTATATTTAGAGGCACTCTGACCTTAACTCTCTTGTTTACAGTTGTTATATTGGAACTCGTTAATGTTAGAATTATTGGCTTTGAAGATGAAATTCATGAAATGATGGTGGCATTTCAAATGATGTTAGCATTTTATTTCGGCTCTAAAGTTATGCACCATATGGCATCTACAGATAGACAGAAAACAGAAGCAATTTCAGAAAGTAGTTTTATGGGTGGTAATTTAGAATCTCAAGAAGAATTTGGCGGAGAAGACGCTGCAGGTTAAAATCATATCTTTAAAAATATTTAGAGATTATCTTTTTTAGGTAATCTCTTTTTTTTGTTACATTTGCGTGCTTTTTTTATAAATTACTTATTATGCTAATAAATTATAATAATTTGACGATTAGATTTTTACTATTTGTAATAATCTTTCTAAATATTAATAAAATGAATGCCCAAAATATTTTCGAAAAAAGAGATTTTACAGATTCAGAAAAGAATAAACTTCTATATAATATTCTCTTTCCCGAAAAATCGTGTGATGATAAATTGTATCCAATAGTTCTTTTTTTACATGGTGCAGGCGAACGTGGTAATGATAATGAAAAATCTTTAACACACATTAAAGAATTATTTTTAAATGCTGAAAATAAAAAAAACTATCCAACTTTTGTTATTGTGCCTCAGTGCCCTGAAGATGAAAGGTGGGTAGAAGTAAGTTGGAAATTAGAAACACATATAAAACCGGAAATTGCATCAAAATCTATGAACTCTACAATTCAATTATTGAATTATTTAATTGAAAATTTTCCTATTGATAAAAACAGGATTTATATTACTGGATTGTCTATGGGTGGTTTTGGTACTTGGGATGCTATTTGTCGATATCCTGATTTTTTTGCTGCTGCAATTCCAATTTGTGGCGGCGGAGATGAAAATACTGCTTCTCAAATTGTAAATATTCCAATTTGGGCATTTCATGGCGATAATGACAAAGCTGTAAATGTGTCAAGATCAAGAAATATGATAAATGCTTTGAGAAAAGCAGGCGGTAATCCAAAATACACTGAATATAAAGGAGTTGGACATGGAAGTTGGATAAATGCATATAGAGAAACCGAATTATTAAAATGGCTGTTTTCAAATAAAAAAGCTAATTAGTAGTTTGTTTTAAAAAAATGGCATAAGGTCTTAAATCATTAATAACTAATCTGTTAGTATTAAATAATTTTAAAAAATGAAATTAATTTCACATATAGTATCAATGCTTCTTGTAACAATTGGTTTACTCACTTTTTATTCTTTTTCTGATTATGATTTGAAAGTACCTTATTCTAAAGATGAAAAATCAGGACAGCTAAAATATTTAGAATTAAAAAAGTCTGAATTTAAAAAATTTATTCTTCAAATACCTGATAATGCTATCGGAAAGAGAATAGCTGTTAGAGATACAATAAAGAAAGAGAATATTGAAATGGATACTACATCTCAAAAAATTCTGCTTATTGGCGATTCAATGCTTGAAGGCTTAATGTTAAGGCTTAAAGATTATACAGCTTTTAATAAACATGATATGAATACTGTAATTTGGTATAGTTCATCAACAGCATGGTATGGAAATAGTGATACTCTTAAATATTTTATAAACAAGTATAAACCTACTTATATTTTTCTTGTACTTGGTGCTAATGAATTATTTATAACTGATATTATTACAAAAAGACAAAAGTTTGTTAAAAATATATTAAAGCAAATAGGAAATCATAAATATGTTTGGATTGGTCCACCAAACTGGAAAGACGACACAGGAATTAATAAATTAATTGTGAAAAATGTGGGTGCAAAAAGGTATTTCCCTTCAAAAAATTTGAGTTACAAAAGAACTAAAGATGGTGCTCATCCAACAAAGACGTCAGCATCTGCATGGATGGACTCTATTGCGGTTTGGATAATGAAGGAAAGTATGTATCCAATTTTGTTGAATAAACCAACTGTAAAATCTAAATTAAGTGCGAATGTGACTATTTTACAGCCAATTAGATAGTTTGACTTCTAATCTGAAAAATCAATTATATCAATGAATTTAATAGGATATTTAAAAGAAATAATTAATTACGATCCGCATAATCCAATGATTTTTAACAGTGGTATTTTCTTGCTTCTGTTCACAATTTTCATAACAATTTATGCTGTAATTTATAAAAATAAAAAAGCTGTTACAATATACGTAATTGCCTTTAGCTTGTTATTCTATTATAAATCAAGTGGTTGGTATTTGTGGATTTTAGTGTTTACTACAATTACAGATTATAGTTTTGCTATTGCAATTGTAAGAGCTAAGCAATTGATTTATAAACGTATATGGCTTATTTTGTCAGTTGGTGTCAGCTTAGGTATTTTAGCATATTTTAAATATACTAATTTCTTTATCGAAAATATAGATGCTGTTTTAAAAAGAAACTTTCATCCGTTAGATATTTTTCTACCAATAGGAATTTCATTTTATACTTTTCAATCAATTAGTTATGTATTAGATGTTTATTGGGAAAAAATTAAACCAACAAAAAACATTCTTGATTATGCTTTCTTTTTATCCTTTTTCCCTCAGCTGGTTGCTGGGCCAATTGTAAAAGCAAAATTATTTCTACCTCAATTAGAAAAAAAAATAAATATTTCAAAAGAAGCAATACATTCAGGATTGTGGCTTATTATGGTTGGTTTGTTTAAAAAAGCCGTAATTGCAGATTATATTTCACAATATAACGATTTAATATTTGCTGATCCGATGCATTATTCAGGTTTGGAAAATTTAATGGGAATTCTGGGCTATACTCTTCAAATATATATGGACTTTTCGGGATATTCTGATATGGCAATAGGTTTAGGCAGAATAATGGGCTTCGATTTGGGCGTAAACTTTAACTTTCCGTATAAAGCATTGAATATCACCGATTTCTGGCGACGATGGCATATTTCTCTTTCTTCATGGTTAAGAGATTATGTGTATATTCCATTAGGCGGAAACAGAAAAGGAAAAATTAGAATGTATATTAATTTGTTCGCAACCATGTTTGTTGGTGGATTATGGCATGGCGCAGCCTGGAAATTTGTTTTTTGGGGCGCAATGCACGGAATAGGACTCGCAGTCCATAAGGCTTTTACACCAAAACTAGATAAATTTCCAAATATAATTCCAGTTAAATTTATTGCATGGTTTATAACATTCGTTTTTGTCGTTTTTTTGTGGATATTTTTTAGAGTTACTGATATCGAAAACAGGATTGATACTTTTGTTGTTAAAGATGCTTTAAGTAAAAATATTGTTACCAATTTAAAAGATGGTTTTGATAAAACCATTCTAACAATAAAAATCTCACAAAAGGATTCTTTAATTAGCTCCATTAAAAGAACTTACAAACAAACTGACACAAAAATTATAACTGTAAAACAAATAAAAAACGAAAAAAACATTGAAATTGTAATAAACGAAAAAACAAAAGCTTTTGATGTTGCATGGATAATGATTGATAAAGTTATTAATGATTTTAATATAAAGCTTTTACCACAATTTTTTATGGCTCGTATAACATGGATGTTTCTAATTATTATTGGTTTTTTAATGCACCTTTCGCCACAAAAACTTAACGAGAAAATAATTGAAAGCTATATACGTTCTCCATACATTATTAAACTTGCAGTTTTTATTATTTTAGTGCAATTAACAATTCAATTTAAATTAGAAGGAGTTCAGCCATTTATATATTTTCAATTTTAAAATAAGCTGAACCAGATAAGTCTAATTAATTTAAATGATTGATTACTAATGAATTACAATTGTTTGTAGTTTAGATAAGCCTTTCTGTTTAACACTTACTTTTTTTATATGTCAAGTATATTAGTAATTGGAAATCTTGTCCGACTATTGGCAGATTAAAAATAGATATAAACCAAGTAGTTTTAAGCATTTTTACTCAATAAATTTAATAATCATTAAGTATTAATAGTTAGATATATAGATGTGCTTATCTGAAGTAAAAATTTGTGTCACAAGACATATTTTTTTTGTTTAATTATCATTAATTAATCTATTTGAAAGGATTGCGTTATTTAGAAGCTTTATAAATAATGATTTGTTAAATCTTGCTTTATTTTTTTTTTATTTTTGCATAAGTATTAAAAAATTTAAGTGAAAAATGTCAAACATAATAAAGATTAAAAAAGGCTTAGATATTAATCTTGAAGGTAAAGCAGAAAAAGTAATAATTGACATTCCGAAGTCAGTAAATTATGCTGTAAAACCTACTGATTTTGAAGGTCTAACGCCAAAACTTCTTGTAAAACCTGGAGATAAAGTAAAAGCCGGTACTTCACTTTTCTTTGACAAATACAAACCGGAAATAATGTTTACATCTCCTGTTAGTGGTGTTGTTGCTGAAATTATAAGAGGTGAGCGAAGAAGAATACTTGAAGTTGTTGTCAAAGCAGATGATGAAATTGATTATCAAGTATTTAAAAAGGCTAATCCTAATACACTAAGTCTGGAAGAAATTAAAGAAAATATTTTAAAAAGTGGGTTTTGGCCTACTATTAGGCAAAGGCCATTTGCTATAATTGCTAATCCAAAGGATACTCCTGATGCAATTTATATTTCGGGCTTCGATTCAGCTCCACTTGCTCCTGATTATGAATTTATTTTGAAAGATCAGCTTAATGATTTTCAAACCGGAATTGATGCTTTAAAAAAAATGACCAATGGAAAAGTTAATTTAAGCTTACATATTAAAAAGAATAATTCCGGATTGTTAAAAAATACCAAAAATGTAGATTTTCATGAATTTTCAGGTCCACATCCGGTTGGTGCAATTGGAGTTCAGATAAATCATATAAAACCACTTAACAAAGGCGAAGTTGTTTGGTACATTAACCCATTTGATGTAGCAAAAATAGGGAAACTATTTAATGAAGGAATATTTGATGCCTCAAAAATAATTGCACTTACAGGTTCTGAAGTTCAAAAAGCTCAATATTATAATATTATAGATGGTGCAGAAATACTATCTTTTGTTAAAGATAATATTAGAGAAGGAAATCTTCGGTTTATTTCAGGGAACGTTTTAACAGGCGAAAAACTTGATAAAACGAATTTTCTAGGTTATTACGATTACCAAATTACAGTTATTCCTGAAGGCAATCAATCTGAATTTTTAGGTTGGGGAACACCTGGCTTTGGTAAATTTAGTATGACAAGAACATTCTTTTCGTGGCTAACTCCTAAAAAGGAATTCAAACTGGATTCTAATTTACATGGAGGTTTACGACCATTTGTTGTTACAGGTGAACTTGAAAAAGTTTTCCCGATGAATATTTTTCCTATGCAGCTTTTAAAAGCCATTTTAATTGAGGATATCGACTTAATGGAACAATTAGGAATATACGAAGTAGCTGAAGAAGAGTTTGCTCTTTGCGAAGTAGTTAATACTTCAAAAATAGAAATTCAAAAAATAGTCCGAAAAGGAATTAATATTATGATTAAAGAATTTAGTTAAATTTATTTCTTATTAATAATCATTAACTAAATTTTAAAATATATAAAATAAAAAGATGAAAGCATTAAGAAATTATCTTGATAAAATAAAACCAAACTTTGAAAAAGGCGGAAAGCACGAAAAATGGTTATCTGTTTTTGAAAGCTTCGAAACTTTTTTGTATGTTCTTGGCGATACAGCGCCAAAAAAAGGTGCTCACATTAGAGATGCCGTTGATTTAAAGAGAGTTATGAGCGTTGTCGTAATCGCATTAATTCCGACATTGCTTTTTGGAATGTGGAATGTCGGCGATAATTACTATCAATCAATAGGTCAAACAGATGTAAATTTATGGCAATCATTTGGATATGGATTTATTAAAGTAATACCGCTTGTGTTGGTTTCATATATTGCAGGTTTAGGTACAGAGTTTGTTTTTGTTTATATAAAAGGACATGAAATTGAAGAAGGATTTTTGGTAAGTGGTTTATTAATTCCGCTTATAGTACCTGTTGATGTTCCACTTTGGATGCTTGCACTAGCAACAATATTTTCGGTAATATTTGGTAAAGAAGTTTTTGGTGGTACAGGTATGAATGTTGTAAATCCGGCTTTATTAACAAGAGCTTTTCTGTTTTTTGCATATCCTGCTAAAATGTCTGGCGATACAATTTGGATTTCAGAACTTTCAAAAGGCGAAGGCATTGTAGATGGATTTTCAGGAGCAACTCCTCTTGCCAATGCTGCTGCCGGCTCTTTAGATAAATTGCCTTCAACAATGGATATGTTTTTAGGATTTATGCCCGGTTCAATTGGTGAAACATCAGCTCTTGCAATATTAATTGGAGCTGCAATACTCCTTTTTACAGGAGTAGGAAGTTGGAAGATTATGCTTTCAGTATTTATTGGCGGTATAACCATGGGTTTATTGTTAAATCTTTTTGCAACAGATACAAATCCTTATATGGCATTACCTTGGTATCATCACCTTTTACTTGGCGGATTTGCTTTCGGTGCTGTTTTTATGGCTACCGATCCTGTTACTGCAGCTCAAACTGAAAAAGGAAAATGGATATATGGATTTTTAATTGGGTTTATAGCAATTTTAGTTCGAGTGCTGAATCCTGCATATCCAGAAGGTATGATGATGGCTATTCTTTTACTAAATGTGTTCTCACCACTCATCGACCACTATGTTATACAAGGAAATATTAAAAAACGACTAAAACGAGCTAAGGCTTTATAAAAAACTAATTACAATGGATACCAACGGAAATTTATATACATTTATTTATGCATCTGTTCTGGTTATAGTTGTTGCAGCTGCTCTGTCATTCACAGCTTTAAAATTACAACCAATACAGAATATGAATGTGAAAAATGAAAAAATGCAGAATATTCTGGCTTCAGTACACATTGAAAGTACTGCAAAGACTGCAAACAATGTTTTTGAAAAATACATCACTAAAAGCTTTGTTGTAAATTCAAAAGGAGAAGAAATAAAAGGGAAAGCAGCTTTTGATATCAACCTGAAACAAGAATACAAAAAAGATACAGAACAAAGAGAATTACCTCTTTACGAAGCTACTTTAGAAGACGGCACAATAAAACTTATTATTCCGCTTACAGGGAAAGGACTTTGGGGACCAATTTGGGGATATGTTGCGCTTGAGAGCGATATGAACACATTATATGGTGCCGTTTTTGACCATAAAGGTGAAACACCTGGACTTGGAGCAGATATTAATAAAGATTGGTTTCAAAAACCATTTACCGGCAAAACTATTTTTGAAGATGGTAAATTGATCGGAATTAGAGTTCATAAAGGCGGTAAAGGAGCTGCTTTAGCTGCTAATGACACCGAACATGGCGTTGACGCCATATCAGGAGGAACAATAACCAGTAAGGCTTTAGAAGCTATGATTTTTGATTGCATCTCAAGCTATAAAACATATTTAGAAAATAATAAAAAATAAATAATCGATGAGTACAAAAACTTTAAAACTTTTAAGCGACCCGTTAAATCTGAACAATCCTATTACGGTTCAGGTTTTGGGTATATGTTCTGCACTTGCTGTAACTGTTAAGCTTGAGCCGGCTGTTGTAATGTCCTTGTCGGTTTTATTTGTATTAGCATTTGCTAATGTTATTATTTCTTTACTAAGAAATACAATTCCTTCAAGAATAAGAATTATTGTCCAACTGGTTGTAATTGCAGCTCTTGTTATTATCGTAGATCAAGTGTTAAAAGCTTATTCGTATGAAGTTAGTAAACAATTATCTGTGTTTGTTGGATTAATAATTACAAACTGTATCCTTATGGGAAGATTGGAAGCATTTGCTCTTGGAAATAAACCATGGCCTTCATTTCTTGATGGTGTTGGAAATGCTGCCGGATATTCAATTATACTTATTATTGTTGCTTTCTTTAGAGAACTTTTTGGATCCGGTTCTATATGGGGAATACAAATAATTCCTGATAGTTTTTATGATTTCGGTTATGTTAATAATGGTTTAATGATTTTACCTCCGATGGCTTTAATCATTGTTGCAATAATTATTTGGGTACAAAGGTCAAAAACTAGAGAACTTATTGAAACAAACTAATAATAAATTGTAAAGAGATATTACTATGGAAGATATTTTAAATATATTCGTTAAATCAATATTTATTGATAATATGATATTTGCCTATTTCTTGGGCATGTGTTCATATCTTGCTGTTTCAAAGACTGTTACTACTGCAACAGGATTAGGATTAGCTGTTATTTTTGTTCTTGGCATAACAGTTCCGGTAAACTATTTAATTGAGAATTTTCTGCTTAAAAAAGGAGCTTTAGACTGGCTTTTAGGTTCAGCTGCTGCTGATATTGATTTAAGTTTTTTAAGCTTTATAATGTTTATTGCAGTTATTGCTTCGATGGTACAATTAGTTGAAATGGTTGTTGAAAAATTCGCACCTACCTTATATGCGGAATTAGGTATTTTCTTACCTCTTATAGCAGTTAACTGTGCTATTCTTGGAGGTGCGTTATTTATGCAAGAAAGAGAATATACTTCAATTGGCGAAGCAACTTCTTTTGCTCTTGGATCTGGTTTGGGTTGGTTTTTAGCAATTGTTGGTATTGCCGCAATTAGAGAAAAAATAAGATACTCAAATATTCCTGCACCATTAAGAGGCTTAGGTATTACATTTATTGTTACAGGTTTAATGGGAATTGCTTTTATGAGCTTTATGGGAATTAAATTATAAACTTTTAATTAAGTAAAAATGATATTATTAAGTTTAAATACAACGGTTATTGGGATTAGTATTGTGGTCTTTTTGGTTATTGTTTTGTTGCTAGTAGCTCTTCTTTTATACGCCAAAGCAAAACTTTTACCATCAGGAGAAGTGAAAATTAATATAAATAGCGAAACAGATTTAGTAGTTTCACCCGGAAACACACTACTTTCAACTTTAAGTAATAGTAAAATTTTACTCCCATCAGCTTGTGGAGGAGGTGGTACTTGCGGTATGTGTAAATGTCAGGTTATTGAGGGCGCAGGTGACATTCTTCCAACGGAGAAGCCTTTTTTTTCTAGAAAGGAACAACAAAACAATTATCGCTTAGCATGTCAGGTTAAAGTTAAGCAAGATATGAAAATAGAAATACCTCACGAAGTGATGGGTATTAAAAAATGGGAATGTGAAGTTGTTTCTAATCATAATGTTGCAACTTTTATTAAAGAATTTGTAGTTCGACTTCCTGAAGGAGAAACACTTGATTTCAGAAGTGGCGGATATATCCAAATTGATGTTCCTAAAATAGATGTCTCATTTAAAGATATGGACATCGAAAAAGAATATAACGAAGATTGGGATAAATTTAATATGTGGGATTTGAAAATGAAAAATCCTGAACCAACTTATCGAGCATATTCAATGGCAAATTATCCTGCCGAAGGTAATATTGTAATGCTAAATATAAGAATTGCTACACCGCCGTGGGATAGAACTAAAGATGCTTTTATGAATATTAATCCTGGAATTTGTTCTTCGTATATCTTTTCAAGAAAAGCTGGAGACAAAGTTATGGTTTCCGGACCTTATGGCGAATTTTTTATAAAAGATACAAAAAGAGAAATGATGTTTATTGGTGGTGGTGCAGGAATGGCTCCAATGCGTTCACATATTTTCGATCAGTTTAAAACACAAGGAACAGACAGAAAAGCAACATTTTGGTATGGAGCTCGTTCAAAAAGAGAAATTTTCTATGAAGATGAATTTATAGAATTAGAAAAAAAACACAATAATTTTTCTTTCAATATTGCATTATCAGAGCCTATGAAAGAAGATAATTGGACCGGTTACGTTGGGTTTATTCATCAAGTTATTTATGATGAATATTTGAAAAACCACGAGGAACCGGAAGATATTGAGTTTTACCTTTGTGGCCCACCAATGATGAATGATGCAGTTCAGAAAATGCTTTATGATTTAGGTGTTCCTGAAGAAATGATTGCTTTTGATGATTTTGGATCATAATTTTATTATATAAAATTGAATATTTATTATAATTTTAGCCACAACAAAATGTTGTGGCTTTTTTTATTTAAATTTGCGATTACCCAAATAAAATGTAAAACTTAAATAATCTAATAATGAAAAAAAATCTTGGTTTAATAGTTGGTATTTTAATACTTTTAGCATCATGTGGAAATAAATATAAAAAAATTGAAGGCTTCACGCAAGGAACAACATATCACATTACATACAATAGCAGTAAAGATTATTCAAAAGAAATAGATTCATTGTTATTTCACTTTGACTCTTCACTTTCTACATATAAGGAAAACTCTATTATTTCGCGAGTAAATAAAAATGATTCAACTGTTGTTATAGATGATTTATTCGAGAAATTTTTCACAACCTCATATGAAATATATCTGCAAACTTATGGTTATTTTGATGTAACTGTTGGGCCATTGGTAAATGCATGGGGCTTTGGATTTACAGAAAAAGCTGATGTAGACAAGAAGCTTATAGACAGTCTTTTACAGTATGTTGGAATGGAGAAAATTTATATAAGCGGACAAACAGTTGTTAAAGGAAATGAAAACATAATACTTGATGGAAATGCAATAGCACAAGGTCAATCTGTTGATTATGTTTCTGATTTTTTTGATGAAAAAGAGATAGATAATTATTTGGTTGAAATTGGCGGCGAGCTAAAAGCAAAAGGTTTAAATCCTGATAAAGAATTATGGAAAGTAGGCATTGATAAGCCAATAGAAAACTCTGATGAAACAAACAGAGAACTTCAGATAGTTTTAAAATTAGATAATAAATCATTGGCAACATCAGGAAATTACAGGAAATTTTACGAGAAAGAAGGAATGAAATATTCTCATACAATAAATCCTAAAACAGGATTTCCTGTTCAGCACCATTTATTAAGCGCAACAATTGTTGCCGATGATTGTATTAAAGCTGATGCTTATGCAACTTCATGTATGGTTATGGGATACGTTAAAGCTAAAAATTTAATTGAAAACTTAAATGAAATAGAAGGTTACTTAATTTATACTGATGAAAAAGGAGAATATAAAGTTTTTGCAAGTGAAGGTTTGAAGAAAATGATTGTTGAATAGAAAATAATTATCAATTTACAATTTACAAGCTACAACTTAACCTGCAAATATCAAACATTAACAATTAAAAAAACATTATGAAAAACAAAACTGATGTATTAAGACTAATAATTTTAATTGCTTTATTGTTTAATGCAATTTTGCCGATAATTGCACAAGAGAATTTAAAATACCAAAAACCACCAAAAGAAATATTAGAATTGGTTGATGTTCCAAGAGCGCCATCAGTTTTAATAGACAATAACGGAAAAGAAATGGTTTTGCTTTATCGCGATAGCTATAAAACAATAGCCGAATTATCTGAGCAGGAATTACGCTTGGGCGGATTAAGAATAAACCCTAAAACAAATATTGGAAGCCGAACTATATATTATAATAATATTAAAGTTAAAAATGTAAACGATAAAGATGTAACTCAAGTTTTAAACCTACCGGAAAATGCAAGGATGTCTAACTTTAAATGGTCGCCTAATCAAACTAAAATTGCATTTGCTAACACAGTTTCAACTGGCGTTGAATTATGGATTCTTGATATAGTAAATGCTAAAACCTATAAAATTACAGATGCAACAATAAATGCAAATATGGATGAGCCAATTAGTTGGTTTAAAGATGGTAACTCATTATTAGTTATGTTTTTATCTGAGAATAAAAAAGAATTAATTAATACAAGTGAAGCTATTCCCGAAGGTCCAACAGTAACAATAAGTACAGGCTCAAAAGCACAAAACAGAACATATCAAGATTTATTGAAAAACAGAGCCGATGAGTTTAATTTTGAACAGCTATCACTTTCTGAGCTTTATAAAGTAACATTAAACGGAGAAAAAACTAAGTGGAAAGAAGAAGCAATGTATAGTTCGGTTTCATTTTCGCCTGGTGGAAATTATGTTTTAGTAAGTTCAATTCACAAACCTTTTTCATATATAGTTCCGTTTTATAGATTCCCGGAAACAACAAATATTTATAAAAGTAATGGCGATTTTGTTAAAACTATTAATGAAGTTCCATTAACCGAAGTTTTACCAAAAGGGTTTATGGCAGTTCGAAAAGGAAAAAGAAATTTGAATTGGCGAAATGACAAACCATCAACTTTAGTTTGGGTTGAAGCATTAGACGAAGGAGATCCTGAAAAGGAAGTAGAGTTTAGAGATGAAATATTTGAATTGGAAGCTCCTTTTACAGGAGAAGTAAAATCATTAATAAAAACCATTAACCGATTTTATAATATTGAATGGGGAAATGAAAACATTGCAATAGCTCATGATTATTGGTGGAATACAAGAAATACAAAATCATATGTTTTTAATCCATCTAATTCAAATCAAAAGCCTTTAATTATTTTTGACAGAAATTATCAGGATAAATATAGTGAACCTGGTAATTTTGTTACTAAAAGGAATAATTTTGGAGAATATGTGCTTGATATTGAGAATGATGACGCTTTTTTATTAGGAGATGGATATACAAAAGAAGGACAATTCCCATTTATAGGCAAAATAAATTTAAATACAAAACAGACAAAAAGATTATATCAATCTGAATATAAAAATAAAATTGAAAATTTATATTCGGCTATTGATATGAAAAAAGGAGATATTTTAGTTAGAATTGAAGCACCAACCGAATATCCGAATTATTATATCAGAAATATAAACAAGAAAAACTCTTTGCAGCAAATAACATATTTTGAAAATCCTTTTAAAAGTATTCAGAATGTGCATAAAGAAGTTATAAAATATAAACGTGATGATGGATTAGAGCTTTCAGGAACACTTTATTTACCTGTTGGATATGATTTGACAAAAAAAGGAAAAATGCCGATGTTGCTTTGGGCTTATCCAACAGAGTTTAAAGATAAAAACAGCGCATCTCAAAGCACATCAAACCCAAACGAGTTTACTTATCCTTATTACGGTAGTTTAATATATTGGATTACAAGAGGTTATGTTGTTTTAGATGATGCTTCTTTTCCAATAGTGGGCGAAGGCGATGAAGAACCAAACGATTCTTTTAGAAAACAATTAGTAGCAAATGCAAAAGCCGCAATTGATGCAGTTGATTCGCTTGGTTATATTGATAGAAAAAGAGTTGCTTGTGGCGGACATTCTTATGGTGCATTTATGGTTGCAAATTTACTTTCTCATTCTGATTTGTTTGCAGCAGGAGTTGCCAGAAGTGGCGCTTATAACAGAACTTTAACACCATTTGGCTTTCAAAGCGAAGAAAGAAATTATTGGGAAGCGCCGGAAATTTATAATACAATGTCGCCATTTATGCATGCCGATAAAATGAAAACGCCATTGCTGTTAATTCACGGCGAAGCAGATAATAATTCCGGAACATATCCGCTGCAAAGTGAAAGATACTTTAATGCCTTAAAAGGTTTAGGCTCCACTGTTCGATTGGTTATTTTGCCAAAAGAAAGTCATGGATACAGTGCAAAAGAATCTATTTTGCATTTGCTTTGGGAGCAAGATCAATGGTTTGAAAAGTATGTTAAAAACAGAGATGATGTAAAATAATAATTTGTTAAAAATTGTTTCGCGAATTAATAATTCCAGACAACTTTAATTAAACAGAGCTAATGCTTTTTAGTAAAAGTAAAAAGGCTCTGTTTTTTTATTTGTGCCACGTTTATTTTCTTATTTTTTAGTTTAGAAAAAAAACTCAGTTCCTTTTTTTATGATTAGGATTGTGCTAAAATAAGGTGTGTAAGCATATTAATTTAAGAGCCTTGTTATTAATTAATATTTTTATTATCTTTCATCAAATAATCTAAAACTAAATTTGATTAAAATGAAAGAACTAATCCGTTTTTTTACACCAAATACAGAAATGAGTTTATTTGACGAGCAAAAAACTCGAGCTTTTATTTTTTTAAGTTTATCTGGTATAGCAATAGTTATATTTCTTATAATCAGAGTTGTAAGCAGTCAAGATGAAAATTATATAGTTTCATTAATTTCTGCAATAGCACTTGGTGTTTTTGTTTTAATTAACCTATTTATATTAAAAGTTTATGGCATAAAAATAGCTGGAAATATTCTTTCCTTGGGCTTAGTTATTTTATTATTAATTGCACTAAGTATTTTAAGCGATAAAGTACCTGCAATATATAAATTTGTTCAAGGTTTTTATACAATATTAGCTTTGCTAAGTGTGGGCGTGTTATTTGCGTCCAGATACATATTAATAATTAATGCGATTTTAATATTAATTACAACCACAAGAGTACTTTTTTTTTCATTAGAACAAAGTCCGGAACAAGCATCGCTTTTAAGAGCTGCATATACAAATCATACTATATCATTGGTTATAATATCAATGATGTTGTATTTTGCAATACAATTTGCTAAAAATGCAATTGATGCAGCAATGCAAGATGCATCAATTAAAGAAGCGCAAAATAAAAAGTTAAATTCCATATCTAGGCAAATAAAAAATTCAGCAGCGAATTTAAATCAAATGTCAAGTCAGATAAGTTTATCAGCAAATTCTTTAAGTTCAAACTCAAGCGAACAAGCTGCTAATGTTGAAGAAATTTCTGCTGCGATTGAGCAGGTTGTAAGTTCTATAATTCAGAATGCTGAAAACACGTCAAGTACGTCAAAATATGTTGAAAAATCATTCGAATTTATAAAAAAAGCGATCAGGTGATTTTAAATTCAATGACGGCAATTCATAATATTGATTCAAAAATTGGAATTATTCAAGAAATAGCAAGCAAAACAAATTTATTAGCTTTAAATGCAGCGATTGAAGCAGCAAGAGCCGGTCTTGCCGGACGTGGATTTTCTGTTGTTGCTGCTGAAGTTAAAAAACTTGCAGATAACAGCAGCGAAGGAGCAAAAGAAATTATAAATTCGGTTATAACAGCACTCGAATATTCTGATAAAGCAGGTAAATATCAGGAAACTATTTCTATGGATATGAAAAATATAAATGATATAATAAAAGAAATATTTAATTCAACAGAAGAGCAAAGAATTAGTGTTGAGCAGATAAATCATTCAATATCTCAAATTAATGAAGGTGCGCAAGAAAATGCCGTAATTGCTGAACAATTAGTTGCTTCTGTAGAAAAATTGGTAGAAGATGCTTCAAAATTAAATTCAGTGATTTTATAATTGACTTTTATATAAAATGAAGATAGATATTATTAAATATTTTTTGCCTGTTGAAAATGTTGGTTTGTTTGATAAACAAAAGACAAAAGCATATATTTATATTTGTTTTATAGGAGTTTTACTTTTGTTATTAGCTGTTATTAAAAACTTAATATCTAAAGATGAAAATAGTTTTATTACATTCATATCTACATTAATACTAATAATATACGTAATAGTCAGCCTTTTTTTATTGAAAAAATATGGTATTAAAAAAGCTGGAAACTATATGTCTTTTGGCTTAATAGTATTACTTGCAATACCAATGAATATTTTGACCGACGAAATCCCAACAATGTATAAATATTTTCAAAGCTTTTATAGTGTTTTAGGTATATATACTCTAGGTGTTTTGTTAGCGTCAAGAAAAGTTTTATTAATCAATACAATAATTGTATTAATTTCAACAACAAGAGTATGGCGATTTGCAATCTACCAAACGCCTGAATTTGAAGATATGCTTACTGCCGGATATGTTCATAATACCTTGACGCTTTTTGCACTTGCAACAATAGTGTATTTTACAATGAAGTTTGCTGAAAATGCTATAAATACTGCAAATGAAAATGCAAGGGAAAAAGAGTTGAAAAATAATGAGTTGTTGGCAAGTGAAGAAGAAATAAGAGCAAGCTTAGAAGAATTAAGATCAACAACTGATGCTTTAGAAGAAAGTTATACTGAACTTGAACGTTCGAAAGAAAAAGCAGATGAAAGTAATAGGCTAAAATCAATATTTTTAACAAATATTTCACACGAAATAAGAACGCCTCTTAATGGAATTATTGGCTTTTCTGATTTGTTAAATAACGAAGAAACTATTTCTGCAGATGCTAAATTTTATACAGATGTAATTATTAAAAGTAGTGAAAAATTGCTTAAAATTGTTGATAATGTATTAGAAGTTTCTCAAATTGAAGCACGAAATATTAATGTGTATAATAACAATTTAAACATAAACAGTTTATTAGATAAGATTATTAATGAAAATAAAGAATTGGCAATAAAAAAGGGAATAATATTGTCTTATGAAAATTTAATCGATTTGAATGACAGTTACATATGTACAGATTACGATAAATTATTTAAAATTATAAATAACTTAACAGATAATGCAATTAAATTTTCAAAAGCAGGACGTGTTCAAATTATTTCAAAACTTATTGGTGATAAAATTGAATTCTGTGTTGAAGATAATGGCGTTGGAATAAATTACAATAATTCTTTAAATATATTTGATAAATTTGTTCAGGAGGATGAGTCTATTTCCTCAAATTTTGGCGGATTAGGCTTAGGATTAACAATTGCAAAACACTATGCAGAATTGCTTGGTGGCGAAATTTTTTCAAAAAAGAGAGACGAAAGAGGTACAGCTTTCTTTTTTAATATAAAACATGTAAAAGTTCCACAAAGTGAATTAATACAAGAAAATTTTCTTGAATCAATTAATATGCAAAACAATAAAAAAATACTTATTGTTGATGATGAGTTAGTTAATCGGTTAGTTATAAAAAAATTAATTTCAAAAATGGATTTTAAATGCCAATTTTTTGAAGCTGAAAATGGAATTGAAGCAATTAAATTATTTGAAAAAAACAATGACATAAAGCTTATTTTAATGGATATAAAAATGCCAAATATGAATGGATATGAAGCTACTGAAAAAATAAAATCAATTTCATTAAAAACTAATGTAGTAATGCAATCGGCTTATATTCAGGATAATGATAAAGAAAAAGCTTTTTTAGCCGGATGCAGTGATTTTATAAGCAAACCGATAAGAAAATCAGATTTAGAAAATATTTTAAGGAAATATTTAATTTGAAAATGGGCAAAAGTATAGTAAATATTAGTTTTATATTAATAATTGTATTTTCAAACTCCTGCAAACAAGAAAATGGCAAATTTGAGAGTAAAAACGACTTTAAATTTGTTTTTATTACTGATATTCACCTTCAAAATGAATTAAATGCAACCGATGGATTTATAAAAGCAATAGATTCTATAAATAAAATAAATCCTGATTTCGTAATAACTGGCGGCGATTTAGTTATGGATGTTGCAAATCAAACATTTGAACGTTCCGATAGTTTGTTTAATCTATATTCTACTATTTCTAAGAAAATTAAAATGCCTATTTTCAATACAATTGGTAATCATGATGTTTTTGGATATTATAAAGAATGTGGAATTAAAAAAAATCATCCTGAGTTTGGTAAAAAAATGTTTGAACACAGAATTGGAAAAACATATTACAGATTTCAACATAAAAACTGGCAGTTTTTTATTTTAGATGCAATTGAAATTACTGATAGTTTTAATTATGCCGGAAAAATTGATTCTGTACAAGTTTTATGGCTGAAAAATCAATTGGATTCTATTGATGAAAACTCGCCAATAGTAATTGTAACACATATGCCATTTATTACAACTTTTTTACAAGTGATTGATAATCCGATGCTTGCGAATAATGAAACTCTGGTAGTGCAAAATTCAAAGCAAGTTTTAGAACTTTTTAAAAATCATAATTTAAAATTAGTTTTACAAGGGCATACTCATTTTTTTGAAGATATTTTTGTAAATAATATTAGATTTATAACAAGCGGAGCTATTTGTGGAAAATGGTGGAAAGGCAGTAATTTTGGAACAGAAGAAGGATTTATCCTGTTTGATTTTTCCGATAATAGTTTTACTTATAATTATATAGATTATGGTTGGAAAACCGAATTGCAATAAGTTCTGAATTTTTAATTTTACTTATATTTTTTTATTGCGTAACTTTGAAATTATTAATTAAAATTTTATATCATGAAAAAAGTAAATTTAATTTCGCTGATTTCTGTTTCTTTACTAATGCTTTTCTTTAATATTTCATTGGTTTCACAAACTTTAGATTCTTACGGAACTCTTGAAAGGCCAAAAGATATTGGCAACTCTGATTTTGACGGTTTCAAAAACAACTCTTTTGATACATATTTTAATACATGTAAAATTGAGGCTAATTTAAAAGAAATAGAAGGCAATGTTGAAAAATATAATGCAGATAAAGAAAATATTGATGCAAATGCGCTAAAGTCTGATCTTAAATCTCTTACAGATATAAATACATCGATAAACGGGTTAAGAGAAGATCTAAAAAC
Source organism: Bacteroidales bacterium (assembly GCA_016937695.1). Lineage (GTDB taxonomy): Bacteria > Bacteroidota > Bacteroidia > Bacteroidales > NBLH01 > NBLH01. The sequence continues at coordinate 28,354 of JAFGWC010000008.1, forward strand.
ATTAAAAGACAAATCCGAAAATATGGCAAGTAAAGCCAAAACACTAACACCAAAAACAAAATCGTTAAAAGCAGTTCAAAATACTAAAAAATCGACAGAAGCTATTAATCAAGCTAAAAGTAAAATGCCTGTAATAGCTCAAACTAATGCAGAACTAATAAAATCTGTAAAAGGATTGTTGGGCGAAAATTAATAAAAAGTAAAAAGACCTTTATGTTAAAAACGTATAAAGGTCTTTTTTTATATGTTTTTGTTTAAAATTGCTGTTTTTTAAATAAACTACTGAAAAACTCCCAATATTTTACGTGAAAATCAAAACTTTCGTGTTTTTCAAGTATCTCATATTCAGTCATTAAAGTTTCTTCTGAAGGTTTCATTTTTACTTTTTTAGATTCTGAATCGTAAAGAGTATAAAATTCTGGATGAAATTGAACTCCAAATACATTTTTGAATTTTTTGTGAGATATTGCTTCAATAATTTTTCCATCTATTGATGTTGCAGCAACTTTGAATCTATTACTCAAGTTTTTTATTGCCTGATGATGACTGCTGCAAACAGTTGGTTGATAATCTGCTTTTAGTTTTAATCTATCAGTAAATAGTTGATTATTAATTAGTTTTATTTTATGAAAGCTATGATTATCTATGCTTGAATCCTTATTGATATTTACCCAATAATTTCTGTGTCTGTTATTTTCATCAATATTTAAAACATCTTCAGCATATTTTAAATTATACACTTCAGAAGGAATATCCTGATATAAATCGCCACCAGTAGCAACGTTCATTGTTTGCAGTCCAAGACAAATGCCAGAAACTACATAATTTGGATTTTCATCTAAAAAAGCTTTATGATTTTGGTTTTGCGAACCACCTAAAAGATGAAAAAGAAATGAAAGCTCGAAATAATGCCTGTTTGGAGTAACAATGTTTGTTAAAAGATTGGTTTTTTGATTGTAAGTAGCTGGTGGTAAATCCCAACCGCCAAGAAAGATTATGCCATCGCTATTTTTAAATATTTCGTAAAAACTTTTTGTACATGAATTTTCTTTGTACAAATTATTTTGGTTTAAATCGCCTTCAATTTTAAATAACTTGATGTTTTTTATCTCATTATCAGTAATATACTGTTCTGCTTCTTCAAAACTAACTTCGCTTTTAGAATAAAAAACTGCTTGATATTGAATCCTGTTAATATCGATATATCTATTATCGCTTAAAAATGTTAATGATTTTAGGTAAAAAACTCCCGGATTAACAAGAGCTATTCTCGTAGTATCTAAGTTTGCTATTTTTATATTTGCAAAAGAAAAATTAAACGAAAATGTTAATAAAATTGATAATAAAATTAATGTTTTTTTCATGTTGATATTTTAATTGTTTGTTTATGTAATTGTTTTGTTATTAGATGTTTATAAAGTTTGTTTCGTAAAAATTAAATTATTTTACGATGATTAAAAAACGAAATTAAATGAAAAATTAGCTAAAAAACCTCTTTGAGTTTTATTTGTTTCAAAAGGAAGAAAATATCCTATTTTGCTATCGAAAAGCAAGTTTTTTGTTTTTAAAATCTCTAAACCAAAAAATGGATTTACAAACCACGATGAATTTACTAATTTAATTTTATTAGAGGTAACATAAACTCCAGCATTAAAGCTAATATAAAGATTGAAAAACTTGTTTTCGCCGCGTCCGAGATGTTTCGAGTAAAAATCCTGACCTAAACCAAAAATATACATGTCGTTTATTGTGAGGCTGTCTGTTGTGTTTGCTCTGTAAAGTCCTAATAATCCGTAAGATTTTCCTCTTGTGAACATATATTTCAAAATATATCCGTTCATTTTATCAGGACTAATATTTAAAGTAGAATTTTCGGAAATAAGATAAGAATATTCAATTCCGGGCATATTTACCCAAGAAATATCGTTTGAGTATGTAGTATTTGTTTCTTCAATAAATTTTAAATTAACATTAAAATTTTTGTGTTTTTTCTTTAAATGCAAAATTTCATAATTTAAATTGCCTATTTCTTTTTCAAGTTTAATTATTTTTTCTGAGTAATCGTAATATTTTGAATTTGAGGCATCTATGTTTTCTGAAAGTTTTATATATCTTCCTTTTTCATTAATCAACGAATTTTGTTCCAATTTTAAATCATTCATCTTTTCAATATAATTTGTTGTAGTTTCCTGATGATTATCAAGATATCCCCATTTTGGAATTAATGATTTTAAATCTAAATAATCTTGTTCGCTGATATTGATATTTATTTCAATTGTTGATTTTGTTTTGTAATATATTGAAGGAATAATTTTTTTTGATGATATGAAATTATCAATACTTTTTTGTGCATCAGAAATACTCGAAACTCTTATATCTGCAGAATAAGAAATGGTTGATAATGAGTCTGTTTGAGATTTTATTTGTAAGTTAAAAATAACTAACAAGATAATTAAAAGTTGTAGTTTTTTCATTTTTCAGTATGTTTTTATTAAACACATAACTTTTCCATTGTTTTAAACGATGGAAGGATTAAAAGTCTATATTTTAAAATTATTTTATGTTAGTGAAATTAAGAATAATTTTAAATTTATTTATTTATATTTGAATAAATAATTTAATTCTCTAATTTTCAATCAAATACTATGGAATATTTAAATGAAATAATAACCGGATTAAGTATTTTGGCAGCAATTTTAGCATGGATTGCAAAACTTAGATGGAGCAAAGAATTTGCAATGGCTAAAGATGAAATTATTAAAGCAAAGGAAGCACAAATTGCAATGTTAAAACAACAAATTGAGAATTTAAAAGAATTAAATCCAAGTAAGTTGAAAGAATATTTTGATATTGTAAAAGAACAGCTTAATAAGTATAATGAGCTGTTAAAGAAACAATTAGAAGAGGCGAAAAATGAAATAAAGCAAAAAGAAAAAGATCTTGAAACATTAAGAACCGAAGAAGATAATAATAAGGATAAAATTGAAATATTATCAGAAGAAAAAGAAAATTTAGAGAAAAATGTTAATCAATTAGAATCTAATATTCAAGGATTTCCTGTATATATAGACGAGAATAATTTTAAAAATGCTATTATTAATCGTTTTGATAAAGAAAGTTTTGATAAGATTTCTAAAATGTCTAATAAATTAGACATAAATCTTGAAAACTATAAAACAGGAACTGAATTGAAAAAATTAAGTGAAGAAATTAAAGCAAACTTTGATCATATTAATAATTTAAATACAGAATTACCTGGAATATAGTTGCTTATAAGAATTGTTTAATTGCTCAATTGTTAATAATTGGAATTTGATTTTAAATTTAATTGAATTTATTTCATCATTATTCCTATTTGTATGAGATAATTGCTAAATTGCTAAGCTGATTTTAAACAATCTAACAATTGAGCAATTTAACAGTTTAAAGTTTTTTAATGCGAAAAGGCTTAGTTAATTTATCTTTTTCTTATATCAAATTCAATTTAACAATTGAGCAATTATATTAAAAATATCCAAAAGTATCAACTAAATACATCAGTAAAACTGATATTGAAAAAGAAACGGCAGGAGAAATTATCCACATTGCAAAAAATTTATTAACCGCAGTTTTTTTGAAAATGTTTTTAAATCCTAATTTAGCAACTCCAATTCCTATAATTGCACCAACATTTAGTTGAACCATAGAAGTAGGAATTCCTTTTGTTAAAGCAGCAAGTAAAAGCAAACTTCCTGATACAAAAGCGATTATAACAGCTTCGAATCTGCCGAATAAAACAATTTCTTTTCCGGTATTTTTAACAATTTTATGTCCGAAAATTGAACTTCCTATACCAAAACTCGGAGCTATTATTAAAGTTGCCATTATCATAATTAGCACAAAGTTTGAATCTTTATCAATTCCAAGTTCGTTAATTGTCATTGATGCAATTGGTCCGGCTGCATTTGCAACATTATTTGAACCAATAGAAAATGCAACATAAAGCGACATAAATATAATTATTCCTTTAAGCAAAAAATTATCGTTTACTTTTTTTGAAATTGTAAATCCTGTTTTTCGAATTGGCTTGTATATATATTTTCCGATAATAAAACTAAGTAAAAAAGAAATAATCGGTAAAATAAACCAAGTAGGAATAATTTCATAAAATAGCATGTGCGAATTTAATTTGCCTAAATAAATTGCTGCTCCAACAACCGATAAAACCGTTGCCTGACTAGTTGATTGCGGAATTCCAACAATATTAGCAATAAGCATTGCCACAAAAACAGAAAACAGAATTATGGAAACAACGGTAAAGTTCATTAAATCAGGACTTAATAAACCTTTTCCCATTGTTGATGCAGTGCCTTTTCCGGCAATAATTGCACCCAAAAAAACCATAATTCCAAACAATCCCGGAATTAGACTTTTTCTTATAACATTTGAACCATAAGCTACCGAAAATGCAGGAGCAGTTCCGCTTCCGCCCATTGTCATTGCCAATAACATAGCGATTATGAATGGAATTAATAAATGACTGAATAGTGGAGACATATAATTATTATTTAAATTTCAACTTTTTGTAAAAAAAGAACTGCTTTTTTAATGGCTTTGTACATAATTTGGTCGTTTTCCATAAAACTTACATTTTTTCTAAATTCAGATATGAAATTTTGCAGATATTCTGATGTTTTTAGTGGCTTTCTAAATTCTATAGCTTGTGCTGCATTTAATAACTCTATTGCTAAAATTCTTTCAAGATTATCAACTACTTTAATTAGTTTTGTTGCGCCATTTCCGCCCATGCTAACATGGTCTTCCTGCTCGTTTGACGATGGAATTGAATCTACCGATGTTGGTGTACATAATTGTTTGTTCTGACTAACAATTGAAGCAGCAGCATATTGCGGAATCATAAAGCCGGAATTTAATCCCGGTTTAGAAACTAAAAATTCAGGTAAATTTCTGTTTCCTGAAATAAGTCTGTAAACTCTTCTTTCTGAGATACTTCCAAGTTCGGCAACAGCAATACTTAAAAAATCAAAAGCTAAGGCAAGTGGCTGTCCGTGAAAATTTCCGCCCGAAATTATTAAATCTTCATCAGGAAAAACTGTTGGATTGTCGGTTACGGAATTTATTTCTGTTTGAAGTACAGAAGCTACATAATTTATTGTGTCTTTTGAAGCTCCATGCACTTGAGGAATGCATCGGAAAGAATACGGATCTTGAACATGCTCTTTTTTGCGGCTTATAATTTGGCTTCCGTTAAGCATATTTCTAAAATTTTCAGCTGTTTCAATTTGTCCTTTGTGTGCTCTTATTTGATGAATTTGATCGAAAAAAGGCTCAATTCTTCCATCATAAGCTTCAAGCGAAATGGCAGCAATAATATCGGCAAGTTTTGATAATTTAAATGTTTTAAGCAATGCATAAACGCCATGAGAACTCATAAATTGAGTGCCGTTTAAGAGTGCCAATCCTTCTTTTGATTGTAATATGATTGGTTTCCAATTAAATTTGATTAAAATTTCCTTGGCATCCATTTTTTCGCCTTTGTATCTTACTTCGCCTAATCCCAGCAATGGCAAAAATAAATGAGCTAAAGGCGCTAAATCGCCAGATGCACCAAGCGAACCAAGTTGATAAACAATAGGAATAATGTCATTATTGTAAAAGTCTAAAATTCTTTCAACAGTTTCGAGTTGAACGCCGGAATATCCGAAAGATAAGGCATGAGCTTTGAAAAGAAGCATTAGTTTTATTATTTCGGAATTAACTTCTTCGCCTGTTCCACTTGCGTGAGACATTACAAGATTTGTTTGTAATTGAGAAAGTTCGTCTTTTGAGATTGAAATGTTATGTAAAGCGCCAAATCCAGTTGTTATACCGTAAATTGGGTCTTTTATGTTTTCTATTTTTTTGTCAAGATAATTTCTGCATTTTAAAATATCTTGTTTTGCTTGTTCCGATAATTTTACTTCAAGTTTTTGATTAACAATGTTTTGTAATGTTGTGAAATTTAAATTTTCGTTGGAGATATAATGTGTTTTTGACATAAATTTGATTTTTAGAATAATAATAGAATTTTAATTTTTGCTCAAAATTAAACTAATTATGCTAAAAATAAATATGATTTTAAACAGAAAATATGAAGATAAAATTTATGTTATTAATAATTATTTTAAGTGTTTGTTAATCATGTTAATAAGTGCTTTTTCGCTAATTGGTTTAGAAATAAAATCATCACAACCGGATTTTAGAGCTTTATTTTTTTCGTCAGAAGTGGAATATGCATTTTGAGCAATTATAGGAATTTCGGGATAAAGATTTCTTATTTCTTTAGCAGCTTTATATCCGTTAAGAACAGGCATTTTAATATCCATTAAAATTAGATTAATATTTGGACTTTTTTTGCAAAAATCAATCGCTTCAATGCCATTTTTTGCATGAATGAAATTTATTTTATGCTCAAATTCTTCAAGTAAAGTTTCTATGTAAATGTAGTTAACTTCTTCATCTTCAGCTATTAGTATAGTGTATTCCTTTTTTTTATTTAAACTTTTTTCTGTAGAGATAGTTTCTGTGTTTGCATCGTATGCCGGTTGGTAAGGAATTGTGATAAAAAAAGTAGAACCTTTACTTTTTTCTGAAATTAGTGTGATTTTACCACCAATTAGTTCAGCATTTTCTTTAGCAATGGAAAGTCCCAATCCAAGTCCACCAACTTTTTGTGATATCTCTTTTTCTTCTTGAGAAAAATGTTCAAAAATTATTTCTTGATTATTTATATTTATTCCAATTCCTGTGTCTTTAACATAAATTTCAATTGAATTTTCAATTTTTTTATAGCCTATTTCTATAAATCCTGAATTTGTAAATTTCAATGAATTTTCAATAATATTACTTAAAATTTTAAAAAGTTTAGATTCATCAATGTAAATTATGCTTTGATTATCAGAAAGTCCTTTTTTTAGAAATAATCGAATATTTTTCTCTTTAGCCTTTATATCAAAAATCGAAAATAAATTCAAAAGTATGTCATTAAGATTTACTTTAGTTTTAACTATTTTTACTTGTTTTGTTTCAAGTTTCGAAATTTCCAAAATATCGTCAATAACTCTTAAAAGCTGAAGTCCGCTATTGTTTATAATATTAATGTAGTTTTTTTTCTTTTCATCATTTAAAGATGCTTTGTTTAAAAGATTTGAAAAACCAATAATCCCATTAAGCGGAGTTCGTATTTCGTGAGACATATTATTTAAAAATTCTGTTTTTAAACGATTACTTTCTTCGGCTTTTTCTTTTGCTAAAGCTAATTCTTTGTTTGTTTCTTGGATTTCTTTATAATTTTCAGATAATTCTTCGTTTTGAGCAGTAAACTCTTCGTTTAAAGCAGCATATTCTTCGTTTTGTGTTTTTAAATCGTCTTCTGCTTTTCTTCTTTTGCTAACGTCTCTAAAAGCTGTAACTCTTATTTCTTCATTATTTTTTTCGTCAAAAATATTTCGGGCTTCATTTTCAACTGTAAAAATCGATCCGTCTTTTTTTATTCCGTCAACTTCGTATGGCAAAGCGTAGTTTTTTGTTATGTTTTGTGCTACTTTTTTATGGTATTTTTCTGCTATTAAAAGATTTGTTAAATCTTTATCAAACAGTTCTTTAGATTATATCCAAACATTTTTGCTAATGATTGGTTAAAATCAATTGCAATTCCTTTTTTATGAATTAAAATTCCTTCGAAAGTGAGATTTGATAATTTTTTAAATTTTTCTTCGCTTATTTCTAAGTTTTTAATTGATTTTACATAATCATCAGCATATTGTATCAGCTTTTTTCGCATTTCAATAAGTGCGTTTCCGAGCAAATCGTTTTTGTTTGGTGTTTCGTATTTTGCTTCTAAATTGCCATTTCCTATTTCAACAGCAAAATTTATGTTTTTTATTAATTTATTATTTAATCTGTTTAGCGAGTTTTGCATATTGCAAATTTCATCATTAGAGTCTGTTTTGATTGAGTATGTAATTTCACCTTCGGCAAGTTTTTGTAATTTTAAATCTGTAAGTTCTATTTTGCTGATAATCAATCTGTTATGTAGAAGGCTTAATAGAAAAACAATTGCTGAAATCAAAATCAGAAAAACAAAAATTTCGGTGTAAATAATTTCTTTTAATTTCTTTTTTGATTCCGAAAGGTCAATTTGTAAAATTCCAATTCCTTCTTGTTTGCCTAAAATGTTTTTTATTGAAATTATTGTATAAGTGAAATTTTCAATATTAAAAATATCCAAATCATTATATTTAGATTCTTTTAATAAAATATTTTCTAGTTTGAATTTTTGGTTTTTTTCAACCAAAATATAATTGTTAAATGTTTTTTCGCCAATTTTGATATTTGTAGCACTATCTTCTAAAAAATTTGTTGCAATTTTTAATAAATCTTTATTCATAAAAATTGCAAATTCTTCTTTTGTAAACAGATTGATTTCTTTTACAAGATGATTTATGTTAAAAAAAGCTTCTATAGAACCATAATATTTACCTTGATTTGAAAATATTGGTGCAACTCCTCTTATTACAAATCCGGCTCTTCCTTTTTCTATGCCTTTTTCAGCTTTTTTATTTTCAGAAACTCGTAAAACAGAGTTTCTGAAATCGGAAATGTCGTCGCCTCTAACTTTCGACCAGCATCTGCAAAATGAAATTGCCGGCGGTAGATGAAAATGTATTCTTGGTTCGTATCCGGTTTCCTGATATATGGTTTTGTTTATATCAATAAATATATTTTCTATCTTTTTTGAAGCTTTTTGTAAATCGTGAGTTGTGTAATATTCTTCGTAGGCATTTTGCACTATTTCCATTTTAGAGCCAGTTAAAGCTATATAAAGCGCATATTTGCTGATTTTTTCGATAGTTTGATTTACATTATTTATTTTTGATTCTATAAGCTTATTTGTATTATATTCTTCTGTTTTTTATGAGAATAAACAGTAATAATAATTGTGCATATAAAAAGTAAAATCATTAATGATAATAAAGGAATAAAGATTTTATATTTGATTTCAGCTTTTTTGAATTGTATTAATCTCATAATTTTTGAAGTGTTATTTTTTTTTTGAGATATGTAAAGATACAAAAAAATGAGTTTGGATTTTTAATTAATGAAATTATTCTTTATTCAATAAAAATTATTCTTTTGTCTTTTTTCTGTATAAAAAACGATCTTTAAATAATTTTAATACAAAATACAGATTTATATCATTTTAATTAATTTTGTATAATGAAAGAAACAATAGAGGAATTAAAATATTTAGCTGAAAAATTTGATTTAATTACTGTACTTGGCGCAACTGCTGGCGGAAAAACTTCTTTTGCCTCAGAATTGGCTTATTTAACTGATAGAGAGATTATTGGAGCAGATTCTCGTCAGGTTTATAAAAAAATGGATATCGGAACAGGAAAAGATTTAGATGATTATATAGTTCGCGGAAAACAGATTAAATATCACTTAATTGATATTTTAGAACCTGGATACAAATACAATGTGTTTGAATATCAAAAGGATTTTGTGAAAGTTTATAATAAATTAAAATCTGAAAATAAAAAAGCTATAATGTGCGGCGGTTCAGGATTATATCTCGAATCCGTTTTAGATTCGTATAAATTATTGAAAGTTCCTGAAAATAAAGAATTTAGAGCAGAACTTGAAAAAAAATCTTTAAATCAATTAGCCGAAATGTTAAAATCTTTTGGCAAAGTTCATAATACATCCGACCTTTTGGATAAAAACAGAGCTATAAAAGCTATTGAAATTGCTGATTTTTATAAGAATAATTCTGATATTTCTAACGATCTGCAAAATATAAACAGTATTGTATTTGGAGTTAAATTCGACAGAGATTCACGAAGAAAAAGAATTACCGAAAGATTAAAGCAACGTTTGGAAAATGGAATGATTGAGGAAATAGATATGCTAATAAAGTCAGGAGTTTCAACTGAAACTTTAATTTATTATGGCTTAGAATATAAATTTGTAACACTTTATTTGCTTAATCAATTATCTTATAATGAGATGTTTAAAGCTTTAGAAACTGCAATTCATCAATTTTCTAAAAGGCAAATGACATGGTTTAGACGAATGGAAAAAAAAGGAACAAAAATTTATTGGCTTGATGGATATTTGAGTATTGAAGATAAAATTGAGAGAGTAAAGGAAGTATTAAAAATAAATCAGTGAAATTAAAGTTATTTACTGTTATTTTTTTCTAATTTTGCATTTTTAAACTAAAATACTATTTATTCAATAAGTAATTTGCAATTTACAAAAAATCAGACACTTAAAGAATAAAAAGTCGATGATATCCAAAGTACAACTCACAAAATAAGTTTTCAGATGAAAGACAATAGAGACGACAATAAAAGAAATAAGCCTTTTAAAAAATACAGTGATTCAGATAAAAAATCATTTCCACGTAAGAAATTTTCAAAAAGTTCTGATTCTGACAATAAAGATGAATCAAAACCATATAAAAAATACAGTGATTCAGACAATAAGAAGTCCTTTTCGAAAAAGAAATTTTCAAAAGATTTTGATTCTGATAAAAAAGAAACACGTCCGTTTAAAAAATACGGAGATTCTGATAATAAAAAACCTTATTCAGGCAAGAAATACGGAAAAGATTCAGATTTTGAAGAAAAAGGAAGCTCAAATCCTTCAAGAAAATATAACGACTCTGACAATAAAAAATCCTTTTCTAAAAAGAAATTTTCAAAAGATTTTGATTCTGATAAAAAAGAAACAAGGCCATTTAAAAAATACGGCGATTCTGATAATAAAAAACCTTATTCAGGCAAGAAATACGGAAAAGATTCAGATTTTGAAGAAAAAGGAAGCTCAAATTATCCGAAAAAGTACAGCGATTCTAACGATAAAAAATCCTTTTCGAAAAAGAAATTTTCAAAAGATTATGATTCGGATAAAAAAGAAACACGACCATTTAAAAAATACGGAGATTCTGATAATAAAAAACCTTATTCAGGCAAAAAATACGGAAAAGATTCAGGTTTTGAAGAAAAAGGAAACTCAAATTATCCAAAAAAGTACAGCGATTCCGGTAAAAAGAAATCATTTGCTAAAAAGGAATATTCAGCCGAACCTGAAGCAATTATGAGTGAAGCGCCAATAAGACTGAATAAATTTATCTCAATTTCAGGAATTTGCTCAAGACGAGAAGCAGACGAATTGATAAAAAGCAGAAAAGTACAAGTAAATGGCGTAATTGTAGATGAATTAGGCACAAAAGTTAGTTTAAAAGACGAAGTTATTGTAAAAGGCGAAAATGTATTACCCGAAAAAAAAGTATATATTTTGCTAAATAAACCTAAAGATTTTATTTCAACTTTAGACGATCCGCATGCAGAAAAAACCGTTATTGATTTAATAAAAGGTGCTTGTCCTGAGCGAGTTTATCCTGTTGGCCGATTAGACCGAAATACAACAGGCGTTTTGCTTTTAACAAATGATGGTGATTTAACAAAAAAGCTGACACATCCAAAATTTGAAAAGAAAAAAATATATCAAGTAACACTGGATAAGCCTGTTACAAAATTGCATTTGAGTGAAATTGAAGAAGGAATTGAGCTAGAAGATGGATTTATAAATGCAGATGCAATTAGTTTTACTGATGATAGTAAAAAGGAAATTGGCATTGAACTTCATTCAGGCAAAAATAGAATTGTTCGTCGTATTTTTGAACATTTCGATTATAAAGTTACAAAACTTGACAGAGTTTACTTTGCAGGATTAACAAAAAAAGGAGTTCAAAGAGGCCGATGGAGATTTTTAAATGACAAAGAAATTTCTATGCTAAAAAGAGGAGCTTATGAATAGAATTTGATTTTAGCATTTGCGTATATCGTTAAATATCAAGCTGTTGTCTTTGCAGGATTCAAATTCAAATTGAACGGTGTTGTGTTCAATTTGATACTTTTTTATTAATATTTCTTCAATTTTAGATAAAATAGTTTCTGTTTCAGAAATTTTTAAATCTTTACATAAATTAACGTGGCATTCAAAATTAATTTGTTTGTCGTTTAATTGCCAAATATGTACGTGATGAATATTATTAATTTCCGTAATTTTTTCTATGTCCGATTTAATTTTATCCAAATTTATTTCTGAAGGTGTAAATTGCATTAATATTTTTAAAGAATCTAAAAAAATATTCCAAGCCGAAAAAAGCAAATAAAAGCCAATAAAAACAGTTAAAACAGAATCTACCCAAAAAATATCGTAAAAAAGAATTAAGAATCCGCCAATTAAAACAGCAATTGACGAAAGCATATCTGTAAATAAATGTAAATATGCCGATTTTATATTCAAATTGCCTTTTGATTGTTTGTGTAATAAAATGACACTCAATCCGTTAGCTAAAATACTAAAAGCTGCAAGTGCAATAACCCATTTTGCGTTAATAAAAGTGTTTTCATCAGTAATTAATCTTTTAAAAGCTTCAATAATAAGAAAAATTGCAATTAAAATAAGACTGCTTGCATTAATAAAAGCTGCAATTATTTCGGCTCTTTTAAATCCGAAAGTCTTTGTTTTTGTGTTTTTTCTTTCACTTAATTTGTTTGCTATAAAGCTGATAATTAACGCAATAACATCGCTTAAATTATGAAGTGCATCGGTTAATAAAGCTAAACTGCCCGAAATAAATGAACCAATTATCTGAAAAACAGTAATAAGAACATTCAAAATTATAGAAATAAAAAGGTTTTTCCCTTCATTTGAATGATGATGGTGATTGTGATTATGTTGAGAATGTGAGTGCATAGTCAATTTTTGCAATTTGTAATTAAATTACTAAAAATATACTTTCTTATCCAAAAAAAATCGATTAAATGTTATCAATATCGTTAATCGACATTCCAAATTTTTCGACTTCAACGTTTCCAATCGGCTCAACATGAATAAAAACATCGTAAACGTTATTTATATTTAATTTAATTTCAGCCTCAACTCTGTTTGCAATTTCATGAGAATCTTTGACAGTTAAATTACCGTCAACTTCAATATCTAACTCAACAAGAAAAAGATTTCCGATTTTTCTAATTCTAACTCTGTGAGGATTTTTAACTTCTTTTATTTCAGCAACAGCCTTAAATACATTTTTGTAAATTTCTGTGTCAGAGCAGCCTTCCATAAGTTCTTCGCTGGTTTTCATAAAAATTTCAAACGAAACTTTAAATATCCAAAAACTTACAAATATTGCTGTAATTGAATCAAAGAACGGAATTTTTAAATAAATAGTTACGAGTAAACCAATTAAAACAGTTACAGATATTAAAATATCGTTTTGCATGTTTTTAGCATTTGCAATAAGCATTAAACTTTCGGTTTTTTTTCCTTTTGCTAAAATGTATTTGGCCAATAAAAATTTAGAAATTATTGAAATTAAAGTAACGTAAATAGCTAAAACAGAAGGTATTTCAATAGATTCGGTAAAAAATAATTTTTTTATTGATGAAAAAGCTAATTGAGCTCCGGCAAAAAATATTACAAATGATAAAAATTTTGCCGCAATCGTGTCTGCTCTTGTGTATCCGTAAGGATATTTAAAATTAGGTTTTTTGCCAATTATTTTGCCTGTAAAAAGCGTAATTGCTGATGTTAAAATATCGCTTGCCGAATCAATTCCATCTGCTAAAACAGCCATACTTCCCGAAATTATTCCGGCCGATATTTTTATTAAAGCCAATAATGCATTAACTATTACCGAAATCCACGAAACTTTTAAAATTTGCTTTATTCTTGTTTTTTCTTTACTCAAGTTGCTGATTTATAGGTGAATATATTATAATATCATAAAAGCTTAGCTATTTTGTTGAATCTTAAATGTCAGATTGTTTATTTATTGCAAGTAATTAAGTATCACAGCTAATTTAATCAAGTTGATTTGCAAAACTATAAAAATATTTTATTATCAAACCACATGATTTTTATATAATCCTAAAATTCGCAAGTCATCGCATCAATTAGTTAATTAACAGTAGAATGTCAGCAAGTTTTATATGCTTTTTTTTAACAATTGATGCATGACTATCAGTTACTTAAATATAAACTTACGGATTTAAAGGTAATTATTAATCAAATTTTTAAATCATTAAATTTTATGATATTCGACATATATTATTGAAATTAGATAATGTATTTTTGCAGATATAATTAAATAATTTACTTTTATCTGTAATAAATTTTATTTAAAAAAACAAAGGCTCTAGTTTAGATTTTTGTGATGTTTTAAATATCTGTATTGCTTATTTTTTGAAAGTAGTTAGTATAGTAGTAATTAGTGATTAAAAATATTCTAAGTTTATTTTTATTTACAAATTACTAATTTCTAATTGCCTGTAAATTAATTCAAAACAAATAATATTAAGCATCATATATATTTTAACCCAGAGCCAATACATATTGTAAAAAAATATAAATCAGTAAGATATGAAAGAAAGAGAAGTTCTGTTAAATCCAAATAAACTAGTACGATATTTAAAAAAGCCGGCTGCCGAATTTACTAAACACGATTTAATTCAATTTATAGATGAAAACAACATAGAGCTTTTAAACTTTAGATATGTAGGAGAAGACGGAAAATTAAAAACGCTTAATTTTGTTATAACCAGCAAAGAATATCTCGATTCTATACTATCAACAGGCGAAAGAGTTGATGGTTCAAGCCTTTTTTCATTTATAGAAGCCGATAGAAGTGATTTATATGTAATTCCACGATTTAAAACAGCTTTTGTCGATCCGTTTACAGAATTGCCAACATTAAATATTTTATGTTCTTTTTACACAGCCGATGGTTTGCCTTTAGAAAGCGCACCAGAATATATTCTTAAAAAAGCACATCAGAATTTTAAAGAAAAAACCGGCTACGAATTTAGAGCAATGGGCGAATTGGAATATTATGTTTCAAGCTCGAAAGGAAAACTTTATCCTGCACAAGATCAAAAAGGCTATCATACATCAGCGCCGTTTTCAAATTGGGAGCATTTACGAATTGAAGCAATGCAATTAATTGCACAATCAGGCGGAAAAATAAAATACGGACATTCGGAAGTTGGTAATTTTTCTACCGAAACCGAAGATTACGAACAGCATGAAATAGAATTTATGCCTGTAGATGCAGAAGATGCTGTAGATCAGCTTGTTATTGCAAAGTGGATTTTAAGAATGCTTGGTCAAAAGCATAATGTTCAAATAAGTTTTGCTCCAAAAATCACCGTTGGAAAAGCAGGAAGTGGTTTGCATATTCATATGATGCTTGTTAAAGATGATGAAAATGCGATGATTAAAGATTTTGCTTTAAGCGATGTTGCAAAAAAAATGATTGCAGGACTTTTAGAATTAGCAAAACCGTTGACAGCATTTGGAAACACAATTCCAACTTCATATCTAAGATTAGTTCCGCATCAAGAAGCACCAACAAAAATATGCTGGGGCGATACAAACAGATCGGTACTAGTTAGAGTTCCGCTTGGTTGGGTTGCTGAAACCAGTATGATTAAAAATGCTAATCCACAAGAAATAGGAGATATACCTTATATTCCGGGAAAACAAACTGTAGAGTTCAGAGTACCTGATGGTTCGGCCGATTTATATCATTTAATGGCAGGACTTATTGTTGCTGCAAAAAACGGTTTGCTTAATAAAAATTCGTTAAAAAGAGCAGAAGAACTTTATGTAAATGTTAATATTTTTGCAAAAGGAAACGAAAAAATTCAGGAGAAACTTGAAGATGTGCCAAAATCTTGTTGGGATTCTGCTAATTGTCTTGAAAAACACAGACATTATTTCGAAGAAGATAATATTTTTCCTGAAGGAACAATAGACAGATTTATTTCATCATTAAAAGCATTTGACGATAAAGATTTAAGCGAAAGACTTTACGGTAAAAAAGATGAAATTAAAGAGCTGGTTGCAAAATTTATACATTGCGCTTAACAAGAGGCTAGTAATCTGATGAATTTTTTAATTGGCTGTTTTTCAGTATAATAAAATTCAAAATTTCACTAAATTTATTCATCAGATTACTATTTAGGCATCGCCTTTTAGATGCCTAAATAGTGTTGATATGCACCTGCATTAAAAAAAAGAATTAAAACATGAGAATTAAAGATATAATTATTGCATTTGATGGATATTCATCGTGCGGAAAAAGTACATTGGCAAAACAAATTGCTAATTTTTTTGATTTTATATATATCGATAGTGGAGCAATGTACAGAGCAGTAACATTATTTGCAATGCAAAATAATTTAATTGTAAATTCTGACATTGATATCGAAAAACTAAGAAATGCATTAAATAATATCCAAATTAAATTTATCTACAATCAAAATCTAAAAAAACAAGAAACATTTTTGAACGGACAAAATGTTGAAAATGAGATTAGAAATATAAGTGTCTCAGATAAAGTGAGTTACATTAGCGAAATTGATTTTGTAAGAGAAAAACTTGTTGATTTGCAGCAAAAAATGGGCCCAAAAAAACGAATTGTTATGGATGGGAGAGATATTGGAACAGTTGTTTTTCCAAGTGCCGAATTAAAAATATTTATGACTGCGAGCAGCGATGTGAGAGCTAAAAGAAGATATGATGAATTAATTGCAAAAGGCGATAATGTTTCGTTTGAAGAAGTAAAAGAAAATATTGAAAAAAGAGACTATATTGATGAAAACAGAGAAATCAGTCCGTTAAAAAAAGCCGATGATGCAATTGTTTTAGATAACAGTATTTTAACCAGAGAAGAACAATTTGATTTTGTTAAAGGATTGATAGCCAACAAGTTTAGCCTTTAGATTTTGATGTAATGGCGTTTTTATTAAAAAAATCAAATTCCAAATAAAGTTAATATTTATTGTTTGGAATTTGATTTTGATTAAAAAAGGATAAAGTTTATTAAGGAATTCCAGGAAATGAGTCAACAAATTGAACTTTAATATCTCCAAAAGAATCAACAATTTGTACTTTAAAATCGCCAAAAGAGTCAACAATTTCCCATTTTCCGCAAGAATCGGCAAATGAGCTTACTTTTTCTACTTTTAAATCAGGAAAAGAATCTACAACTTCAATTTTAATATCGGCAAAAGAGTCAACAATTTCAACTTTTCCGTAAAGTTTAATTCCATTAAATTCACATCCGCTAAGCATAATAATTAGTTTTAGATTAATAATTTAAGCTTACAATTTAACTAAATATCTATAAAAAAACAAAATAAGATATTTAAACAGGAATTTCAACTGTGAATTTTGAGCCAATGTCAACTTTGCTTTCAATTTTTACATTTCCTTTGTTTAGGTCAATAATTTTTTTCATAATTGATAAACCTAATCCGCTGCCGGAAATGTTTTTGGTTTTTTCGTTTTTAATTCGTTTAAAATCTTCAAATAAACTTGATTTTTCTTCTTCAGTCATTCCAATTCCGCTGTCTTCAATAATAAATATTACTTTTTCATTTTCGTTTTTCAGATAGAATTTTATTTGTCCGTCTTTTTTATTGTATTTTACAGCATTTGAAAGCAAATTATTAAAAATTATTTCAATTTCGCCCGAATCGGCATTAATTTTTAGTTTTTTCGGAAATTCTTTAATTATTTTCAGATTTTTTTGAATAGCCATTGGTTCAATTGAATCTAAACACATGTTTGCAATTTCAACAATATCAATGTTTTTAAGCTCTCGATTTTTTTTACCCGATTCAATTTTTGTTAAATCAAGCATATCCATAATCAGATTTCTCATTCCTTTTAATCTGTCGATTGAGCGTTCAATCATATTTTCGTAAGCCGAAATGTCTGTTCCTGCTTGTTTATCTTGCATAATTCGCAGATATCCTTCAACAGCATTTATTGGCGATTTTAATTCGTGCGATAAAACCGATAAAAATTTAAACCGAATGTTTTTGGCTTCGAGTTTCATTTTTTGTGTCATTCGTTTTAAAAATAAATGCTTTGTAATGCTTTCTATTGCTGATTTTAAATCTTGCTGCGAGAAAGGTTTCGGGATAAAATTAAAAGCGCCGTTATTTGTAGCTTTTATGGCCAAATCCATTGATGCATAAGAAGTTATCATCATTACAGCACAATCAGTAAGTTTGTTGTTAATATATTCTAAAACTTCAATTCCTTCAATTCCTGGAAGTTTATTGTCAAGCAGAATTATGTCAATATTTTGATTATCAATAATTTGAATTGCTTGTTCTCCGGTTTCGGCATCAATTAAATCATATTCGAAATCGTGCTCGTAAAAAGGAAAACTTACAGTAAAATTTCGCAGCACTCGCCTGATTCCGGTTCTTATGCCTTCTTCGTCATCAACTATTAGTATTGTTAATTTTTCCATAATTTACATGATTTTAAAGATTAGAATAAATATTCTTTAGTTTAGATTTTCTTTCATTTTTAAAATATCTGTATTACTAATTTTTGCAAGTGATTAGTATATTGGTAATTAGTATATTAGTACTTCTTTTTTAATTATTTTACCTGCAAACTGTAACTTTAAAAATGGCTGAAATATATTTACAGCTTCAGTAATTTACTGATTTCTCTTTGTAATTGATCTGGTCTAATTCCTTTTTCAAGATATTTATCAGCTTTAATCCAGCTTTTTTCTGTCTCGTTTTCTGGTTCAAAAACAAATCTTGTTGCCGAAGAAACTGATGTTGCTAAAATTACCGGCAAATCAGGATTTTTCTTTTTAATTTTATATGAAAGAATAAAACCACTGTCGTCATTTTCCATCATTAAATCTAAAATAGCTAAGTCAAAGTGCTCATTTTCAATTATTTGCTCGCATTCTTTTTGGCTGTTTGCTGTTAAAGTTTTATATCCGAAATTTTCAACATGAAATTTCATTTGTTCAAGATAATCAATATCATCATCAGTAATTAATATAGTTTTTTCGTTTTTCATTTTATTTATTATTTATTTTTCACTTTTATTTTTTCACTTTTCTATTCTGTTTTAGGCAATTTTATTATAAAAGTAGTTCCGGTTTGTCCTTTTGTATTATCGATATTAGATTTTACATTTATTTTTCCTTTGTGCATTTTTACAATTCCGTAAACAAGAGGTAAGCCTAGTCCTGTGCCTTTTCCGGCTGATTTTGTTGTAAAAAAAGGAGTAAATATTTTTTCGATATTTTCTTCACAAATTCCGGTTCCTGTATCAGAAATAATAATTTCAATTTCATTTTCCGACTCGTTTAATTCAAGTTTTAAAATTCCGCCATCAGGCATTGCTTCAATTGCATTTTTTTCAATATTTGTTAAAACCTGCATCATTTGAGTAGAATCTATTGCAATAATTGGTTTTGTTATATTGTTAATTAATTGAATATCAATATTATCGGGCTTAATTATCGAATTAAAACTACTTTCGGCAAATTCAACAATATTGCATTTTGAAAGTTGGAGCTTATTTTTTCTGGCAAAATTTAGTAATCCGCCAACAATATTTTTACACCTTTCTGCTTGTTCGTTTATAATTTTTATGTCGTGATAAATTTCATCTTTTTTATCAATTTCATCTTTTAAAATGCTGCTATACAGAGTTATAATTCCTAAAGGATTATTTAATTCGTGAGCAATTCCTGCCGAAACTTGTCCCATGCTTGCAAGTTTTTCCGATTGTTTAAGAGCTTTTCTTGCATTTTCGAGTTTATGATTCGATAAATTAATTTCTTCAATTGAGTTATGCAATTTTTCAATAGTAAAAGGCAAACACATTTCCGATTCAGCTAAACCTTCGGCCACAGCCACAGCGTGTTCAAAGCATGTTTCGTAACCACAAGCTCCGCAATTAAGCATATCTTTTTGTTCATATTTGCCCATTGATTTTAAAATATCATCAATTTCTTGTTTTTCAGGTTCCGGAATTCTTCTGTCAATAGCTGTAAAATTTCTCGAAAAATCCAATTTTGAAAATTCATTGAAATATTTATTAAATAGTTCAATATCAATATTTTGCAATTTTATTTCAGCATATTCGCTAACTTTCATTCTTTTCGAAAAAAGCTTTCCTTTTTCTGTCATTCCTGCACCTAAAATACAACCGTCGCAACATAAAAGTTCAATGTGCTGATTACTTATTTGGCCTTTCTCAAATTCGTTTATAGCTTCTTTAAATTTAGTTTTTCCTTCGGCCGAAACTACTTTTCCTTTTCCCAAACCTTCTTTTCTATCAATACTTTGTAACAATCCGTGATTAATAGGAAAAATTGCACCTTTTGCAGAAACAGGTTCGTCAAAATCTATAGGTTTAACAGAATTTGCATTGATGTTTTTCTTTTTAAATATTGTTCTTAATTCCGAAAAAGTTAAAACTTCTTCAAAACTGTCTGATTCTGATTTTTTAGCAACACAAGGTCCAATAAAAACAAGTTTTGAGTTTTCGCCGTATTTCTTTTTAACAACTTTCGCCATTGCCATTGCAGGCGAATCAATTTTTGCAAAAGAATCGATTAAATCAGGATGATAATGAGAAATATAATGAACAATTGCCGGACAATCTGAAGTAATTGTTGGTTTTGACTCAATATTATCAAATATTTTTTTGTATTCATTTGCAACTAAATCAGCACCAAATGCAACTTCTGTAACATAATCAAAGCCAAGTTTTTTTATCATTCCAACAAGAAATCTATAATCTTCAATTTCTATAAACTCAGCCGGAAAACTTGGCGCAATACATGCAATAGTTTGATAATCAGAGCTTAATAATTCTTCAACTAGTTCTGTTGATTGAAAAAATACTTTTGCGCCCTGACTGCATACTTTAACACAATTTCCGCAAGCAATACACCTTTCCTGAATTACTTCTGCTTGTCCGTTTATTATTTTTATTGCTTTTACCGGACATTCTCTCACGCAAGTAAAACAAACTCTGCATTTGTTTATTAATGTGTAAACCAATGGATTATGTTTTGAAAAACGAGACATGTTTTAAAGAATGAATTATGAAATATGAATTATTTTATTTGGTTTTTTTTGTCAAAATTAGCATCAAAATATTTGTGAATTTAGTATTATTAAATGTTATAAAATATGTTTTATTTCATATTACATACTTCATATTTCACACTTCACAAAACTACTTTCCTAGCCTGATAATGTGTATGTAATAGTTCATGCGATTTTTCGCTTAAAGGCTCTTTTAAAAATTTATCGTAAATTGTTATTACGTCAGGATTTTTATGCGAAACCTTAATATTCTCATTATCATCTATTTGGTATAAAGATTTCATTCTTGTTATAATCGCATTTTCATCCATATTTATCGGTTGACCGCCACCACCAACACAACCGCCCGGGCACGCCATTATTTCAATAAAATGAATATCTTTTCTTCCTGCACTAATTTCATCGAGCAAGAGTTTAGCATTTGCCAATCCGTTTACTACTGCAACACCAATATTTAAATCACCAATTTTAATTTGAGTTTCTTTTCGGCCTTCTAAACCTCTTACAGCATCAATTTGAAATTCGACTAATTCTTTACCTGTAATTTTAAAATATGCTGTTCGTAAAGCAGCTTCGGCAACTCCACCGCTTGCGCCGAATATTTTACCTGCTGATGTTCTTGAACCAAGAGGCGAATCTGCAATTTCAGATTTTAAAGTATGCATGTTTATTCCGAATAGTTTTATAAACTTTACAAATTCGCGAGTAGTTAAAACAGCGTCAACATCAGAATTGCCTTTGTTTGTCATTTCTTTTCTTTGACCTTCAAACTTTTTAGCAGTACAAGGCATAATTGAAACAGAATAAATATCATCAGGATTAATATTTTCTTTTTCGGCAAAATAGCTTTTTACAACAGCTCCCATCATTTGCTGTGGCGATTTGCATGTAGAAATATTAGGCAAAAAATCAGTAGCAAATTCTTCTGCGTATTTAATCCATGCAGGACAACAACTTGTAATAAAAGGTAATGCCTTATTTGTTGATATTCTGTCAATTAGCTCAGCAGATTCTTCCATAATAGTTAAATCGGCGGCAAAAGTAGTATCAAAAACAAAATCAAAACCTATTTTTCGTAAAGCAGCGTTCATAATTCCATTAATATCTTTTCCGGCTTCCATTCCCAGCTCTTCAGCAATTGAAACAGAAATTGCAGGTGCATATTGAACAACAACTTTTTTATTAGGATTTTTTAAAGCCTCTTCTATTTCAGAAAAATGATTTTTTTCGGTTAAAGCACCTGTAGGACAGACCATTATACATTGTCCGCAATTAACACAGCTTGAAACGTTTAAGCCTTTATCAAAAACAGTACTGACAGTTGAATTGCTGCCTCTTTTTGTAAAATCGATACATGCAACGCCCATAACTTCTTCACAAACTCTAACGCATCTTCCGCAAAGAATACATTTTTCAGGATCTCGCATAATGCTTGAACTAGAACGATCAATTGGTAATTTGTTCTTTTTACCGTTAATTCTTCTTTCATGAACGCAAAGCTCTTCAGATAAGTTCTGTAACTCGCAATTACCATTTCTTACGCAGTACAAACAGTCATCTGGATGATTTGAAAGTAATAATTCAACAATTGTTTTTCTGGCTTCGGTAACTCTTGGCGAATGTGTCAAAATGTCCATGCCTTCTTCAACAGGAGATGAACAAGAAGTAATTAGCTTATTGGTTTTTGTATTTTCAACAAGGCACATTCTGCAAGCTCCGGTTGGAAACATATTTTTTATATGACAAAGAGTTGGCACTTTGATTCCATTTCTGTTAAGAACTTCAAGAACTGTTTCTCCTTTATTAGCCTCAACTTTTTTATTATTTATATCGATAATCATGAATCTTAATTTTAAAAATGATTTAATATCCTGATATTTAGCTTATTACAATTGCATCGAATTTACAAACTTCTTCACAAGTTCCACACGAAATGCATTTATCTTCAACAATAAAATGAGGTGATTTTTTTGTGCCGATAATTGCGTTTGTAGGACATTTTTTAGCACAAACAGTACATCCTGTACATTTATCAACATCTATTGAAAAAGTTCTTAATTCTGTGCAAACACCGGCAGAACAAGTGCGTTCGTATATGTGCTCTTCGTATTCATTTCGGAACCATTTAAGAGTGCTTAAAACAGGATTTGGCGCAGTTTGTCCTAATCCGCAAAGCGATGTTTCTTTAATAACTCTGGCAAGCTTTTCGAGCTGAGTAACTCCTTTAAATCTTCTAAGAGCTTCGTGCGAATTTCCGTTTACAGGTTTATGTGTAATATCTTCCAGAATTTCCAGCATTCTTCTCGTTCCTTCTCTGCAAGGAATGCATTTTCCACAACTTTCGCGTTGAATAAAATCCATGAAGAATTTTGCAACATCAACCATACAGGTATCTTCATCCATAACAACCAGACCGCCTGAACCCATCATTGCGCCAACTTTAATTAAGGAATCATAATCTACCTTAATATCAAGGTTTTGCTCTGTTATACAACCGCCGGAAGGTCCACCAATTTGAACCGATTTGAACTTTTTATTGTTTGGGATACCACCTGCAATATCAAAAATAATTTGGCGAACAGTAGTTCCCATTGGAATTTCAACAAGTCCTGTAAGTTTTACCTTTCCAGAAAGGGCAAAAACTTTAGTTCCTTTGCTATTTTCAGTTCCTATAGATTTGTACCAATCAGAACCTTTTTCAATAATAGTTGGAACATTTGCCAAAGTTTCTACATTGTTTATGATTGTTGGTTTTCCAAATAAACCGCTTAGAGCAGGAAATGGCGGACGTGGTCGCGGCATTCCTCTTTCTCCTTCAATGCTGTGTATTAGTGCTGTTTCTTCACCACAAACAAAAGCACCTGCGCCCATTTTTACTTTTATTTCAAAATCGACACTGGAATCAAATATGTTTTTTCCTATAAGTCCGTAATTTTCAGCTTGTTGTATTGCTATTTTTAATCTTTTAATTGCTAAAGGATATTCCGCACGAATATAAACGTATGATTTTGTTGCGCCGATAGAATAGGCCGCAATAGCCATTCCTTCAATAAGTCTGTGAGGATCGCCTTCAATAACGGCTCTGTCCATAAATGCTCCGGGATCGCCTTCGTCTGCATTGCAAATTAGGTATTTTTGACTACATGGAGTATTTAATGCAAATTTCCATTTTTTCCCTGAAAGAAAACCTCCGCCACCTCTTCCTCTTAATCCGCTTTCTTCTATTAAATCGCACATTTCGGAAGAGCTTTTGCTTTTTATAACTTTTAAATAGCTTTTATATCCGCCTGAAGCGATATATTCTTCTATACTTGTTGGATTTACAATACCACAATTTTTAAGAACTATTCTTTTTTGAGCTTTGAAAAATGAATGTTCAAAAATATCAGCAATATTTTCCCAATTTTTATTATTTTTTGACGAAAATTGGCCTAAGATTTCTGTTTTAGGAATATCTAAGTTGAAAATTTCATTTAAAATAAATTCAACTTTATTTTCTGTTACATTTTCGAAAGATATTCGGTTAAAGCCAGGTATTTGCACGTCCATTAAAGGTTCTGAAGAACATAAGCCAATACAGCCAGTTTCAATAATATCAGCATCAATATTTTTATTTCTGATATAATTTTTAACAGCTTCAAGAGTTTTATCGGCGCCGGCACCCAAACCACAAGTGCCTGTGCCGATAAAAATGGATGGTTTTTCAATTTTTTCACGATTTATTTTTGAAACAATGTCGCTAATATCTTGATTATTAGTATCTAAATCCGAATTTAGTATATTTTTAATCAGAAAATCTTTGTAATTTTTAGTATCAGACATAAGTTAATTGAGATTTTGTGTTTTTAAATCTGAGATGATTTTTTTTAGCGAATCAACAGTAACTTTTGCGTGAAACTCACCATTTATGCAAATAACCGGAGCTAAACCGCAAGCGCCAATGCAGGCAACAACTTCAATGCTAAATAATCCATCTCTGGATGTTTCATCGGCTTTAATTTTAAGGCTTTTTTCAAGTTCTTGAAGCACAGAAGAAGAACCAAGAACATGACAAGCAGTGCCTCTGCAAATTTGTATATGGTATTTGCCTTTAGGCTGAAATCTAAACTGATTATAGAAAGTTGCAACACCATAAACTTTGCCGGCAGGAATATTTAAGCATTTACCAACATCTGAAATGATTTTTTCAGATAACCATCCTTCGTTTTCTTGAATTTCTTGTAATACAGGAATTAAATTATCCCTGCCGGTATTTTTGTATTTTGATAATATTTCTTCAGTTTTCATTTTGTTGATGATTTTAATACCGAACTGTTATCATGTAACAGAGATTAAAATCTCTTAACATGCTAATCATTCGGCATTATACTAATATTTTTTTGCCAAATTTGATGGCGGTTTAGTATAACTTAGAATTACATAATTTTCAATCGTAAATTTTTATTTACTGAAGAAATTTCTCGATAGATTCTATTAAAACTTTTGCTTTTACCGGTTTGCGAATAAATCCGTCAACAGGCAACCAAATTGCTATTCCGTTTTCGTTTCTATAATCAATGCCAGCTTTTCCTGTTTTTTTTTCTTCAATAAGTAAAACATCAAGGTCTTTGTTCTCGGTGTTTGCTCTGTATGATTTTGCTAAACCAATAACATCAGGGTCGTTTGTTTCTAAAACTTCGATAGAAGTTTGCATTAAAACGGGCATGTTTTTAAATTCTTCGCTTTTTGTTAATTCCTCTGCCAATTCAAAACCTTCGAAATGTGAAGACATCATAACGTCAAGAATTGCTAAATCAGGTTTTTCTTCTTTTGCTTTTTTTAGTCCTTCAGTTTTATTATTGGCTGTTAAAACGGTATAACCTTGATTGTCTAAAATTGTTTTCACGATGTTTATTACATCAATATCGTCGTCAACGATTAAAATTTTTTTTGAAGTTTTCATAGCTTTTGTATTTTTATGTTATAAATAATTTTGATTTTTTAATTATGATACAAATATATTTATGATTAGAAGTCTGTGGTAGAGTAAAATCAACATTTAAAAAACAGGTAAAAACACCCTAAATAAATAACCAAAGCCTTGATTTTAAACAAAATATTAAGTTCTTTTTTGAAAATTAAATTTTAAAATATTTTTTTCTTTTAAGTGTAATTGTATGAAAATAAGAATAATACACCTGTACAGAAAAATCTAAAAAAACACATTTTTTTTAGATTGGGTGTTTTTGCCTGATGAGTTTTTATTTATTTTAGTATTGCTGTATATGAACCTTTAATATATGTGAAATTTTAATATCTTTGTGCATGATATTAAAATATGTATTTATTTATATATTTGGTTTTAAATTCAAGTGTAAATATTAATAATGAAAAAAGAACAATTAATGAATAAATTTTTTATCTCGATTATCATATTTATAATGATGATTTTAAATATTGACATTTCAGCACAATCTGCATGTGAAACTTCAGGCATTAATAATCCGGAAATGCTTGTGAATTATCTTTCGGTATCATTTGATTCAAAACTAATGATTTATGCAAAAAAAGTAAAAGTTGATTTTCAATATGCTTTTTTTGAACATACTTTTAATAATAAAAATTGGAGCGAAGCAAAAGAAATAAAAGTGATAAATGACTTTATAAAACCAACACATAAACTTGGCGGAACATGCTTTAATTATAATGCAACAGTTTTTTATTTTAGTATCGATATTGGCGATGGCAATGGAATGGATATATATTCAGTTGAGAAATCAGACGGTGAATGGAGAAATCTCAAAAAAAATTCAGATGAAATCAATTCAAATGAAAATGAAAGTGATCCTTCTATTTCACCAGATGGGAATACATTTTTCTTTGTCAGGGATGTAAGTGTTGAAAATGATTTTACAGAAGAATTTAATTGTAAAACAATTTATATTTCAGAAAAATCATTAGATGGGAATTGGGAGAAACCATATAGAATGTCTAGAAAAATAAACTCGGGATGTGAAATGTCGCCAAGAATTAGTTCTGACAATAAAACATTGTTTTTTTCCTCTGTTAGAGGTGATGCGAAAATGGGTTTTGATATTTATTCTACAAAAATGGTAGCTAAGGGTATTTGGAGTGAGCCTTCACGAATTGATACAGTAAGTAATGAATACTCAAATATATATCCAAATGTTTCTTTTAATGGCGATAAAATGTTTTATATAAATCAAACTAAATTAGGAAAAAAGAAAGAGGAAGATATTTTGTTTAATTCTTTTTTGCCAAAAAAAAACGGGCCTGAGAAAAATTTAGTTTTAGAAGGTAAAGTTACAGATTTATATTCTAATAAAGCTATTGATGCTCAGATAAATGTTATAAATCCATTTACATCAAGTATAATTTCTACCTACAATACTGATAAAAATGGGAAATATTGGTTTTTGTTAAGTTCTAGCGATTCATACAGAATTGAATTCTCGGCGAAAAACTATTCGTATAATTTTAAATCGTACAATATTGCAAAATTAGATTCGAATATTATTGAAAAACGCGATGTTAAATTATATTCAAATACTTATGTGGTTTTGAATGTATTTGATGGAGAAAATTTTCAACCCTTAGAATCTGAAATCAAAATAATTGATGGAGAAACAAAAAATCCCATTAATGTTAAAATTGAAAATATGCTTAAGGGACGTTTTAAAATTGAATTGCCGATAGGGAAAGAATATTATATTATAGCAGGAAAAGAAAATTACATTACCGATACATTGATTTTTGATATTAAAAAAGTTGTGCAATTTGATGAATTTGAAAAAGATATTGAATTAGAAATAAGAAAGCGAAAATTTACAATAAATGTAAAAGATAAAAAAACATTAAATCCACTTGAAGTTGAAATTAATATTGATAATAAAATTAGAAAAGAAAAAATTAAATTAACACCAGATTTAGGAAATAAAGGAAAATATGTTGTAGGATTAAGAGAAGGTGATATTTATGATATAAATGTATTGCCTAGCGAAGGTTTTGCTTATTATAGCACATCTATTGATTTAAAAATTGATAAGTCTAATACTCTTGATGTTAGTTTATTATCATTAGTGGAAAATGCAAAATTAGAGCTTAATAATATTGTATTTGAAACTAATTCGTCAGAATTAACTACTGTTTCGTATGCTGAATTAGATAGAGCAGTAGAGTTGATGAAAGCGAATCCTAAAATAAAAGTAGAAATTTCGGCACATTCTGATAATGTAGGAAGTGATATATATAATCTGAAATTATCAGAAAAAAGAGCTCAATCTGTTATGTTTTATATTATAGATAAAGGTATTCCAAAAGAAAGTTTAATAGCAAAAGGATATGGTGAAAGCCAGCCAATTGCACCTAACGATACGGATGAAAACAAATCTAAAAACAGAAGAGTAGAACTGGGAATACTAGAAGTTGAAAACTAATTTTTATTAAAAAACATAATTGAAAATTTGAAATATGTATAAAATGAATAAATCTATAGGTCTGATAATATTAATAGCCTTTTTGTTAATTTCAAATAATGTTAATAGCCAAAAAGAAATAAAATATAAAGATGTTTATCAATATGTTTTGCAAAAAGACACAATACTAACTTATGAACTTTTAAAGGAATATCAAGAGCAAGATCCATTTAATGCAAATGCATATTATCAACTTGGTCTAATTTCACAATATTGGTCTAATAAATATGATGCACTAACACAAGCAGAAGATGTAAATTATTTTATTTATCACACAGGCGTTTATTTAAATTTGTCAAAAAAATATATTGATGATAAAGAAATTAGAAAAAACGGCGAATTCTATCAAGGAATTAAAGCTACTAAAGATGATAAAATAAGTTTTGAAGATGTAATTGCAGATATTGATTCTCGATTATCAAAAAATGCTGATTATAACCATAATGTTTCATCAATTCAGAATAACTATATAAAAAGTGTTGATTTTTATAATAGATGTGTAGAACTGTTTTTAGAAATTAATAAAAATAACAGTAACCAAAAAGAAATGTTGCTATCGATAGATTCTACGCTATTAAATAAAATTGGGCAATTAGGAAGATTATATGATTCAACAATTTTCTATATTGAAAATTTTGAAAAAGGAATTCAGAATTATACTATAAAATCATATAAACAAAAACATAAGATAAAGCCTATCGAAACATATAGGCTTGAAGGATTGACGTACAGTAGTTTTTTAAAATCAGAAATAAATTTATGGAATTTCAGATTATGGGTTGATATGTTTAATAAAACTCTTGAAACAGACATTAGTGATATTAGAAAAAAAACAGACTCTACAGAAACTGTTTTAATTAATAAAATTAAAATGCTTTCTGGTAAATATGCTTTCTCTGATTCATTAATACAAACAAAAGTAAAACCCGAAATTTTATTTAAAATTGGTAAATATGATTATAATTCTGTTGTTGTTGATTTATTGAATTATCAGGAAGCAGTAACCAATTTTTTTGAATATGCGCAAAAAACTGATAATAATATTGAAAGTGAAAATACGCTAGATTTAAAAAAGAAAGCAACATATTATAGCGAGTTGGTTTATAAAAAAACATATTCAGATAGTTTAAAAATTATTGTTGATAACAAAATTAATCCGAGAAGCGTATCAAAATATAACGATTTTGTAAATTCAAATTTTGGTAATATAGATGGATTTAAAAAGTATATTATTACACAAAATTCAAATAACAGCAAAAGCTTAAATAAGTATTTAGATAATCTTAAATATTTTATGTATAAAAGTTTTGATGAAAATCAAAAAGATACAGTTGTTAAGTTTGGTAAATATGAGATTCCTTTAACAATTAATTTAAAAACAGATTTGTTAGGTAATGCGTTAAATACCAGGAGTTTAAGCTCTGATAGTAAAGGGAATTTGTATATAGGCGGCAGTTTAAAAATTGCTAATTCTGAAAATACTTTTGTTGCCTTAATGGCTGAAAATAAAATTAAATGGTTTAAAACATTTTCTGATAAAATAAACAGTACTGAAAGTTCAGTAATTGTGAAAGCCAATGAAGATGGCTGTTTTGCAGTTTTTTCTTTTATCGAAAATGGAAATGTCTCAAACAAAGTTGTTCGTTTTGATTTAAAAGGGAACAAAAAAATTGAAAAGGATTTGGAATATAATTCTGTAGCAAGATATTTAAGTTATGACGATATTAATGATAAAATTTTATTAGCATTTTACGGTAATACTATTAATGAAAATAGTACGAACAATTTTGAACTTGAACTTGTTAGATTTAGTCTGGGAAAAAACTTTGAGTTAGACTGGATAAATCCTGTTAAAATAAAATTTACCGGCAACTTTGTTGATTTGATAACTATAAATCAAAATTATTATTTGTTTGCCAATTTCAACGAATATACCGATTTGAACAATAATACTGTTAATGTGATTGATAAAACATCAAAATCTCAAAACAATACATTGCTTACAATAATTAATGAAAAAGCAGAGAAAATTTCAATGATAAGTTTTCCTTCATCTAAATATTATTATTTAAAAAAAGTTGTTAAAATTAATAATGACTTGATTAACTTAATGGGAGTTTATGGCGATTTAAATAATGCAAAATTAGATATTAATAAAAAAGGAGGCGAATTTTTTTATAAACTTATTAATAATAAAGGAGATGTAATTTATGAATAATTTGAGTTAATTAGTTATTCATTTGCATAGGATATATCTTGGATTAAAATTGTAATAGTAATATCTGTACTGTCTTTATTTACAGATATTACCTGATTTTTATTAAATTCTGAAACAATAAAAAAACGGTATCTTTGAATTAGTTTAAATAATTTAGTCTAAGCTTTAATTAAACCATTTTTTATTGCAAAAAGCACAAGATTTGGAGCGTTTTTAGCACCAGTTTTATCGAACAATCGGCTTCTGTGCCCGTCAATTGTGCGTTGGCTAATTCCTAAGTGTTTGGCAATTTCAATATTAGAAAAACCTTTACAAATAAGCTCAAGTACTTGTTTTTCTCTATCCGAAAGACTTATATCTGTTTTTTTATTGATTGATAATTTGCTTTCTTTCATTACAAATTCTTCCGAAAAGTAAGTTTCACCATTATAAACAGCATTAATTGCATCTTCAAGTTGCGATTTATTGGTTTTTTTAAGTAAAAATCCACTTGCACCTGCATCAATCATTTTGTTAAAATAGCCGATTTCTTCGTGCATTGTTATTGCAATTATTTGAGTGTCAGGATATAAACTTGTAATTTTTTTAGTTGCTTCAATTCCATCCATTACTGGCATTTTTATATCCATAAGTACAATGTCGGCTTTATTTTTTTTAAGAATATCTAAAACTTCATTCCCGTTTGAAGCTTCACCAACAACTTTTACAAACGAAATTTCATTTAAAACCATTAATAATCCTTTTCTGAAAATTATATGATCGTCTGCTATTATTACACTTATTATTTCCATAAAAAATATTTAAAATGCGAATTGTAAATTTCATACTTGTTATTCGTTCATTTTTATAGCAATTAAAATTGACATTCCTTTTCCTTTTTTGCTGTAAAAATCGCAAGTGCCTTTAATTGTTTTAATTTTATTTGCAATATTGTTAAGTCCCAATCCAGAGCTTAATTCAAGCTTATTTTCAATATCAAAACCAATTCCGTCGTCGCTGTAAAAAAGAATTATTTGATTATTTATGCATTTAAGTTCAATTTTAACGTTTTTAGCTTCAGAATGTTTTAATGTATTGTTAATCAGTTCTTTAGTTGTTTGATATAATACAGTTTCTTCAATTCCTCTATTTGTATTTTTGTACTCTTCTGTTTTAACCGAAATATTTAAAGATTTTGTGTCATTAACATAAGAACAAAACTCAGAAATTGCGTGTGCAAGACCAAAATCGTTTAAAATATTTGGTCTTATATTGTTTGAAATTTCTTTAGCTGTAGAAATTGCCAAATCTGCCAATTCTTCAATGTTTGCAATAATTTCGGCTTTGTTTGTGTTTTTTAAATCATTTTTACTTAGTAAATCAGAATATAATTTAATTGTTGATAAAATCGGACTCAAGCTGTCATGTAAATCGGCGGCAAAACGTTTTCTTTCTTTTTGTTCGGTTTTTAAAATTGTTCCAAGCAATTCTTTTTCCATCTCTTTCCTTTCCGAGATATTTCTGGCAACGCTAATAATTGCTTCTTTTTCTTCGTAATTAATAATTCTGCTTTTCATTTCAACAGGAAAAATTATTCCACTTTTCGAAACATGTTCCGATTCATATGTAAATTTTCCAAGTTCTTTAATTTTTTCGATATTATGATAAACCAATTGTTTGTATTTTGGTGTTTTAATATCTGTAAATTTCATTTTTAATAATTCTTGCTTGTCAAACTCCAAACTATCGCACGCAACTTGATTAACTTCAATAAAATTTCCGCGTAAATCAGAAAGGAAAATTTCGTCGCTGCTGTAATCAAATAAAAATTTGAATTTTTTTTCTGATAATAATAAAGCTTCTTTAGTTTGTTCAAGCTTTTTTATAAGTATATTTTTGTCTTCTATATTTTTCATTATCAGCTAATTACAGGTAATCTGTGTTTTTATCCTCAGAGTTATTTACAAAAGGCTCGATTGCTCGTTTGTAAATTCCTTGAACCCAAGCAATTGCCATTCCGTAATTTGTAACAGGAATATCGGCATCAATAGCAGGTTTTAATCTGTTTATTATTTGTTTTTTTGTAATCATACAACCGCCACATTGAATAACTAAAGCATATTCACGAATATCTCTTTCCAAATTATCTAAGCCAGAAACCACGTCAAATTCAAGCTTTTTTCCTGTAAAATTAAGTAACCATCTTGGTATTTTAACTCTTCCAATATCGTCGCAGGAAACCTGATGACTGCAAGATTCAAGAAGTAAAATTCTATCTCCGTTTTTTAATTCCGATATTTTTGGAGTTCCTTTCAAATAATTCTCAAAATCGCCTTTAAGTCTTGCCAGCACAACACTAAATCCTGTTAAAGGAATGTCTTTTGGAACAGAAGCATCGGCTTTTAATAATATTTGGCTGTCAGTAATTGCAAGTTTTGGTTTAAT
Organism: Bacteroidales bacterium; assembly: GCA_016937695.1. Lineage (GTDB taxonomy): Bacteria > Bacteroidota > Bacteroidia > Bacteroidales > NBLH01 > NBLH01. The sequence goes on from JAFGWC010000008.1 coordinate 61,479, forward strand.
TCCTGTTTTTTTCAAAAAAGCATCAACTTCTCTTTCTTTTAAAACAATTGCAACGCAGTCATTATCAAGTATATCTCTTATTGCCTGAACTTGTGGAAGAATTAATCTGCCTTCCGGCGCTTCAATGTCGATAGGCGTAATTAATAATACAATATCGCCGTATGAAACAATATCGCCAATTAAAGAATTTAATTTATACGAACTTTCAGGAATTGTTTTTTTTATCAGCTCAATAATTTTTTCAAGATCATTAAATTTTGAACCTTTAATAGTGCTGTATTCAATAAAATCAGTATTAAAATTTTTTGTGATAATTTGTATACTTTCATTCGTAATATGCTCAATATCAGACTTATTATGAATTATAAAAAAAGGAGTTTCGTATTGTTTAAACTTTTTGATTAATTCTAATTCGAAATCAGCAATTTTATTGTTTGCAATTACAAGAATAGCTAAATCAACCAGTTTTATAGCATCAAAAGTTTTATTTATTCTTTTTTGGCCTAATTCGCCTTCGTCATCAATTCCGGCAGTATCAATTAAAATTACAGGACCAAATCCGGTTATTTCAAATGATTTTTTTACTGGATCTGTTGTCGTTCCTGCAACATCAGAAACAATAGCTATTTCTTGATTTGCCAAATCATTAATCAGCGAACTTTTTCCGTTATTTCTTCTGCCGAAAATTCCAATATGAGGTTTTGATTCTTTACCTTTTTTCACAATAAATTTTTATGTAAATGTAAATATTGAAATGTTTATAAAAAATGACTTTTGTCTTAATATATTAACTTTAATTATTAAAAAATATTAAATGCATTTGGCAAGATTTGTGTTTTTATTAATTAGATTTATTGACAGCTTGCAAAATATCTATTTTTATAGAATTTTGTAATTTAAAAATTAATTTTTTCTATATTAGTGAAGTTTTTTAGAATATACTTTTTAAACCGCTAACTTATTAATGAAGATTTTCAATAAAATAAGGATATTAACACAAATACAACTTAGTATATATTTGGTTATCAGTGTATTATTTGTTTCTGTTGGATATGTTTTATATATTAACAGTAAACAAGATATTGTTGAAGAAACATATACTAAGCTATCCACTGAAATAGAAGAATTTGAGTTACTTATAGATATTTATCTGAAAAGAAACCGCGATTTATTGAGTTCAGCATTAAAATTTGCAGATTATAAATTAAACGAATTTGGTGAATTTGAAGAAAGTGATTCTGCAAATATCAAATTCGACGCTGTAAATCCTTTCACAAAAGAAATTCTTCCTATTAAAATACATGAATGGTTTATCGACGATAGAAGCATGAAAAATAACTTTTATATAGTTGATGGAATAAAAGAAATAAGTGGTGTTGAAACTTCAATTTATCAAAAAACAGACAAAGGTTATGTAAATATATCAACAAGTATTCTTAATATTTCTGATGAAAGAATGATAGGCGACATAATTCTTACTACATCTCCAATAGTAGAATCTATTGAAAACGGTTTGCAATATACAGGACGTTTATCGCAACGAAATATGTGGTATTTAGTAAGTTACAGGCCAATTTATATCGATGGAAAAATTAGAGGAATGTATTATGTTGGAATAAAAGAAAGAATTAGTCAAACTTTGAAATCAATTCTCGAAAACAGAAACTACTTTAAAAGTGGCTACTCTTTTATTGTTACAGATAAAGGTATTCTTACAATTCATCCTACAAATCAAGGAATGGATTATTCTAAAACTAAACTTTTTAATATTTTAAGAAAATCAGTAAGTAAAGATGGCGGCGTTAAGGTTAACAGATATAAATGGCCGGAAAATGAGCAATCAAAATGGTGGTATATACAATATAAATATATTGAAAGCATCGATAGTTTTATATGCATTAGCTATCCTGAAGATGAGTTATATCAGAAGTTGAAATATAATATGTTTCTAATATTCATTTGGTTTCTAATATTCATTTTCACTTTACATATTATAATCACATACGGAAATAATATTTGGCGAAAAAAACTGCTAATAATGAAAAAATCGCTAAAACAAATGTCTGAAGGTAAATTTATTGAAAAAACTGAAATAAGCGGAGATGAAGAATTTGTTGAACTTTCAGCAAATCTAAATTATATAACTAAGAGGATAAATAAACTTTCATCATTTGCTAAAGAACTGGCTGAAGGCTCATTAGGTCAAAAATATCCTGAAAATTTTGCTCAAGATGAAATAGGAAACGCTTTAATGAAAATTGACGATAGACTGGGCGAAGCTAAGCATACTGAAAATATTAGACGAAAAGAAGATGAATTTAGAAAGTGGGAATCGGAAGGTTTAACAAAATTTGTAAACATTTTACAAAAAAACACAGGCGATTTACCAGAGTTATGCTACGATTTAATTAGTAATTTAGTCGAATATTTAAGCGCAAACCAAGGAGCATTATTTTTTATTAATGATGATAAAACCGATGATTTGTTTTTTGAACAAATGGCTACTTATGCATATAATAAAAAGAAAATACTTGAGAAAAAAGTATATCCAAATCAAGGATTTATAGGCAGATTATTTGATGAGAAAGAAACTATTATTTTAACTGATATTCCTGATGACTACATAAAAATTACATCTGGTGTTGGCGAAGACACCCCAAAAAATTTAATAATAGTACCATTATTATTAAATATGCAAGTTTATGGTGTTATTGAAATAGCATCTTTTAAAGCATTTAAAGGATATCAAATTGAATTTTTAGAAAAAATTGGCGAAAACATTGCCTCAACAATTAACAGTTTAAAAATAAATAATAAAACAAAAGAACTTTTAGAACAATCCAGAAAACAATCAGACTTATTAGCTTTACATGATGAAGATATGAAAATGAGCTTGAAAGAAACTCAAAATTTGCAAAAAGAATCTGAAGCTAAAGGCGCTGAAATGAGCGGGATTTTAAAAGCTATTAATTCTACTTTATTAGTTGCTGAGTTTTCTGTTGATGGTAAAATAATTGAAATCAATAGTTTATATCTCGACTTGTTTGGCTCTGTAAGAGAAGATTTGATTGGCAAATACCATAAGGATTTTAGTTCAATGGATGGTGATTCTGATGAATATAAACAATTTTGGACTGATTTGGCAGAAGGGAAAAGAAAACATCTTGAAGAATTGATAAAATTACCAAACAGCAAAGAATTTTGGTTGTCGGAAACTTATACGCCAGTTATTAATAGCGATGGTGAAGTTTATAAAGTAATTAACACATCAATAAATATTACAAAAACAAAGAAATTTGAAATTGAATTAAAATCTCAAACCAATGAAATATTAAGAAAAGAGATATTAATTAGAAAAAAGAATAAAGAAAATGAGGAAAATACTAAAAGTTTAAATAAAAAAAGTGAAGAACTTGAAGTATTGCTTGACACTATTGATTTTTCACTATTGCGAATTGAATATGAATTAAATGGTAAATTAATTTACGCCAATAAAAATTATTTGGACTTAACCGGTTACGAAAATAATGATATTGTTGGAAATCATGTAAATATTAGTTTGCCGAACGAAAGTTTGACCGAAGAGAAAGTTTATAATGAAAAAATTACAGTAAAAGCTAAAGTTGGTAAGCTAATTCAAATTCTTAGATCTAAAACACCGATATATAACGAAGAAGGAAAGCTGATTAAGATTTTGGTGATTGCAGCAGATGTTTCTGATTTAATGAATTAAATTTCAAGAACATAATTAGTGAATTAAAAAATCAATACAAAAAACATTAATTAACATAGAAATTAAGAAAAGTAATAAAAACACATAAATTGCTCTCAGACAAGAAACGGAAATTATGTTTAAGATAAAATTTAAATCTTTAAATAAAAAAATAGGTGTTTTGCTTAGCATAGTATTGTTATTAACATTTACTATAGTACTTACATATTATAATTTTTCTTTAAAAAGCAGAATAAATTTCGAATCAGAACAATTATTACTTAAAATTGGGAATCAGTATGAAAAACTATTAAGTGGTGAGATAAATAAAATGCAATCCATATCTGAAATTTTATCATTAAATATTTCAAAAAATATTGATAATGAGGATTTTACAGAAGAAATTGCCGGAACTTTCAAAAACATTATTTACAATAATGATAAAATATATAATATTTCACTTGTTACAACAAAAAGTAAAGAATTACCTGATTCCTTAATAATTAAGGAGCTAGACACTGATAGTGTTTATTTTTATTCAATAAGTTTTTCTAAAACTACAGATGGCATTGTTAAAGATAAAAAACTTATACAATTTAGAGAGCTTAATAATCAGCTTTTATTTACAAATGCTATTGAAAATGAAGTAAATAAAGTATTAAATCCTGAATTTATTAATGATGAAAAATTAGGACTTATTCCTATAATTAAGCCAATTTATAGAGGTAACAGATATATTGGATATCTTAGAATATTTATATCAACAAGTTGGTTAACAGATGTTTATGTTGAAAATGCTTTAAAGGATAATTTAGAAATAATGATAATTTCTGATAATGGAAAAATTTTATTCTTGAAAAAGAAGCAGTATTTATTGGGAAAATCATTAAAAACAGAATTTTCTGAATATGTAAAATTGACTAAAATTTCAGATTATGAATATCAATCATTATTTAAAAATAATTTATTAACACTTTGTAAATCAATAAATTTCGATCAAAGTAAATCTGATTGGTCTGTTTGTTTAAGTGTAGAAAAACAATATTTGTATAAAAGTTTAAATTTTAATTTCTGGATACACCTTTCAGTAGGATTAATTCTTCTTATTTTAACAATTTGGATTTTAATTTATATTGTTGATTATAACATTAAGCCTTTAAAAGACGTAATTGATTTTGCTAAAAATGTTTCTGTTGGAAATTTTGAATTAGATCAAAAAAAATATAAATCAAATAGAGAAGATGAAATAGGTCAGTTGAATAAAGCATTTATTTCTATAAGTATGTTTTTAAAAGAAGTTGCAGATGTAAGTAAATCTATAGCTTTAGGCGATTTTTCAAAAAATATTAATCTCCGAAGTGAAAAAGATATTCTTGCTAATTCGCTAAATCAAATGAGTAATTCCTTAAAAAATGCAAAGCAAACAGAAAAAATAAGAATAGAAGAAGATGAGTATTCAAGATGGTTTTCGAAAGGAACAAATGAGATAAATAATGTTTTAAAAGTACATCATAAAAACATTCAGGAACTAGCTGAAAACGTTTCTCATAAAATAGTAAAATTCTTTAATTTTGCTTTGTGCGGAATTTTTTTAATGTATGAAAATGAAGATGAAGGAAAATATCTGGAATTGATTTCTGCATATGCTTATTCTGACAGCAAATTTATAAAAAGAAAATTTAAACTTGGGCAATCTCTTGTAGGCTCATCAGCATCAGAAAAAAGGCTGATTTATTTATCGAAACTTCCAAGAGGATATTTAGATATATTATCTGGCTTAGGAAAATCGTCGCCAAAAAGTTTATTGATTGTACCATTGGTTTACGAAGATGAAGTTTTAGGTGTAATTGAAATAGCATCATTAAATGAAATATCTAAAAAAGAGATTGAACTTATAGAGAATATTGCAGAAAGTATTGCAAATAGCCTTTCTAGCGCAAGAACAAACATTACAACACAAGAACTTCTTGAAAAATCGCAACGATATACCGAGGAATTAGCACTAAAAGATGAAAGCATGAATGCAACTGTTGTGCAATTGCAAGAATTACAGGAAAAAACGGCAAAGAGCGAAGCAACAGTGAGAACTAAGCTTAATGCAATGAATAACACCTTGTTAACAGTTGAATATACTGTTGATGGTATTTTGCTTGATGCAAATCAAAAATATTTAAGTACTATGAATTATTCTTTTGAAGAAATTAAAGGAATAAATGTATTCGAACTTTTACATGACGAAGATAGAATAGAACTCTTAAGAGTAATTGAGATAGTGAAAAAAGGTAACTTTTACGAGTCGATAATGCATCGTCATACAAAAGAAGGACGTGAAAAATGGCTTTTAGCTACTTATACGCCTTTAAAAAATGAAGAAGGCGAAGTTGAGAAAATATTGTTTTATGCTACAGACATAACAACTATAAAACAAAATTAAGTTAAAGTTAAAGATTAACATAAAAATTTGAAAAACAAGTAAATAGTAATCTCTAAATTTAAATATTCTTAGATTTTAATATTAAAATGGGAGATACAAAAACTAAAATTACATGGAATTCCAAGCCTCAATCAGCAAAAGAAAATTGGACGAAAATTCCTAATGTTAAAACAATTACATGTGCTGCATGCAAAAGTGAAAATACAATCTGTATTTATAGCGATGTATATGGCTCAAACATAGGATATTATATAGAAGAAGAATTTTTCTGTAACGATTGTAAAAATTATACGCTTTTTATAGAAGATTATGAATCTTAATTTATAAAGCTTGTTTAATCTCCTGATAATAAACAGTATAATGTTACTTGTACTTTTTTATTACAGCCTTTTGTTTCTCAATTAGATTTAGCATTTTTTCGATTTGCTTTAGAGATTGATTTTTTGTACTATTTATACTTTTGTCAGAAGAGTTTACTCCTAAATAAATATTCTTTGCAGCATTAGCTTCGTTCTCGCTGCTTTTAATTTCAGTCTCTAATTCAGAATAGCTTATTTTTTTTCCCGCATTTTTTTTATTTAATAAACTATTAAAATTGTTAAATTTGTCAACAGCTTTGTTGTAATGCGAAACAGCATCGTTAATTTTATCAACTTCTGTTTTTTGATTCAAATAGTTTAAATGTTCATTTTCAGATTTTAATTTATCATTTACAAGTTTGTTTTTCTGTCCGTTTTCATTCATTCTTCTAATTGTGGATATTAATTGATTTTTTTTATCCATTAAAAAATAATTCTTAATTGTATCATTAAAGTCAAATTTTTTAGATTTGATATTTGAGCTTTTTCCTGAGTTAAATTCTTCGTATTTTAATGGTTTATCAATTAATTGCCACATTGGATCAAACGAAATATGATCTTTAATAAATTCTTCGGGCTTAACCATGAAATATTTCAAATCAAATTCTTTTTTAAATTTATTGTTTTGTATATAACCAGCTCCCCAAGTTGCATCAATAAAATACCAATTTTTATTAATTCTAATTGCATTCCAGGCATGAGCCAAGTCCATCACTTTACCTCTTTCCTTTCCATATCCCAAAATAAGAAAAGACTCAAGACCTGCTAAATTACTTAACTCATTAAATAATTCGGAATAATGCTGGCAAACGCCTTTTTTGTTTTTAATAACATAGTCAACTAGCTCTTTATTAACATTATAGGTTATATTTGCGTTTTTCATTTCAACAGAATATGAAATATTTTTCGCCACCCAAAAATATATTGATGCAAATTTTTCATCATCATTTTTAAAAGGTGAAACTAAATATTTACTGAGCTCATTTACTGATTTAGTAACAGCTTTTGGAGTGTTTTTTACATGTTCTTCAATTTTTTTAAAATCAATTGAAAAAGAATTGATGTGAATTAAAATTATACTTATTGAAATTACAATAGTTCTAGCCATTTTTTATAATTTATTGAAGTTTATTTATTTCCAAATTTAATACAAAATAAATTAATAGAATTTGTATTATTTACATAAAATTTAAATTTGAATAAACAATAATAAAAATCAGCTTTTTAAAACGCCTTATTTTTGTTTAAAAAATAATTTTCATTAAATAAACATCTAATTATCTTGTAATTAGATAAATAGAATAAAATCTCATTGAATATTTCAACTTTTTTGTAAAAAAACATGTTGTAAATCATATATATATATACTCTTTAATATGAAATCTTTATGCAGATTTATAAAATTTATTCGTAATTTTGAATGAGATTAAATAAACAAATAAAAACTATTATAATTATGTCAGAATTAAAAAAAATATTAAAACAAAAAATTGAAGAACATCGTCCAAGAACAACACGTTTGTTAAAAGAATATGGTGATGTTAAAGTAGGCGAAGTTACAATGGAACAGCTTATAGGCGGCATGCGTTCTATAAAATCATTAGTAACAGACATCTCTTATCTAGATCCTATGGAAGGTATTCGTTTTAGAGGAAAAACAATTCCTGAAACTATGGCCGCTCTTCCTAAACCTGAAGGTAAGGATTATCCTTATGTTGAAGGATTTTGGTTTTTTCTGATGACAGGTGAAGTACCAACAATGGCACAAACCAAAGAAGTAATAGCTGATTTCAAATCAAGAAGCAAAGTTCCACAATATATTTTTGATATATTAAAAGCTATGCCAGCCGATTCACATCCAATGGTAATGTTTTCTACAGCAGTATTATCACTACAACGTGAATCAAAATTTGCAAAATGGTACGAAGAAGGCTTCAAAAAATTGGATGCTTGGGATACAATGTATGAAGATTCAACAGATTTGTTAGCTAAACTTCCTGAAATTGCAGCTTTTATTTACAGAATGAAATATAAAGGAAATAAAATAATCGCTTCAGATCCTAATTTAGATTTTGGTGCAAATTTCGCACATATGATGGGAATTGATGCACCTTATGATGATGTTGCAAGAATGTATTTTATTTTACACTCTGATCATGAATCAGGAAATGTTTCTGCACACACTACACACTTAGTTGCTTCTGCACTTTCTGATGCATATTACTCATTATCAGCAGGATTAAACGGATTAGCCGGGCCATTACACGGATTAGCAAATCAAGAAGTTTTACGTTGGTTACAAGACGTAATGGACAGACTAGAAGGAAAAGAACCAACTAAAGAAATAATGGCCAAATTTGTTCGCGAAACATTAGACGGTGGTCAAGTTATTCCTGGTTTTGGACACGCTGTTCTTAGAAAAACTGACCCACGTTACCAATCTCAACGTGATTTCTGTTTGAAACATCTTCCAGATGATAAAATCTTTAAATATGTGGATATGCTTTATCAAGTTGTTCCTGATATTTTATTAGAAAAAGGGAAAGCTAAAAATCCATGGCCTAATGTTGATGCTCAATCAGGTGTTATTCAATGGTTTTATGGAATTAAAGAGTATGATTTCTATACTGTTATGTTTGGTATTGGCCGTGCTATTGGTGTTTTAGCTAATATTACTTGGGACAGGGCTTTAGGATATCCTCTTGAAAGACCAAAATCTTTAACTACTGATATGCTAGAAAAAATTGCAGGAATAAAGTAGTTTAATAATTATTAATTAACTTTAAAATCCCCTTTTGGGGATTTTTTTTTGAGTATTTTTGCATGCAAAAAATGATAGAAGCTGTAATATTTGATATGGATGGAGTTATTATTGACTCAGAACCAATGTGGGAAATTGCTGAAATAGAGATATTTAAAGAATTAGGCATTGAAATGACTGTTGATATGTGTATGGAAATGAAAGGCAGAAAAATTGACGAGGTCGTTTTGCACTGGTATAATATCTTTAAGTGGAATAAAATATCCGTAAATGAAGTGGTTGAAAAAATAATTTCAAAAATGCAAGAATTGATTTCTGAAAAAGGAGAGGCGATGACCGGCTTATATGAAATTCTGGATTATTTTAAATCAAAAAACCTTAAAATTGGTTTGGCTTCCTCTTCAAAAATGGAATTAATTGATAATGTGGTAGATAAGCTTAAAATCAGAGAGTATTTTAATGTAATTCATTCTGCCGAATATGAAAAAGCAGGAAAACCTGAACCTGATGTATATTTAAGGACAGCAAAAAAAATTGGGTTTAAAGTTGAAAATATTATTGCAATTGAAGATTCATATTTAGGAATTATTTCGGCAAAAAAAGCAGGAATGAGAACAATTGCCATTCCTGCTGAAAATGTTTATACAGATGAAAAATTTTTAATTGCTGATTTTAAAATAAAACAGTTAAATGATATTTTTAAATTAGATATTTTTAAAAATTGAAATCTATTTTATTCTTCTTTAGCTCTTTTAACCATAATTCAAGAGAAATAAAATTAATCATAAATTTATCGAGCGAAAATTTAAATAAAATGTGCTTTTTGCTTTTTATTTGAAATTTGTTCTTTAAAAATATAGAAGTAAACTTTTCAAATTCTTCTTTGTTAAAAAGCTCTTTTGTCTCAATATTTTCATAATTAAGAATATCGATTACAAAGTCTTTATGATGATTTATTAACCAATTTCCGTAATTAACAAGATTTGGATCGCTAAATATGTTTATTTTAAATATTTTTTGAGTTATCATATTTGAAATCAACTTTATATATTTAACAATTCTACCTGAATTATAATAAGACAAGCTTGATAAGTATTTGTTGTTTTTTGAAATAATATTTATTTGAGCTTGCGCACTAACTCTTTCATTTAAAGGTATATACTTAATTTGTTTTAATAAATCTCTATGAAAAAAGGATGCAAAAACCTTAAAATATTTTCCTGTAAATTTTAACGAGTTTGAGGCAACGTTTGAACAATAAGTTTTGTATAAAAAATATTGAGCAAAATCTTCCGGTTTTTCAATGTTTTGAGCTTTTGCGAGTTCTTTTTTTATTGAGTTTTTAATATCAGTATGAAAATTTTCGCAGCTATAATTTTTAAATAGTTTTTTGTATATTCCTGATAAATCTGATTTGAAAAACAGCATGCTTGGGATGTTTTTAAAAATAAAATCGGCATTTTTGTCTAAATCTAAAGAATTGCTGTGCCTGTTTCCAATAGGATGATTCCTAAACAGCTGATTACCTAGTATTCCCGATAAAAATAACTCGCCGTTTTTTTCTTCTTTTTTTAATGATTTTTTTACATGTAAATAGTCGAGAAATGAATTTAATCCATTAAAAATATCAGTATTACCTTCTATTCTTGTATCTATAGTTTTAATCCATTTTCTGTTCAATAAATATTTATTATGTTTTAGCGAAAAATGGTTGCAAATTTTCTTTGCTAACATTATATCTGTATGGTATCTTGGGCCGTGTGTATAACAATTCAGATTTTCTTTTTTTTGTAAACATGCAGATAAAATAGTTCTTGTATCACGTCCGCCGGTTAAAGGCAAAGCTATTTTTTCTTCTAACTTTAAAGCTGTATTTTGATGCTGATTAAAAACGTTGGTGAAATTTTTATAGTCAATACTTTTATTATTTGAATCGAATATGTTCCAATAACTTTTTTCTAACATATTTAATTCTTTATCAATAATATACGTATTTGCAGCTTCAAACTCAAAAATATTTTGAAAATGGGTTTTATTTCCAATTTTATATCCAAAATTAAGATATTCAATTATACTTTCTTTATTAAGCTTTGCATTTTTAGTATCTTGTAAAATCTCAATAATTTTGTTTGAAATTATAATTTCTTTTTCGGTTATTGAATAAAATAAGCTGTAAATTCCGTATCTATCAACAATTATATGACATTTGCCGGTTTTTTTATCTAAAATTACAATTGAATAAACACCTTCTGTATTTTCAATAAAAGACCAATCATTATTTTTGTAATTTTCGGAAATAAATTCAGGAGTAATCCATTTTTCTGTTTTGTGATTGAATGGATATCCGTAAATAAAAATATCAATAAACTCAGAACTTTTATAGTTGTAATCTTTTTGTTTTGCCGTGATTAAAAACTCCCATTTATCAAGGCTGTTATAAACCAATTTTAGAAGCATAAATTTAGTCTCAGTAAAGCTAATATTATAAATTATATTTGTGAACTTTTTGGTAAATATACGCTAAAAAATAGTATGTCTGAACATTTTGCAAAAAAAAATATTTTTGTTGGTTAATAGTTGAAATTCAGACATATAGGAACTTGATGATATTAAAATTAGCTATTTTAGATTCTAATTTTTAATTTTACATTTAATATTTATATTTTTTTTATGATTGTTGAAATAGATAATACTTCGGGTTTTTGTTTTGGTGTAAAAGCAGCTATAAATAAAGCAGAAGAATTGCTTTTGCAAAATATAGAACTTTATTGTTTAGGCCAAATTGTGCATAACGAAATGGAAGTTGAGCGACTTGAAGAACTTGGCATGAAAACAATTGATTATGAGGAGTTTAAAGAAATAAAAAACAAAACAGTTTTATTAAGAGCGCATGGTGAACCGCCGGAAACTTATGAAATTGCAAAAAAAAACAACATAACACTTATTGATGCAACTTGTCCAATTGTTGATAAATTTCAAAAAAAAATTAAAACTACATTTGAAAGTCAAAATAATTTAGCCCAAATTGTTTTGTTCGGAAAAAAATCTCATCCCGAAGTAATAGGATTAAACGGACAAACAAATTATAACACGATTGTTGTTGAAAAGGTTGAAGATATTGAAGAAATTGATTTTAATAAACCAATAAATTTATATTCTCAAACCACAAAATCGGTAGAAAATTACAATTTAATTATTGAAGCAATTAAAGAAACACAAAAAAAAACGGAAAATGAAAATCTGTTAAACGTGAATAATACTTTATGCAGACAAGTTTACGGAAGAAATGATTTATTGAAAGAATTTGCAAAAAAATATGAAGTTTTAATTTTCGTGAGTGGAAAAAACAGCTCAAACGGCAATATGCTTTTTAATATTTGCAAATCAGAAAATAAAAATTCTTATTTTATTTCTGATATTAGTGAAATTAAAAAAGAATGGTTTGAAAATGCTGATTCTGTTGGAATTAGTGGCGCAACTTCAACGCCAATGTGGCTTATTGAAATGGTTAGAGATAAAATTTTATCATTTAATCTATAATTAAATAATATAAAAAACGACAGTTGTTTTTTTTGTTTTAATAATCTGTAAATCAGCAAAATAAAATTGATTTTTAGATATGTATTATTAAGCTCTATAAATAAAACTCACAATTGAATAATTAAATAATTATATATTTGCAGAAATTTTGATAAAACTAAATATATGTATAATTTACTAAAAGGTAAAAGAGGAATTATTTTCGGAGCTTTAAATTCAAGCTCAATTGCTTGGAAAGTTGCCGAAAAAGCTCATGAAGAAGGAGCAATTTTTACACTTACAAACACGCCTGTTGCAATGCGATTTGGCGAAATAAACGAATTAGCTGCAAATTGCAATAATGCAGAAATTATTCCTGCAGATGCTACAAACATTGATGATCTTGAAAATTTGATTTCAAAATCGATGGAGGTTTTAGGCGGCAAATTAGATTTTATACTTCATTCTATCGGAATGTCGTTAAATGTTAGAAAAGGAAGAACTTACGATGATTTGGATTATAATTATTTTATGAAAACTCTTGATATTTCATCATTATCTTTTCATAAAGTAATTCAGGTTGCCCGAAAAATGGATGCAATGAATGAGTGGGGCTCAATAGTTGCACTTTCTTATATTGCTGCACAACGTACTCTTTACGGATATAACGATATGGCTGATGCAAAAGCAATTTTGGAATCGATTGCCAGAAGTTTTGGTTATATTTATGGTAGAGATAAAAAAGTGAGAATAAATACAATATCTCAATCGCCAACCAGAACAACTGCCGGAAGCGGTGTTAAAGGAATAGACGGACTTATTGATTTTACAGATAGAATGTCGCCGCTTGGAAATGCAGATGCAGCAGAATGTGCCGATTTTTGTATTGTTTTGTTTTCTGATTTATCAAGAAAAATTACAATGCAAAATATTTATCACGATGGCGGATTTTCAAGTATGGGAATGAGCTATAAAGCTATGAATCAGTATAATAAAAGCTTTGATAATCCTGATGAAATTTTAAAAGATTGATTTTTATAGTATTAGATTTAATTAAAAAAAGCTCAAAGATTCTAAATCTTTGAGCTTTTAATTTATAGGTAAATTATTGTAAAATTAATCTATTTTTTTTCATCAATTAATTCAACGCTTCGTTTAACAAATTTATCAAGAGCTTCGCCTTTTAACATATTATTTGAAAGCAGAGCCAAATCAATAAGTTGTTTAACTAGTTGATTTTCTTTACCATAAGATTCAAGAATTTCTTCTTTCTTTTTATTTAATTCCTCAATTTTTTTGTTTAAATCTTCCATTTGATCTTTTTCTTCTTGAGAAATTTCTTCATCTTTTTTCCCTTTTTTCAGAGTTTCAAGAGCTTCTTTATCGCCTTCAACTGTTTTGATTTCTTTAGAAATTGGCAAAATTTTATTTTTTACGGCTTCGTCAGTAGCTTTTGCAATTTTTTCGATAATTTCATGATTTGAATTTACTACTAAATTGTAGCTGTCAGGTAATTCGCCGTAAAAGCCCATTGAGCCGCCGCCCATTGCAGACATGTCTTTCATCCTGCGCATAAACTCGTTTTGAGTTATCATAACCGGATTAGAATCAGCACTTAAAGGCTCAAACATTACTATGTAATTTCCACCTTTTGGAAGCTGACTTTTAAATACAGATGTTAATTCCAGTTCTTGTTCATGCTTTAATTTAGATTTTTCTGAAACATCTTTACTTATTAATTTTTCAACAACATCAGCATCTACTCTTGTAAATTTAGTGTTTTCAAGTTTAGTTTCAAAATGATTAATGAAATGAGAATATAACTGTCCATCCATTATTAAAACATCGTAACCTTTGGCTTTTGCTGCTTCCACAAATGTGTATTGAGCTTCAGAATCTGTTGTGTATAAGCAAATTAAGTTTTTATCTTTATCTGTTTGATTTTCTTTAATTATTGCTTCATATTCTTCCCAAGTAAAATATTTGCCGTCGGTATTTTTAAATAAAGCATATTTTATTGCTTTATCGTAGAATTTAGCTTCCGAAAGCATTCCGTATTCGATAAACAGTTTTAAATCATCCCATTTTTTCTCAAATTCAGCTCTGTCTTTTTTGAAAATTTCTTGTAATCGGTCTGCAACTTTTTTAGTAATATGGCTCGAAATTTTCTTAACATTGCTATCGCTTTGCAAATAACTTCTAGACACATTTAAAGGAATATCAGGCGAATCGATAACACCATGAAGTAAAGTTAAAAATTCAGGAACAATACCTTCAACCGAATCTGTTACAAATACTTGATTAGAATACAGTTGAATTTTATTTCTTTGAATTTCAAAATTATTTTTGATTTTTGGGAAATATAAAATTCCGGTTAAGTTAAACGGATAATCAACATTAAGATGAATGTTAAATAAAGGATCATCCATTGTCATTGGATACAATTCTCTATAAAAAGAATTATAATCTTCGTCTTTTAAATCTGCCGGTTTTTTTGTCCAAGCCGGAGTAGGATTGTTAATAATGTTAAACTTGTCGGTTTCAATTTCTTTTCCTTCTTTCCATTCAGTTTCTTTACCAAAAGCAATTTCAATTGGTAAAAATTTACAATATTTGGTTAATAAATCGTTAACTCTGTTTTTCTCTAAAAACTCTTTAGATTCTTCATCAATATAAAGAAT